>JAIXTS010000207.1 GCA_027483805.1 Azospirillum sp. | reverse complement strand
CCGCGTGACACGCTTCCACGACGGCCATTTTTCCCTGCGGCATGCCCCAGGGAAAAACAAGAACGAAGCGGACAGATCACGAGCTACATAAACCGGACAGGTTGACGAGCTAGCGACACCGGTACCGCCGGTTGGCCTCATCCCAACAGGTAATCCTGGACCCACCCGGTCAACGGCACCAGCAGGGATGGGTCGGCCGGGGTGGTGGGCACAATGTTGTTCAACGAGAAGGCGAAGCGTTTTTCGGCCTGACCATTGACGATATAGTGATTGACCAGGGCACTGTGATCCAGGCCGAAAGCGGTGAACAGGTCGCCGTTGAAGGCGGCGTAGGCCTCGGCGCTGAAGCCCACGGCGGACCGGCCTTCCGCCCGGCCGGTCTGGATAAAATGCTCGACCAGAGCCTTTTCGTTCAGACCAAAGGCCCGGAACAGATCCGGGTTCAGCGCGGCATAGGCTTCGGCATCGAAGCCGGTGGCCTGCCGGCCCTCCCTGTCGCCATAGTTCATGTAATGCTCGACCAAGGCCCTGTGGTTCAAGCCATAGGCGGCATAGATGTCGGGGTTGAGCGCCGCATAGGCGACGGCATCGAACCCTTCGCGTGGCCGCGCCTCCTTCACCCCCATGGTCTGGTAATGGTTCAGCAGGGCCTTGGCATCCAGCCCATAGGCGGCATAGAGGTCCGGGTTCTGGGCGGCATAGGCTTCGGCGTCGAACCCGGTGGCGATCCGCCCCTCGGGCCGGCCGTTATTGATGTAATGCTGGATCAGGCCGGCATCATTACCCGCGAAGATCTTGTCCAGCGAACTGTTCTGGGCCCGGTAGGCCTCCAGGCTGAAATCAGCCTGAAAGTCGTCATTCACGATGGTTGATCGGGCCGTCAGGCTGTTGCTGACCGTCGGAACAAGCGCGCCTTGAACATTGGTGATGGTGCCGACCAGAACATAGTCAGGCCCCACATCAATGTTGCCGCTGGCCGCCGGCAAGGCGATTTCGATGGCGCTCTGCCCTGCGGCGATGGTGTAGCTGCGCGATCCGATGGAAAAGCCACCCGCCGTGGCATAGGCGAAATCGAAGGTTACGGCCTGGGTCGCCACCTGTGACAGGCTGACGGTGAACAGCGCGGCGGTCGGTGCGGCGGTCGACAGTACCGATCCGGTGATCTTCCCCTCCACGATGATGGGATAGAAACCACGGTCCCCCTCCTGGACATAGGAACCGGTCACCCGCAAGGTGGCCGCGTCGGTGGCGGTCAGTGTCATCACCTGATCGGCGAAGGCCAGCCGCTCCACCCCGACCAGCATGTCGGTACCGTCCGTGCCGGTATTGTGGCGGACGGTGGTGATACCATTGATGGTGGTGACGGTGTAATCGGCCTGATTGCCGGTGAAGCGGGCAATGTCGGTACCGCCGCCGCCATAAAGCCTGTCATCCCCGGCCCCTCCCGTCAGCGTATCGTCCCCCGCATCCCCGAACAGGCGGTTGGCCCCACTATTGCCGCGCAGCGTGTCGCCGGCCAAGCCGCCAAACAGATCGCGCTCCCCCTCCAGGGCGGTCCGGGTCAGGGGGCTGGTCTGATTGGCCAGAATGAAGTCGCCCGCCGACAGACGGTCGCGATCACCGATGAAGGCGAACACCCCGGAATCCCAGCCGATGCCAGCCCGCAGCGCGGTGGCCGCCTTGCCATTGATCCCGGCATATTCGGCCAGATAGCGCACCGTCTCGATGCTGCTGATGCCAAGCGCGGACAGGTCGATCTTGTCCGTGCCCGTGGTGAAATCCGTCACCACATCACGGCCGTTGATCTGATTGACGACGAACCGGTCGCGGCCGGCACCCCCGACCCAGATATCCGCGCCATAAGCGCCGTACCAGCCCGACGGTTCGGTTGGATCGTCCATGATCGTGTCGTCGCCGGCCCCGCCGAACAGCTGGTCCAGACCGCTGGCGCCACCGACCAGCGTGTCATTGCCTGACCCGCCGGCCAGCAGGCCGGATGTGCCAACGGCGCTGATCTGGCGGGACGGACCATCGGGGGCGAAGATAAAGTCCGCTGCTGTCAGCTTGCGCGGATCAATGTTCAGCGCCAGGCCAAGGCCGCCCAGCCGCAACTGCTGCAAGGATCCGGTGGGCAGGGCGGCGACGTTCCTGATGACCTCGAAGCTGCTGATGCCCAGGGCGGACACATCGATCCGGTCAATACCCTGGGTGAAGTCCACGATTTCGGTAAAGCCTGTGCTGACCCCGCCCTCCAGGACAAAGATATCCCTTCCGGGGCCGCCGGACATGCGGCTGTTGCCGCCGTTTGCGGCGTAAAGGATGTCGTCGCCACCATCGCCATACATCCAGGAACCATTACCCGACCCGTGCAGCCGGTCATTGCCGGCGCCGCCATAAAGGTGGCTCATCCAGCCGCCATAGATTTCACGGGGGGCCGTGTCGGTAGACAGGATAAAATCACCGGCCGACAGGAGATTGGAATCCACGCCCGTCAGGAAAAAGCTGACCTGCGATCCGCGCGCCAGGGTAAAGCCCGTCCCCTGCCCGGGCGGGTAACTGGTCATCAGCGATTTCAGCGTGTCCCAACTGCTGATGCCGAAGGCGCTGAGATCAATCCGGTCCTGGCCCCGCGTGAAATCGGCGATGGTGTAGTTGGCGTACCCGCTGCTGACATCGGTGGAGATGGCAAAGACATCCTGGCCGCTTCCGCCGATCGCGCGATCCCACCCGCCGCGCAAGATCAACCGGTCGTCGCCTGCCCCGCCGAGCAGGGAATCATCACCGCTGCCGCCATCCAGCGTGTCATTGCCAGCCGCCCCGATCAGATCATCGGCCCCGCCGCTGCCCCGGATCAACCCGCCCGGAACCGGTGCCGCAAAGACAAAGTCGGCGGCGCTCAGCGTTGTCGGTGCGACCCCCAGATAGAAGGAATAGACATTGCCGGCACTGCGGAACTGAAACTGCCAGGTTCCTTCCCCGGTGCTGGTGAAGAACAGCCTGGCTGTTTCCAAATCGGGGATGCCCAGTCCGGACAGGTCGATCCGGTCCTCCCCCTGGGTAAAGTCGAGAATCCGGGAGACCCCATAGCTGTAATAGCTGGCAGGGGGGCCAGGGATGAACAAATCACGGCCGGCCCCACCGATCAGCGTATCGCTGCTGCCAATGTTCAAAACATCGTCACCGGGGCCGCCGGATAGACGGTCAAAGCCTTCACCCCCGATAAGGCTGTCGTTTCCCTCACCACCGATCAAAGTATCGTTACCATAAGAACCATCTATACTGTCATTTCCAGTTGTGCCAACTATTGAATCATCGCCAAATTCACCAATAATATTAGCCATGTTTTCACCTTTTTATAAAAATCCCGACAAGGGTATCTTTAAATTAAATAACATGGCTGTCTGCGAATAGCCATCGGCTGGAAATGCTTCTATTTGTACTATCCCGAAAGGGGCAGGCGTCGGTCCCTGTCCATCCCTGCTGAAAGAAACGGCAGCCCTTGAGGAGGGGGCCTCAGGTCTCCGTTGGAAACCGGTATAGCCGCCAGGTCCAGCAGGGTGGTGGTCGCCGCAATGCCGTCGGCATGCTGGGCCACGCGTCCTTCGGCCCAGCCATGGCTGAGGCGTTGGTTGATCAGGGCGCTGAGGCTCAGGCCGAAGGCCGACAGAAGGTCGGGATTGGGGGCGGCGTTGAAAGCACCCTTCAGGATCATGCCGGTGGCGCTGAAGCCGGTCGCGCGATTTCCGTTGCGGGAAAACAAGATAATTCCGGCACAGCCGCAAACAAAATGAGCTGGAATCGCCTGATTCCAGCTCATCATCTCTTACGGGCTTTGAATGCGGTGGGATCACCCTTCCTTCTGGAAGCGCTCCACACTTTCCTCGATCAGCTTGGCGGCGACGTCGGCCTCGTCCCAGCGGACGATGCGGACCCACTTGCCGTGCTCCAGATCCTTGTAATGCTCAAAGAAGTGGGCGATCTGCTCCACCAGGATCTGCGGCAGCTGACGGTAGCTGGTGATGTCCTTGTAGAAGGGATGCAGCTTGTCCACCGGCACGGCCAGGATCTTTTCATCCATGCCCGCATCATCTTCCATGATCAGCACGCCGATGGGGCGCGAGCGCAGGACAACGCCGGGGACCACGGGCGTGGTGCCCACCACCATCACATCGATCGGATCACCATCCAGGGCCAGGCTGTGCGGCACGAAGCCGTAATTGGCCGGGTAGAACATGGCGGTGTGCAGGAAACGGTCGACATAAAGCGCGCCGCTGTCCTTATCCAGCTCGTACTTCACGGGCTGGCCGCCCTGCGGGATCTCGATGACGACATTGATGTCCCAGGGCGGATTCTTGCCGACGGGGATCTTGCTGATGTCCATGGCACGGGCCTTCTTTGGCAACGGAACAGGGTCTTAATCGGCGCGATCCTAGCCGAGTGCAGATGCGAAATGAAGTTTACGGAAGGATGATCCCCTGTGCATTTCCGCCGCATCTACCAAGGTCGTAGGCGCGGGAAGGGGCGACGGCTGGTGCGACCGCCGCCCCTGCATGTCACGGATCAGGGGGCCGTGGCCGCCGTCGGCGCCACCGTTGCCGCCGGGGCCGGTGGCAGAACGGTCAGGCTGCCGGCAGCCGTGCGGGCAAAACGACTGCCATCGTTCAGATCGTCCAGCCGGGCGGCCGGCAGGGTGAAACTGCCCTGGGTGACGGCACGGGCCAGATAGACCAGACGGAACGTCCCGCTCTCAGGCATGCCATCCAGTGCCGCCACGAACCGGTCGTCGCGGAACTCCACCAGGGCCGCTTCCGACAAGGTGCCCAGCCAGGACAGGTCACCCAGCTGTGCGCTGCCGGCCAGCCGCACATTTTCGACCACCAGGCCTGCCGGCAGCGGGTCGATCAGCAGCAGCGGACCGGTCAGCGGCTGTTCCGCCTTGCCTTCCAGCACCACCACCAGCAGGTCACCGGCCCGGATATTCTTCAGGTTGGCGGGCCGTCCCTTGCCGTCCTTGAACTGCCGGGACAGGGCCAGACCGCCGGCGGCCTCGGCTTTGTCCGGCGTGGACAGGATGCCGGCAATGGTGGTCAGTGTCCCCAGCGCCTGGTCCCCGCGGTTGGTGACCGACAGCGGTACCCCTTCGGTCAGCGCCCGCAACAGCGGGCCGTTGCCCGTTACCGCCTGTCCATCCACCGCGATGTTGAGCGCCGGCGGCCGCATGGCCATGGCCTGTGCCGCCAGCAGCAGCCAGGCGCGTTCCTGCGTCGCCACCAGCGCGGGATCGCGCAACATGCCGGTCAACGCCACCTCTTCCGCCCGGATGCGGGCCGGGTCGGCATTGGCAGCGATCAGCAGGGCCAGGGTCGCGGCCCGGTCACGCAGGGGCGAACCGAAATCACGGATGCCCGGTACGCCCGGCAGCGGATCGTCCAGGCGGACCAGGATATCGCCCGCCCGCTGTCCATCGCCCAGGATGGCAAAGGCGGCGGCGATCTGGGCACGGGCCAGACGCGTCGGCACACGCGCCTGGAACGTTTCCTGGAAGAAGCGCAGCGGCGTGGCGTCGATGGCGCGGGCCCGGGTCGCCACATACAGCGCATAGGCACGGGCCGGCAGGTCCGCATCCTCCACCCAGCTGTTGGCGATGGAGCGCACCAGCCAGTCCATGCCACGACGGTAGCCATCCTCCGGGACCGTAAATCCGGCCTCCCGCGAGCGGGTCAGCACGTCCAGCGCGAAGGCAGTCAGCCACGGATCGGCCGGTCCGTCATGCGCCCAGAGGGAGAAGGCGCCGTCCGCGCGCTGGCGGCCGATCAGCCGTTCGACCAGATCGTCGGCTTTGGCCTTCAGCTTGTCATCAGCCGGCAGGCCCAGGGACTTCTGCCAATCATTGGCCCCCGCCAGGGGCAGCAGCCGGGCTGCGATCTGGTCCGCCGACCCGAAGGGCCGCGTATCGATCAGCAGCAGGTGCGTCAGCGCGTCCAGCGTGTCATGCGGGCTGGCCATGGCCAGCTTCCACGACGCCCCGGCAATGGCGCCCTCCGGCTTCGGCACTGCCAGTGTTGCCGTCTGGCCCGGCGCGATACGGCCCCGGACCTGGGTGGCGGCCACGGCATGGGCCGGGCGGATGTTGAGCGGGAAGCGGCGGGTCAGGCTATACCCCTCCGGCCCCGTCACATTGACGACCAGCACCCCATAACCGGGATCGCCGGCCACCAGGGTCCGGTCAATGGAGAGTTTGCGGCCCCGCGCCAAGCTTGGGAAGCTGGTCTCGGCCTTGCCACCTTCCAGCTTCACCGGCCCTTCCGCCGTCAATGACAGCTTGTAGGCGCCGCGCACCGGGCCGGACAGGTTTTCAAGGTTCAAGGTGAACCGGGCCCGGTCACCGGGCGCCAGGAAGCCGGGCAGCACCATGTCGGTGGCGATGTCGTCACGCACATCCAGCGCACCGCGTGCCACACCAACCTTGGCATCCGACCAGGCGACAGCCGTCAAGGAGAGGCGACCCGCCATATCGGGCAGCACCAGAGTGACGTCGGCCTTGCCATCGGCCCCCACCGTCACCACACCGGAATGCAGTGCCGTTACGGGGCCGGTGCGCGGGGCGGTCGTGACGCGGCTGCCTTTTTCCTTGTCCACGCCATTGGCCGGGGCGGCGGTGCTGCCATCATTAAGATTGATCAGTCGGCCATAGACATCACGCAGTTCCACGGCCAGCCGGCGCTTGCCCAGGAACCAGCCGACGGGATCGGCCATCTGGGTTTCCGGCAGCCGGGCCACCGCCTCATCCACGGCGGTCACCAGCACGCGCACCGCCGATCCCGGTTCGGCCCCCGTGACGGTGACGGGCAGCTTCACTGACCCGCGCGGTCGCACGGCCGGCTGTTCGGCGATGCTGACGGAGAGCGACCGTTCGGCCGGATCGACGGCCACCCAACCCATGCCCAGCGCCCGGCGCGGGGGCGTACGATTGCCGGGATCGGCTGGCGCGAAGGAGGTGGCCAGCACATGGGCCCCGGCCGTGATGTCGTCGGGCAGCGGCAGTTCGATGAATGCCCCCTCCGTGCCGATCTCGCTGACCAGCGTGTGGCGAATCGACCGGTCTGCCAAAGCAATGGCAACGGTACCGGCATAGGGCGGGCGTACAAAGACGCGCACCTTCTGTCCCGGCCTGTGCAGCGGTTCCTGCACTTTCACCTCCACCGCGTCGGGCGTATCGGCCAGCTTGGCCGATACCCACCAACCGGCGGAGAAGCGCAGGGACGATGCGGCACCGGTGGCGGGATCGAAAACCTCCAGCCGGTAACGGCCCGCGCGGACCTGCTCTTCAATGGTTGCCGGCTGCCCGGCATCGGCATTGATGCTGCCGCCCGTCAGGCGGCGGTCCTTCACGATGGTACGGTATTCCCACCGGCCGTCGGCCGCGTACCATTCGTAATCATACTCTTCCTCGAACAGGTCCCAGGTCAGGCCGTTGCGGGCGACCTTCTGCCCATCCGGCGACACGGCGACGAGATCGACCGACACCGTGGCGCCTTCGGGCACGGCGTCTCCGCTGAAATTGGGCTTAAGGCCCAGGGTGACAGGCTGGAACTCCACCGGCAGGACCAACTCCTGTTCTACCGACCGTCCGCCCACATCATGCAGCGTGGCACGCAGCACCGCTTCCAGCCGACGGCTGGTATCGGGCAGTTTGCCCAGATCGACGCTCAGCAAGGCCTTGCCGTCGGCCCCGGTGGTAAAGCCCGGCAACGCCCGCTTTTCCGGGGCCAGCGACTGCTGGGCCAAGCCAAAACGATAACCGTCCAGACCTGGACGCGGCTTGTCCGTGGGGCGCAGGGTCAGTGTCATCTCGCCCGGCAGAAGGCCGGCGGCCCCCCCATTCAGGTAGCGGGCGTCGATGGACAGCCCGACCTTGCCGTCCGCCCCGATCCGCGCACGGTCGGTCGTCAGGTCGAAGGCGACACGGGCAGGTGCCACCTCCCCTACACTGAATCGGGTCTGCCCAAGGGCCGGACCGGCTGGATCCAGATGGGCTGTGGCTGTCCAGCGGCCGGGAGGAGCGTTGGCCGGCAGTTCGACGCGCCAGACATGCACGCCGGCACCGCCATCATCGACGGTGCGGCGTTCCACCTCCAGCCCGTCGGGGCGCACCACCTTGAAGGTCAGCTTCTGGCCGGGCAGAGCCCTGGCGTCGGCATCGCGCAGCAGCGCCGTCAGCCAAACCGGGTCGCCCGGCCGATAGGCGCCGCGTTCGGGGAACAGATAGGCATCGGCATTGCCGACCACGGCGCGGCCACCATCGCCCTTGCCGACCAGTTCGACCGCGGGGGCTCCAAAATCCAGCAGCGAGAATCCGCCATCGGCGGTGGAGGCGAACAGGGCCTGGGGGCCGGTCTCATTGGCGCCGTTGATCTGGGCCGCTTCGAATCGGGCCAGGCCATCCGCCCCCGTCACGGTGCGGCCCAGTTCACGCTTGTCACGGGCGACAAGGCGCAGTTCCACCCCCGCCTGCGGCTTGGCCGAGGACAGGCCGCGCGCGAAGACGTATAGCCCGTTGGCTGCCTTGAAACTGGTCAGACCCAGGTCGGAGACAACAAACCATTGCGTGGCGCGCTTGTCCCAGGCCTGGAAGGAGAGGGCCGCATCCTCCGCCACGGCGACATAGACGCCGGGGGCCAGATCGCCCACCACGGCATCAAGGGGGAAGGCGATCTGGGTCGTCTTGTTGCGTTCTCCGCCGATGGCCATTTCGCCACGCCAGACCTGTTCGCCCTTCTGGTCCAGGACGTCGCCGATCTCGAACTCCGTCATGGTCTGGTTGGAACGGCCATAATAAAGCTGTTCCACCAGGGCGCGGTCATTCAGGCGCAGCACGGTCAGACGGGCGCGGTCGACATTGACCCCGCGCAGCGGCAGCCCCTCGGCATCGACCCGGGGCAGGATATAGCCCTGACCCCGGAAGGACAGGCTGGGCTTGCGGTCCGGTACCGCCAGGTCACGGGTGATGGCATCGGCCAGCTTTTCCTTTGCTCCTGCCGCCGGAAGGCCGGCATTGATCGTCACGGCATAGCGCTGGCCATGTTTCAGCCCGTCCAGGCACAGGCTCTGGTCACGGGTGGCAATGGTCACGCCCTGGCCCGGATCAATGCTGACGAACCGGGCCAGTTCATTGGTGCGCCCGCGCTGACGGGGCAGCGGGCGGGAAAAGGCAAAACAGGCCTGGGGCTTGTCTCGTTCGGCCGTGATCTCCACGCCCGTCAGTTCGAAGGGCCGGACCTCCGGCCCGGCCTTGGGCGGGGCGGCGGGGGGCGGCGCCCCCTCCTGCGCGGCAAGGGCGGCGGGCGCCAGGAGGAGTCCCGTGGCGAACAGCAGGGCGGAAATGCGCGGCATCTTTATCGGAAGGCGGGTGAGGGGAAGGAACATGCATAGCATGAAACGCCGGGAATATGGCGTCACAACGGCCACAGGACGCTGTTTTCCGGTTCATTGCAACAGGGCCGTGGGTAAGGCCGGCCCGGGGAGCCTGATCGACGCGGCGTTTCATTGCCTGAACAACGCCATCATGATAGCGCCATGCTGATGGACGATGTCTTCTTTCCTGCACCAGAGGCCCCATGACCAACGATGACAGCCTGCCGCCACGTCGCCGCGCGCCACAGCTCGACTGGCCGCGGCTGTCGCTGTGGCTGGGCCTTTTCGCGCTGTTGGGGCCTGCCCTCTGGAACGGCTTTCCCATCGTGTTCTTCGATACCGCCGGCTATATCAGGCGGGTGCTGGATTGGGATCTGGAGCCCGGACGCTCTTTCTTCTACGGCCTGTTCCTTTTCGTCACATCCGGCGGATGGTTCAGCTTCTGGGGACCGGTGCTGGCCCAGGCCGCGGCAACACTCTGGCTGATCCATCTGCTGCTGCGGGTCCAGGGTGTCGGCATCCGGGACTGGCCGCTGCGGCAGGTCACCGGCATTGTTGCCGTCGGCCTGTCGGCGCTGACCGGCATCTCCTGGTATGTGGCGCAACTGATGCCGGATATCCTGCTGCCGCTGCTGGTTCTGTGCTTCTGGCTTCTGTCCTTCCGGTGGGACGATTTGGACTGGCGGGAACGGGCCTGCGTGGCGGCCATCGGCCTGCTTGCCCTGATGTCGCATATGTCCTCCATGGCGCTGGCCAGCGGTCTGGTCCTTACCATCGCGGTGGCAAAGGGGCTGGATCGCTGGCGCGGATGGGGCCTGAACCCGCGTATCCTGCCGGCGGCCGTCCTTCTGGCCCTGTCCGTGGTGGCAATGCCCACCCTGCACATGGCCCTGATCGGCAAGCCGGGCTTCACCCCGGGCGGGCCTGTCTTCATCTTTGGCCGGCTGGTGCAAGATGGGCTGGCACAGCGCTATCTGGCCGATCACTGTCCCGACCCGACGATCAAGCTCTGCGCCTACAAGGACAGTTTGCCGGCCACCGCGGATGATTTCATCTGGCACAAGAACAGTCCCTTCGTCGCCATCGGCGGCTGGGACAGTGCTGGGCCGGAACTATCCCGCCTGGTGGCGGGGATCGTCGCCACCTATCCTGGCGCCTTCCTTTCCACCGCGCTGGCCGCCACGGCGGATCAGATAGCAATGGTCCAGACCGGCGACGGGCTGGATGAATGGCAGGATGTGACCCGCTGGGTCTTCCGCGCTTTAATGCCGGAAGGACAGAATCAGGCCTTCACCACGGCGCGCCAACAGCAGAAACAGACAACGCAAGCGCTGTTCGATGGGTTGAACATGGTGCATGTACCCGTGGCGCACCTGTCCGGCCTGGGCCTGATCCTGGTCGTGCTGTGGGGGTTACGGACGGGCCGGCGCGACCTGGCGGCCCTGGCGCTCTTTGTCCTGATCGCCCTGATCGGCAACGCCTTCATCAATGGCGCCCTCTCCAACCCCCATGACCGGTATCAGAGCCGCATCGTCTGGCTGGCCACACTGGTGGTGGGGATGGCGGGCATGCTGGCGTCACAATCAATGGCGCGCAGACGGTAAAGCGCCCCGCCCTGCATGCAAAAGGGCCGCCGGAGCCATCCGGCGGCCCTTCAAGCATCAGGAAAACCCTGCGCTTATGCCAGCGACATGAAATCCTGACCGTTGGTCACTCTTTCCTGTCCCTCAATCGCCGGCGCCCCTATCCATGGGCTTGGCTACGCGCAATGTGGCGCGCGGCGGCGGTCGCCGCCGTACCGACGGTCAAGAATGTTGACCGTCGGAACTATTCCCATCTGCCACAACATTGACCGATGGCCAGTGTTAAGGCGACCCTCAGCGCCGGGCGGGCGCATCCGCGCCCTTGGGCTTTTTGCTCCCCGGGGCGCCGGCGATGGTCGCCGGCCCCCTGGCTGCCTGAAGGTCAGCCTGTAGGCGGCAGGTATTACGGCTTCACGGGCGCCGGGGCGTTGGCCATCGGCGAGCCGTCGATGTTGAACTTCTCGACCTTGGCGGTCTTTTCAAGGCCCTTCACCAGCTCCTCGGCAATCTCCTGCGCCACCATCTGACGCAGCTGCGGGGTTGCCTGATCGAAGGTCGGCGGGGTCTGCTTGCGCTTGTCGGCCAGCTTGATGACGTGGAAGCCAAAATCGGTCTGAACCGGGGTCTGGCTGATGTCACCGACCTTCATGGCGAAGGCGGCGTCGGAGAAGGGCTTCACCATCTGGTCCTTGACGAAGTAACCCAGGTCACCGCCCTGGTCCTTCGTGCCGTCGGTGCCCTTTTCTGCCGCCAGCTTGGCGAAATCGGCGCCGCCCTTCAGCTGCTTGATGATGGCGTCGGCCTCTTCCTTGGTCTTCACCAGGATGTGGCTGGCGCGAACCTCGTCCTGCGGCGGGTTCTCCTTGATCCACTTGTCGTAGGCGGCCTTCAGCTTGTCCTGGGTGAGCTTCTTGTCGATCTCACCCTTCAGCCAGATCTGCTGGACGAACTGCTCCTCGGCCAGCTTCAGACGCTTCTTGACCTCGGCGCTGTCCTGCAGCTTGGCCTTGTAACCGGCTTCGGTCACCAGCTGCGCCTGGATCAACTGGTCCAGCAACTGCGGGTAGATCATCTGCAACGGCATCTGCTGCACCTGCGGGTCCAGCTGCTGGAGCAGGGCGATCACGTCGGAACGCTTGAATTCCTTGCCGTTGGCGCGGGCGACGACCGGATCGTCGGCCAGCGCCGAACCGCCGGCGGCGGGCTTGGCGGCCGGGGCGGCGGCCGGCTTGGCCGCATCCTGGGCCATGGCCGGGGACAGTGCGACGGCGGCGACCGACCCGAGGGCGGCGACAACCAGGGCGGCACGCATGGTCTTGAACGACATCTGTGGGGGTTCCCTGCAAACAATCCGGTCGGTCGGCGGGAATGTCCCAGCAGACCGCATCGGCATAAAGCATGACAGGCCACGCACAGGCAAGGGGCCTTGGATGTGGCCATAAGGCCAATGGAAAGGGCCGGTTCATGGCCATTTCATGGCTGCAAAGCCCCCGAAAACCCGTTTCGGGGTGGCATGCCGCATTGACCGCCGGGATATCAGGTCTTATCTGTGACGGGCGCTGGAATGGGGCATCCCTGTTCTTGGTGCAAACAGCCCTCCCGGTGGCCAGCCCGGCCGTTACCGGGACTTCGTCATGTCCGGTGTCCTTCGCGCCTGTTCCTTTGTTGGAGTGCTTCTATGTTCGGTGCCATCGCCCGCAAGCTGTTCGGCAGCGCCAATGAGCGGGTGGTCAAGGG
>JAIXTS010000290.1 GCA_027483805.1 Azospirillum sp. | reverse complement strand
GCGGCTGGCCGGCAAGGCCGAAATGGACCTGAACACGGCCAGGCGCCTGTTCACGCTCATCTGCGTGCTGCATATCCGGAACTGAGTGCCGCGTCGATGGCCGAAATCAGCCCGACCCGAATCTCCTCCGTCCTGTTCGCCTGCACCTATAACGCCATCCGCTCGCCCATGGCCGAGGGGCTGTTGAAGCATCTGATGGGGCGACAGATCTATGTCGACAGTGCCGGCGTGCGTGAGGGCGAACCCGATCCTTTTGTCACCACCGTTATGGCCGAACTGGGCATCGACATGTCGCGCCATCGCTGCAAAACCTTCGACCAGTTGGAGGATGACAGTTTCGATCTGGTCATCTCGCTCTCGCCGGAGGCCCAGCACCGGGCCGTGGAAATGACCCGGACCACCGCCTGCGATGTCGAATTCTGGAATACCTTCGATCCGACCCTGGTTGAAGGCAGCCGGGAGGCGCGACTCGATGCCTATCGCCAAGTACGCGATACGCTGATGAAGCGCTTGAAACTGCGGTTTGAGGTTGGGTGAGCCGGCCCCCGGCTTTTTCAGGTGAGCATCATCCTGCCCAGCGTGTGTAACGCCCTTGCTTTGCGCTGAAAACACTTGACCCGCGCGGCCTTGGCGCTCACCTATGTGCGCGTTTTACCATCCCGAAATCAGGAAAACATGGCCAAGGAAGATCTGATCGAGTTTTCTGGCACGGTGACTGAACTGCTGCCCAACGCGATGTTCCGCGTGAAGCTCGACAACGAACATGAAGTGCTGGCCCACACCTCCGGCAAGATGCGCAAGAACCGTATCCGCGTCCTGGCAGGTGATCGTGTCAACGTCGAAATGACCCCCTACGACCTGACCAAGGGTCGGATCACCTTCCGCTTCAAATGAGCGGCAGGATTTGACGATGAACGCGCGCGCGGCGGCCACGCCCGACCAACCCGGCATTGACCGTCCGCGCCTGATCCTTGCCTCCGGGTCTCCCCGGCGGCGGGAATTGCTGGCCCAGATCGGGCTGGTGCCGGATGCCATTGATCCGGCGGATATCGACGAATCGCCCCTCGCCGATGAATTGCCCGCCCCCCATGCCCAGCGCCTGTCGCGGCAAAAGGCGGCAATCGTGGCCGCGCGCCATGCTGGCGCCATTGTCCTGGCCGCCGATACGGTGGTGGGGCTGGGCCGCCGCATCCTGCCCAAGGCCGATGATCTGGACACGGCGCGCCGCTGCCTGCACCTGCTTCAGGGCCGCCGCCACCGCGTCTATACCGGTGTCGCCCTGGTCGGTGCCGACGGGAAAAGCTGGAGCCGGGTGGTCGAAAGCCAGGTGATTTTCCGCACCCTGTCGCGGGACGAGATCGACCAGTATCTGGCCACCGGCGACTGGCAGGGCAAGGCCGGTGGGTACGCCGTCCAGGGGCTGGGCAGCCTGTTCGTCCGGCAGCTTTCCGGCAGCTACAGCAATGTAGTCGGCCTGCCTCTGACAGAGGTGGCAGGGATTTTGCGCGCTGCCGGCATCGACGCGCTGGCGCTGGCCGCCGCGCAAGCCAAGACCGGGGGCTGATGCGTCGCCGGCTGCTGATCGACCAGCGTGGGCCTTTGCGGCGCTGCGCGATGCTGTCCGACGGCATCCTGACCGACCTCGCCATTGACCATAAGGAGCGCCCAACCTGGCTGGGTGCCATCGTGCTGGGCCGTGTCATCCGTGTGGTGGCCGGGCTGGATGCCGCCTTTGTGGAGTTTGGCGACAGCATTCCCGGCTTCCTGGCCGCCAGCGACATACGCCCCGGCCGCCGCGATGCCCGCATCGGGCAGTTGCTGCGCACGGGCCAGATGGTGGTGGCCCAGGTGAAAGCCGACGCCCATGACGGCAAGGGGGCGGCCCTGACCATGGACCTGTCCCTGCCCGGCCGCTTCCTGGTCCATACCCCGCTGGGCGACGGCATCCATATCTCCAAGCGCCTGGGCAAGGGCGCCGACGTGCAGGCCTTGCGCCAGCGCCTGACCGCCACCCTGCCCAACCAGGGCGGCTGGATCGTGCGGGCAGAGGCTTTGCCCGCCGACCCCGCCCTGGTGCTGGGCGAGGCGGAGGCCCTGCTGGCCGATGCCTACACGGTACAGCGAGCGGGCGGCGGCACAACACCGGCCACCCTGCTGCCCCCGCCCGATGCCATCCGCCGCGCCCTGGTGGAGCTGCCCCGCAATGGGCTGGCAGAGATCCTGGTGGAAGGGCCGGAAATGCTGGCGGCCGTCAAAGCGGCTGCGATGGCCCTGGCACCCGATCTGCTGCCCCTGATCGCCCCGCACAAGGGCGGACACCCGCTGTTCGACCAGGGGGATGCCGACAGCGCCATTCGCGCCGCAACCGACCGCCGCGTCGATCTGGGCCAAGGGGGATCGCTGCTCATCGACCGGACAGAGGCCCTGACCGTTATCGACGTGAATGGTGGCGAACGGGGCAATCCGCTGGCCACCAATCTGGATGCCTGTATGGAGATCGCGCGGCAGCTTCGCCTGCGCAATATCGGCGGCATCGTGGTGGTGGATTTTGTGAATATGGCGCGGGCTGGCGACCGCGAAGCGGTGATCCAGCGTCTGTCGTCGGCGGTGGCCGATGATCCGGTTGCCACCCATGTC
Source organism: Azospirillum sp. (assembly GCA_027483805.1). Taxonomy (GTDB): domain Bacteria; phylum Pseudomonadota; class Alphaproteobacteria; order Azospirillales; family Azospirillaceae; genus Niveispirillum. Next base: position 1,865 of record JAIXTS010000290.1, on the reverse strand, counting down.
TATGGCATGTCGCGCCTGGGCCTGGTGGAGGTCACCCGCGCCCGCCGTGGCCCGCCCCTGGCCGATCTGTTGCTGTAAGGACAAAAGCTGATGAGTGACGATCCCATCGATCTGTCTGCCCTGCGCAAGCCGAAAAAGGCCGCTGGCTGCCCCATTTGTGGCCGCGCGCCGGTACTGGACTTCCGCCCCTTCTGTTCCAAGCGCTGCGCCGACGTCGACCTGAACCGCTGGCTGGGAGAGGTGTATCGTGTGCCCGTGGAGGAAGCGCCCGGCGACGATGAAGGCCGCTGAAAAAATTTCACAGACGCGCAATTCAATGCTTTACAGCCCCGGATGCCTTGTCTATAAGGCGCACCACACCGGGCGGCGGTGACAAACAAACGCCTCGGTGGTTACGAAGTACGGTTTGCCCAGGTAGCTCAGTCGGTAGAGCAGGGGATTGAAAATCCCCGTGTCGGCGGTTCGATTCCGTCCCTGGGCACCACTTCCCCCAAAGAAATATTAGGGGGTTAGTGGTCGCCACTTCTGATGTGCTGTGACAAAGCACTCTATCAAAGCGATATCACAACAGACGATGCTAGCGATGTGTTGGTCGCCGGCGATCACGTCGCGTCAAGACCCTGCTGCTTGATCCCTCTATGTCCCGTGTCGAAAACGGATCGCACAGCGCAACAAAGGCGCTGTACGGCGTCCGCATTGCCAAACCCTGCCCGCTCCGCCGCGGCCTCCTCCGGGCTGTCGGTGCGGAACGGGGCCGGATCATTGCCGGTGCGCGATATCGGTACGAACGGTACCCAGATTACGGGCACTGATCGGATAGGAGCCGGCCCCGCTCACCACCCCCCTGCTGTTTGTTGCCCGCTGCCGATCATGCCCCTCTCATGACGCCGGTTTGTTGTGATCACCTTGCGGCACCTCAAACCGCGCGCAGCTTTCGCCAGCCTTACTCAACAGCCAGAACGGCAATCAAACTGCCCCCCACCATGGGGAACAGGACGGACAGGCCGACAATGGCCGGCCAGAAGCCCCACGGAATGCGCCGACCCGCCAGATGTTTGGGCGCCGCCACACCGCCCTCCGCCGGACGGCGCTTCCACCACATCACCACACCCGTGACAACGGTCATCACGATGAACAGGCAGGACGCCAGGCCAATCAACTGGTTCAACAGGCCGAACTGCCGGCCCATATGGGCCATGGTATTCCATTCCACGACCTTGCCCAGCGGGCTGTACCGGTCCCAGCCGATATCATCCAGCACCTGACCAGTGCTGGGGTCGATATAGATTGTACGCTGTTCCTGCGCCCGGTCGGGGATCATGGAGGCCATGTAAAGCCCCTCCGGCCCCTGCGGATAGAACAGGCGCAGCTTCGGTCCTGTAACCCCGCGTTCGGCCAGGGTCGCCATAACCTGGTCAATCCCCACCGGCCCGGCACCGCTGCCCGCCGGCGGGGCGGCATGGCGAACGGCCCAGGGGATGTCGCGGTTGTTGGGATCATGCGGCGGCCCTGCTGGCGCCGCCTCTGCCCCACCATGCCCGGCATGGGGATCAACCGATCCCTTGCGCGGCGGTTCCGCCCCGAAATTGGGGGTGGGGGCCGTGGCCGCCGACAGGGTGCCCAGGCTGGCCAGTTGACCGCCCCAGAACCCGGCCCAGGGCAGACCCGACAGTACCAGGAATGCCACCAGGAATACGTTCAGAAAGGCCGGCACCGCATGCAGGTCACGCCACCACAGCCGCCCCCGGGCCGCCAGTCGCGGCACCAGCGTTCCGCGCAGCGTGGCCCGGCGCGGCCACCACAGAAACAGCCCCGTGACCAGAAGCACGAAGGTCCAGCAGGCCGCCAATTCCACCAGCCAGTCG
>JAIXTS010000540.1 GCA_027483805.1 Azospirillum sp. | reverse complement strand
GCATCGCCGGCATTATGGCCGAAATTGTCGTTCACCTGCTTGAAATGGTCCAGATCCACCAGCAACATGGAGAAGGGCCGGCCATAGCGCTGGGCCCGGTCGATCTCCGCCAGCGCCATCTCGTCGAAGCGGCGGCGGTTCAGAAGACCGGTCAGCCCATCGGTGCTGGCCAGCCGCTCTAATTCGGCATTGGCATTGACCAGATCCTGTGTCCGCTGGGCCACCAGCTGCTCCAGCCAGCGGCGTTGCCGGTTCAGGGCCGCTGTGCGCGCCTGGATGACCAGGCCCAGAATGGCCAGCACCGCCAGCACCGCCCCCACCCGGGCCAGCCCCGTCTGATACCAGGCCGGCAGCACATGGATCGTCACCATGCGGTCGGCCGCCCCCCACACCCCCTCCTTGTTGGTGGCGCGCAGGCGCAGCGTATAGGTGCCGGGCGGCAGGTTGGTATAGGTGGCCAGCCGGCCCAGCGCGTCCACCTCCACCCAGCCCTTGTCGAACCCATCCAGACTGTAGCTGTAGCGCAGGCTGGCCGGCCCCGCATAATCCAGGGCCGCGAATCCCACGGTCACCGTCTGGGCCCCGGCCGGCAGGGTGATGGCGGCGGGCGTGACCGGGCGCGCCTTAGCCGCGCCAACCGGCATTTCCGACGGCAGCGGGCTCAGGTTCAGGGCAGCGGCTGGAATGGCTTCATTGTCGATACGGATATCGGTCAGGACCAGCGGCGGCTGGAACGACCATTGCCGCAGCGCATCGGGACGCACCACCGTCAAGCCTTCGCGTCCGCCGAACAGCAATTCCCCGCTCGACAGCCGTGCGGCCGACCCGACCCAGGTCCCGCGCACACCCAGCCCGTCATCCCAGCCGATGGCGGTGACTGCCCGGCTCTCCGGATCGATGCGGGCCAGCCCATCCTCCGTGCTGACCCAGATCTGCCCGTTTGCATCCAGCACCATGGATTGCACACTGTCCCCTGGCAGGCCGTGGCGCTGCGACAGGGTGATGAAGCGATACCGTTCCTCCGACAGGTCGCTGGTCAGGACACTGACCCCGCCACCCAATGTCCCTACCCAGAGCCGTCCCTGCCGGTCATGCAGCAGGCCGGTGATGTAGTTATGGGCAAGCGATGACCAGTCCCAGGACCGGTTCTGTACACGCCGCACATGCCCCGTGGCCGGATCGATCAGGTGCAGGCCGCGATGCGTCCCGGCCCAGATGCGGCCGTCGGCCGTGGTCGACAGCACCCGGACCCGGTCGTCGGCCAGGGTGGCGGGATCCTCCGGATCATGGCGAAACTGCGTGATCGCCCCGTTACGCGGGTTGAACCGGACCAAACCTTCGCTGGCCAGCCACAATTCCCCATCACGGACCAGAATGGCATGGATGGGCAGGCCGGCGACCGATCCCGGCATGTCGACGGGCCGCACCTCACCCGTGGCACGGCTATAGTGCGCGAGCCCCAGTTGCGTGCCGATCCAGACCGTGTCCGGACCATCCTCGGCCAGGGACAGGACATTGGCGCGCGGCAGTCCCAGGGCCGGTGACTGGCCCGGGACCAGACGTTCCCGTGTGTTCGCTGCGGGATCGATGATGTCGATGCCCTTGGTCTCGAACCCCAACCAGATTTTGCCATCGCGGGCCGCCATCACGGATCGCACCTGCGGCTCACTGGGACTGTCGGGGTTGGAGGGGGAGGAGAATACCGACAACACGCCCTGATTGGCGGGGTTGTGGACATTGAGCCCGCCACCCCATGTCTCGACCCAGATCAGTCCCGACCGGTCACGCATCAGACCGCGTACAGCATCGCTGCTGATGCTGGACAATACCGCGGGATCATGATGGATGGACCGGACGGCGCCACTTTCGACATCCAGTTCCATCAATCCGCCGGGATCGGTCGTGATCCACATGCGGTCACGCGTGTCACCCTCCACCCGCAAATCCTGAATGTCGCGAATATGGGGCCGATCTGCGATGCGGCCTTCGGCCCGCGACATATCGAACGACCGGGCAATGCCCGTGGCCGGGTCGTAGCAGACGACAATACCGCCGCGTGTCCCGATCCACACCCGCCCCCGCGCATCACCGAACAGGGTGGCGATGGCGGCGTCGGGCGCCAGTGATGGCAGTTGCACGATATTCTGTACGGGTTCGAAACCGGTCTTTCCGGGCCGGCGGACGGCCAAGCCCTGGTCGGTGGCCACCCACAGCATGCCTGACACATCGAACAGCAGGTCCAGCACCACCTTGCCGGGAAGCCCGTCCTCGCCTGCCTCCTGCGTTCGGAAATTCTCCGCCGCTCCCGTATCGGCATTCAACCGGGCCAGACCGGATCGCAGCGCCACCCAGATATCGCCCTGCCCGTCCTCTTCGAACCGGTAGGCCGTGGGATGGGCCAAGCCGCCAGGCCCAGCCGGATAGCGGGCAAAGCTTTCCGTTTCCGGGATGAACCGTGCCACCCCGCCATTGTTGGTGCCGACCCACAGCCGCCCCCGCCGATCGACATGCAGTGCGTTGATATAACCATCGGGCAAGGAACTGGGATCGCGGCTGTCGGGCTGGAATACCCGGAAACGATAGCCATCGAAACGGGTCAGGCCAACCGGGGTGCCGACCCAGATAAAGCCGGCACGGTCCTGGATGATCGCGGTGACGATATCACTGGGCAGGCCGGCGGTCCGCCCGATCCGTTCGAACAGCACTTCCGCCCGCGCCTCCCAGTAGGCGGTGGAGCGGTTTTCTTCACCCTTGGCGACAAATGTCAGGGACAAAAACACAATAACAGCGCAGAACAGGACCCAGGGACGTTGGGCGGGCCCCCGCATGGCCGGCATCCAGCCGTGTGTTGGCCCTAAAGCGTTGCCCAATCCGTCCCCCCGCCTCACATTAGCAGGCATATTAACATTTCCGGTCGGAATTCACCATGCGGCTTCCGGTTGCAACCGGCTCACAGGCTTGTTCGGCGCGACTATGGGCGATCAGCGATCTGCACCTGTCCCTGACCGGAAACCGGCTGGCATTGGAAACGCTGCCCGATCACGGGGCGGATTGGCTGATCCTGGCAGGGGACGTGGCCGAAAAGCCCGAGGATCTGGCTGATGCGTTCAAGACCCTGTCCCGGCGGTTCGCCCGTCTGATCTGGGTGCCCGGCAATCATGAACTGTGGACGGTGACGACCCCGGACGGGCCGCTGGGCGGTGAAGCGAAATACCGTCAAATGGTGGATATCGCGCGTCAGTACGGGGTGGTGACACCAGAAGACCCCTATCCCGTATGGGAAGCGGCCGATGGGCGGGCGCTGCTGGTCCCGATGTTCCTGGGCTTCGATTATTCCTTCCGGCCCGATGATGTGCCGCTGGAGCAGGTCCTGGCCTGGGCCTGGGAAAAGCGCCTGCGCAGCGCCGATGAAACGCGGCTGTCACCGGCCCCGTACCCGACAAGACAGGATTGGTGCGCCGCCCGTATCGGCTGGACAACAGCACGGCTGGAGGCGGAATTGCCGCCCGGCATGGGCACCATCCTGATCAACCATTACCCGCTGCGCGCCGATCTGGTCACCCTGCGCCGCATCCCGCGGTTCAGCCCCTGGTGCGGCACGGCCGCCACCACGGATTGGCATCGGCGTTTCAACGCCCTGGCCTGTATCCACGGCCACCTGCATGTGCCCGCCACCCATTGGCGGGACGGGGTGCGGTTCGAGGAAGTGTCCCTGGGATACCCCCGGCAATGGCAGCCGCATGGGCGTGGCCCCGACCGGGCCCTGCGGCTTATCCTGCCGCCGCCATCATGACCAATGGCCTTGCGTCGGCATTTCATCCCATCGGCCAGAGTTTTTGACCGATGGGATGGCGGCGACTGCCACCGCGCGGCACGTGCCGCGTCATCACGGGTGCGGATACCACAGATCAAGAATTTTGACCGGTGGTGATATACAATGCCCAACAGGGGAAACCGCGTTATCAGCCGGCCTGTGCCGTGGGGCTGATGGCGTCGAAGCGGAGGATGGGTCGTTGCGCGCCTTCATATTGGTGCTGATCGGGGTGGCGCTGGGGCTGGGTGCCCTGACCTATGCCACGTTCCACACCACCGAGACATTGGCGCCGCTGCCGACCGCCGGACGCGGTGCCATCCTGGCCGCCATCCTGGGCGCGGCCGGGCTGTTCAGCCTGTTTGTCTGGCTGCAGCGGCAGGGACGCCGCCGCAGCCAGGACAAGGACTGAAATCGATCGCATCCCGAACAGCCGAACACGGCATTAATACCCGCGGCATGAAATCTTGACCGTTGGTCAATCTTTCCTGCCCACAATCGCCGGCGCTAAATTTGAAGTGGGGCTGTTTCCGGTCAGCCGGAAAGGCTCTTGGACCGTCGATACGCCCATCAATCCCGCCTAAATCATCTGGCCCAACAGCTCCGGTATCCGTTCCTTGAAGGCAAAGAACCCCTTGGTGGCATAAGGCCAGCATAGGGCGTCATAGGGCCGGCGCACGGACAGAAGCCGCACGCCAACCCGTGACAGCGCCGGATCCAGGGTCGTCAGCACATCGCGCAGCGGCCCGACCGGCGCTTCCGGTGTGACGATCTGGGTCAGGCCATTCTGCCGCGCCCACTCGGCCACCTCACCGGCGGTCAG
>JAIXTS010000354.1 GCA_027483805.1 Azospirillum sp. | reverse complement strand
TATCAGGATTTCGGCCATAGCCATTGGCGCAACAGCCTGATCTGGGGCGAGGGGCTGCATGATGTCGCCATCATCGGCCCCGGCCTGATCTGGGGCAAGGGGCTGGGGCGCGGCGACGGCAAGGATAACTGGCTGAAGGACCCGTCCGGTCCCGGCACCGGCAACAAGGCCATCGCGCTGAAATGGTGTCGCAATGTCCTGTTGCGGGATTTCAAGGTGCTGGAGGGTGGCTGGTTCGCCCTGCTGGCCACCGGTGTGGACAATATGACCATCGATAATCTGCTGGTCGATACCAACCGCGACGGGTTCGACATCGATTGCTGCAAGAATGTCCGGGTCACCAACTGTACCGTCAATTCCCCCTATGATGACGCCATCTGCCCCAAATCCAGCTTCGGCCTGGGGGAGGCGCGGGTGACGGAGAACCTGACCATTTCCGATTGTCTGGTCACCGGCAATTATCAGGTCGGCTCCGTCCTGGACGGCACCTGGAAAAAGATGCCCGCCGATTTCGCACCCCTGATCCATGGGCGGATCAAGTTTGGCACGGAGAGCAATGGCGGTTTCCGCAACATCACCATCAGCAACTGCCTGTTTGAGGATAGCCGGGGTCTGGCGTTCGAGACGGTGGATGGCGGCGTGTTTGAGGATGTGACCGTCAGCAATATCGCCATGCGCGGCATTGTCAATGCGCCCATCTTCCTGCGTCTGGGCAAGCGCATGCGCGGGCCGGCGGGCGTGCCGGTGGGGAGCATGAAGCGTATTCTGATCCAGAATGTCGTGTCGTCGGGCGCCACCATTCTGCCGTCGGTCGTGGCCGGTCTCTCGGAAAAGCCCATCGAGGAACTGCGCATCGCCGATTGCTATTTCCACCATGTTGGCGGCGCCCCGGCCGCCATGGCACAGGTCAATCCACCGGAGGCCGAAATGGCCTATCCGGAGGCGACCATGTTCGGGGATCTGCCGGCCACGGGTTTCTTTATCCGCCATGCGCGGCGGGTGGAGATGACGAATGTCGAGATCGCGGTGGCAGCGCCCGACCCGCGTCCGGCCATTCGTCTGGAGAATGTCAAGGATGCTGACTTCTTCCGCCTGCGTACACCGCGTGGGACACCCGCCTTCGCCTTGAAGGATGTTGTTGATTTCCGCAACACGGGGGCCCGCTGGCTGCCCGACCGGATCCAAGACGGCCCCATTAACGGCACGTTCTAATCCCGAGGTTCTGACAGATGAGTATTTTTGCCGGGCGCTTTTCGGGGCGCAATGCGATCATCACGGGTGGGGCGTCCGGCCTGGGGCTGGCCGTTGCCCGCCGCATCCGGGCGGAAGGGGGCCAAGTCGCCCTTTGGGATTTGAATGCGGATGCGTTGTCGGCGGCAGCCAAAGAGGTGGATGCCGTCCATACCGTCGCCGTTGATGTTGCGGATGCCGCCCAGGTCTCGGCAGCCACGGCGTCCAGCGTGGCGGCGCTGGGTCCTGTCGATATCCTGGTCTGTTCTGCGGGGATCACGGGGGCCACAGTGCCGGTGCAGGATTTCCCGCTGGACAGCTGGTACCGCACCATCGCCATCAATCTGCATGGCGTCTTTCATTGCTGCCGCGCCGTCGTACCGCACATGTTGCCGCGCGGCTATGGCCGGATCGTCAATGTCGCGTCGGTTGCCGGCAAGGAGGGTAACCCCAATGCCTCGGCCTATTCCGCGTCCAAGGCGGGGGTGATCGGTTTCACCAAATCGCTGGGCAAAGAATTGGCCACCAAGGGCGTGATCGCCAACAGCCTGACGCCGGCCACCTTCGACAGCCCGATCCTGGATCAGCTGCCGCAAAGCCAGGTGGAATATATGCGCTCCCGCATTCCCATGGGCCGATTGGGCATCGTGGAGGAAAGTGCCGCCATGGTCTGTTTCATGGCGTCAGAGGAATGCAGCTTCACCACCGCATCCACTTTCGACACGTCGGGTGGCCGCACAACCTACTGAATTCAAATAATGAACAGGGGCAGGGAGGATTTTCAGGCATGGTTGGCGATCCGTTGCTGGGCGTTCTTTTCCACTGGTTGGGCGGTCTCGCTTCGGCCAGCTTCTATGTGCCCTACCGTGCCGTGCGGCGCTGGTCGTGGGAGATCTATTGGCTGACAGGCGGCATCGTCTCCTGGCTGCTGGCCCCCTGGTTCTTCGCCTCGGTTCAGACCAACGATCTGTTGGGCGTGCTGTCACGGACGGACACGCCGACCCTGGTCTGGCCCGTGATCTTTGGCATGCTCTGGGGCTTTGGCGGCCTGACCTATGGCCTGACCATGCGCTATCTGGGCCTGTCGCTGGGCATGGCGGTGGTGTTGGGTCTCTGTACAGTTTTCGGTACGCTGATCCCACCTTTGTTCCAGGGCGATTTCCAGGCCAAGCTGATCGATACGGCGGGCGGCACTGTCATCCTGCTGGGGCTGGCCGTCACCTTTGCCGGTATCGTCGTTGTTGCCATGGCGGGTGCGCGCAAGGATGCAGCCCTGTCGGAAGCACAGAAGAAGGCGGCGGTGGCGGAGTTTGACTTTGTGAAGGGCATTGCGGTTGCTGCCTTCTCCGGCATCATGTCCTCCTGCTTTGCCTTTGGGCTGGCGGCGGGAGAGTCGGTAAAGGCCCTGTCGGCGGCGGCGGGCACCGGCCCGCTCTGGACCGGTCTGCCCATCCTGTGTCTGGTGATGTTCGGCGGCCTGATCACCAATGCCGTCTGGTGCGGCATCCTGATCAACCGCAACCAGAGCGCGGGTGAATGGCTGGGCCGCACCAAGGTGCCGGGGGAACGCCCGCCGCTGGCTGCCAACGTTGTGCTTTGCGCCATCGCCGGGGCCGCCTGGTACTTCCAGTTCTTCTTCTACACGATGGGCGAAAGCCAGATGGGGGCCTATGGCTTCTCCTCCTGGACCCTGCACATGGCGTCCATCATCATTTTCGGCACGCTCTGGGGTTTTGCCTTCAAGGAATGGAAGGATGCGCGGCCGGCGGTGCGGTTGATGGTCTGGTCGGGGGTCGGCCTGCTGGTGCTGGCCACCATCATCATCGGTTACGGCAATCAGATGGCGGGGTGAGAAAGATGCGCCGGTTCCTGCTCTCCACCGCCCTGGCCATCGCGCTGCTCTCACCGGTGACGGTCAGGGCGGCGGAACCGGCGACTTATGCCAACCCCATCCTTTATGCTGACTATTCCGATCCGGATTTGATCCGGGTCGGGGACGATTATGTGATGGTGGCGTCCAGCTTCCATTTCTCGCCCGGCATTCCCGTGCTGAAATCACGCGATCTGGTGCATTGGACCCTCGTGGGTCATGTCCTGCCCAGGCTGCCCTTTGCGCCGGACTATGACATGCCCGGCCCATTCCAGTTGGACGACACCCGGTCGAAGCCGGTGGATGGCACACGCTATGCCAGTGGCGTCTGGGCGCCTGCCATCCGCCATCATCATGGCCTGTTCTACGTATACTGGGCCACGCCCGATGAAGGCGTCTACATGTCCATGGCGGAAAGGCCGGAAGGCCCCTGGACTCCGCCGGTCCAGGTGATCGCCAAGCCGAAGCTGGAGGACCCGTGTCCCTTCTGGGACGATGATGGCACAGCCTGGCTGGTCCATTCCGTTGTCGGCGCCGGCCCCATCATCCTGCATCGCATGAGCCCGGATGGCAAAAAAGTGCTGGATGAAGGCAAGATCATCATCCAGGACAAGGAGAAGCTGCCCATCCTGGAAGGGCCCAAACTCTATAAGCGCAACGGCTTCTACTATATCTTCGCGCCCATCGGCGGGGTGGAGAAGGGGGTGCAGGTGGCCCTGCGGTCCCGGTCCATCCACGGTCCCTATGAATGGCAGGTGGTGTTGAGCCAGGGCGCGACGGCGCTTGAGGGACCGCACCAGGGTGGCTGGGTCGAAACCCCGTCGGGCCAGGGCTGGTTCGTGCATTTCAACAGTACGGGCGCCTTTGGCCGTATCGTGCATCTCCAGCCCGTCGACTGGGTCGATGACTGGCCGGTCATGGGCAGGCGGCTGGGCGCTACCTATGGCGGTGAACCGGTTGCCGTGCATCCCATGCCGGACACGGGCGTGGCCCCCACCCAAGACCGGTTGCAGGACAGTGACGAGTTCGCGACCACATCCCTGGGCCTGCAATGGTCCTGGAACCATAACCCGGATGACAAGGCGTGGAGCCTGTCGGCACGCCCCGGCTTCCTGCGCCTGACGGCGGGCAAGGCAGCGCAGATCACCACGGCGCGCAATACGTTGACCCAGATCCTGCAAGGCCCCGACCGCCGCATCACGGCGCGGCTGGATGTGTCCCGGTTGAACGACGGCCAGCGGGCGGGCCTGTCGCTGTTTGGCGTGCGGCCGAGCTGGATCGGCGTGGCTCAGGAGGGCGGGAAACGCTACCTGACCTTGTCATCGGCCGGTGTGGAGACGCGCGGGGAGGCGTTGAAAGGCATAAGCGTGCAGTTGCGGGCCGAGGTCACGGAAGATCAGAAGGTCCGTTACGCCTACAGCCTGGATGACGGCAGGAGTTTCCGGCCCTTTGGCGAGGCTATGCAGCTGGCCCGCTTCTCCTGGTGGAAAGGTTCCCGCCCGGCCCTGTTCACCTTCACGAAGGGGGAGCCGGGCGGCGTGTTGGACGTGGATTGGATGCGGCTGGAACGGCTGTCCAAGGGGGATGCGCGATGAACCACACACTCTCCCGTCGCGCCCTGCTGGCCGCCGGTGCCGCTGGTCTGGCCAGCCTGTCCCTGCCGCGTGGTGTGTGGGCCAGCGATGCGCAACAGGCCGATGCTCCGCGTTTCAGCACCGCCAACAGTGCGTGGCAGACCGCCTATGACAAGGCGCTGGCGGTGCTGGTCGGCAATGTCCAGGTCATGCCCTATGTCACCAGGCCGGTTCTGATTGAGGGAAGCGTCTATCGCGGCATCTGGCAGGAATGCGGCCCGCATGAGGCCCTGGTCTATCGAAAGTTCCGCCCCGATGTGGCCCGCAACAGCCACCTGACCTTTTTTGAGCTGCAACGCGCCGACGGGCAGTTGCCGGCCAACAACAAGGTGGCGGAAACCGGCTTTGGCCAGATCCAGATGGTGGTGCCCATCGCCGCCACGGCCTGGGAACTGGCGCGCGATACCGGGGATGGGGAACTGCTGGAGGTGGCCTATCGCGCCTGCGGGGCCTGGGATGCCTGGCTGGTGCGCTATCGCAATACGCGCGGGACCGGGCTGGTGGAGGGGTTCTGCACCTATGATACCGGCCATGATAACAGCCCGCGCTGGGCGGGCATGCCTAACCAGTGCCCCAACAAGGATGCGCGGCGGCATCATGACCTGCCCGGATTGCCACGCCTGTGCCCCGACCTCTCGGCCACCCTTTACGGTGCCCGCCGCGCCCTGGCCGACATGGCCCGGGCGCTGGGCCGCAACGCCGACGCCGACCGCTGGACAGAGCAGGCGGAACGTATCCGCAGCCTGATCCTGTCAAAACTTTATGTGGCCGAAGACGCCGCCTTCTATGATCTGGATGCGGAGAACAGGTTTATCCGTGTGCGGTCCGATGTGATCAGCCGGGTCTGTGGCGAGCATGTGGTGGATCAGCCGCTGTTCGACACGCTATGGACGCGGCAGCTTCATAATCCCAAGGCCTTCTGGGGCAAGTATCCGTTGTCCTCCATCGCCATGGATGATCCCAGCTTTGTGCGCCCCATCCCGGCCAACAGTTGGGGCGGGGCCAGCCAGGGGCTGACGGCGCTGCGTGCGCCGCGCTGGATGGACCATTATGGCCGCGCGGCGGAATTCTCGGAGATGATGGATCGCTGGTGCGACGCGATCCAGGCCGACCTGACCTTCCGCCAACAGATGGACCCCGATACGGGTATCTTCACCCATGGCGAGGATCATCCCAACTACTCCCCCACTGCCCTGGTCATGGTCGATTACACCTGGCGCCTGATCGGGGTGGTGGAGGAACCCGGCACCCTCTACTGGAACATCCGGCCCCGCCACAAGGCGGCGCAGGGTGCCCGCTTGTCCCTGCCGCTGGATGGGGGTGGGTCGGCTTCTGTCACCTATGACGCCATGGGGGCGGACCTGACCCTGTCGGGCAGACCCCTGGCACGGGTGGAAGGGGGGGCGGCACGGCTGATCACGGCCAAGGATGGCAGCGGGATCGGATTGCTGGGCATTTCACCCCAGGCGCAGCGTGTGACCCTGCGTCTGCCGGGCTGCGCGGCGCGTCATTTCAACCTGAAACCCAACCAACGCCTGACACTCTGAAGCGGGAAACAAGGGAGGCCCCATGCTGATCGGATATGTCCGTGTCTGCGCTGGTGCGCAGCAGGAAATCCCCCGCCAGCTGCGGATGCTGCATGAGGCGGGATGCGACCGTGTGGTGACGGAGGATGTCTCCCACGGTCGGTGGGATCGGCCGGAACTGCGGCAATTGCTGGAGGATCTGAGGCCGGGTGACATCCTTATGGTCTGTGAACTGGCGCGCTTGTCGCGATCCTTGAAGGAGGCGCTGCACCTGCTTGACCGGATCGCGCAGTCCGGCGCGGGGTTCCGCAGCGTGGCGGAGGGCATCGAGACGACGGGGCCGGCCGGTACCATGCTGATGCGCATGATCGGGTCCTTTGCCGCGTTCGAACGCTTGATGCTGCTGGAACGGACCGGTGCGGGCCTCGCCAATGCCCGTGCCGCCGGCCGTGTCGGCGGACGCCGGCGCAAGCTTGACGCTGCGCAGCGGCGGGCAATCGCGGAGAATATCATCTCCGGCACATCTTCCGGGGCGGAGATGGCCCGCCTGCACGGGATCAGCCAACCCACCGTCTCGCGCATCGTTGCCGAATATCGCGTCATCAGTCAGCCCGTCGCGCCCCTGTCCTTGTGACAGGGAAGGGCGCTGCAACGGTCAACACTCGTATAAGCGGAGGACCAGGGCGCCATCCGGCGGCCCGCTTCCATCACAATTTCTGCTGTCCCCGCAGGGCAAAGCCTGTGACGACCCCGACAATGCTGAACAGCAGCACATAGAAGGCCGGCGCCAGCGGGCTGACTTGCTGCATAACGGTCACGGCAATGGGCGTCAGCCCGCCGAAGACCGCATAAGCAAGGTTATAGGATGCCGACAGCCCACTGAACCGCACGGCCGCCGGGAAGACATGCACCATCGCATGCGGTACAGCCCCGATTGTACCGACCGACAGGCCCACCAGCGCCGACAGCGGGAACAGCCAGGACGGGTCCACACGCAGCGTCATGAACAGGATGAAGGCCGAAATGGCCAGCAATGGGCTGAAAAAAATGAAAAAGCGCGCCGCACCGATCCGGTCCACGGTCAGCCCGGCCAGAATGCAGCCGATCGACAGGAACAGGGTCGACAGGCTGTTGGCGCTGAGCGCCGTCGCGGCATCGATGCCGTAGGATTTCTGGAGGATGGCGGGTGTCATCAGGATCAGGACGATGATGCCGGATGATAACAGACCTGTCAGGGCCATGGAGATGGCGACACCGCGCCAATGGTCTCGCGCCACCACACGCAGCGGCAATTCCTCCGTCAGGGCCTTGCGCTCCTGCATGGCCTTGAAGACCGGCGTTTCCGCCAGCCAGCGGCGCAGATAGACGGAGATGAAACCGAAGACGCCACCCAGCAGGAAAGGCAGGCGCCAGGCATCGTCCAGGATCACCTCTTGCGTGAACAGGGTGTTGAGCCCGGTGGCGGCCAGCGACCCCAGCAGGATGCCGACCGTCAGGCCGCAGGTGACGGTGCCGCAGGCCAGTCCCACGCGGCCCGGCGGCACATGTTCGGCCACGAAGACCCAGGCACCCGGCACCTCGCCACCGATGGCGGCCCCCTGTACCAAACGCAGGGCCAGAAGGGCGACCGGTGCGATGATCCCGACCTGGGCATAGGTGGGCAGCAGCCCCATTCCCAGGGTGGAGATGGCCATCATCAGGATGGAAAGGGTGAACATGCGCTTGCGGCCCATCCGGTCACCGAAATGGGCCATGATGATGCCACCCAGCGGCCGCGCCAGATATCCCGCCGCGAAGATGCCGAAGGTCTGCAACTGCTTCATCCAGTCCGGCAACTCAGGCGGGAAGAACAATTGTCCGATAATGGCGGCGAAATAGACAAAAATGATGAAATCATAGAATTCCAGGGCCCCGCCAAGGGCCGCCAGGCCCAGGGTCCGCACATCACGGCGGGACATGGATTGCTGCTGCGCTGCCGGCATCTAGTCGCGTCCTCCAGAGGCCCCAAGGGACTGTTTTGCAAGCTAATCGACCGGCTGGCCCCGGCTGTCAAGCCATACGCGTCGGGCCAGGCTCACACACGCAGATGCGCCTCCGCCAGCCCGGCATGCAGCCGCAGGCCGGTGGGGATGATGGCGTCGTTGAAATCATAATGCGGATGGTGCAGCGCACTGCCGCAGGCGCTCTCCCCATGTTCCGCCCCCTGGCCCAGCCAGAGATACGCACCCTTCGTCGCCCGAAGCATGAAGGCGAAATCCTCTGACGTGAAGGCCGGTTCCGGTGCGGTGAAGGCATGGGGCGCGACAGAAGCCGCCACGGCCAGAGCCTCCGCCGCCGCGTCGACATCATTGATGGTGGCGGGATAGTAGCGGTCATAGGTGATGTCGGCTATCACCCCATGTGCCAGGGCCACCCCTTCCACCACCTGACGCAGGCTGGCCTCAATCCTGTCCTGGATGGCGGGATCGAAGCTGCGCACCGTACCGCCCAGGGTGACTGCGGCGGGGATCACATTATGGGCATGGCCGCCCGCGATCCGGGTCACCGACAGGACGGCGGTCGCCGTGGGCGGGATGCGTCGCGCGGTGATGGTGTTGAGCTGTCCGACCATCTCGCTGGCGGCCAGGATGGCGTCGGGGGTGACATGCGGCATGGCGGCATGGCCGCCCTTGCCCTTCACCACGATCTCGAACTTGTCGGCGGCGGCCATGATGGGACCGGGTCGCGTGGCGACGTGATGGGCCGGCAGGTCGGGCCAGTTATGCAGGGCAAAGACCCGCTGACAGGGAAACCGGGCGAACAGTCCATCCTTGACCATCTCCCGCGCCCCACCCAGGCCTTCCTCGGCCGGCTGGAAGATAAAATTCACGGTGCCGTCGAACTGGCGGGTGCGCGCCAGATGCCGGGCTGCACCCAGCAGCATGGTCGTGTGCCCATCATGGCCGCAGCCATGAAACACACCTGGATGCGTGCTGGCATGGGGCAGTCCGGTGGCCTCCTGGATCGGCAGGGCATCCATATCGGCGCGCAGGCCGATGGTGCGGTCGGACGATCCGGCGCGCAGTACGCCCACCACACCGGTACCGCCGATCCCTTCATGCACCTCCAGCCCGATTTCCCTCAACGCCGAAGCGACCAGGGCGGCGGTGCGGTGTTCTTGGAAGCCCAGTTCGGGATGGGCATGGATATCGCGGCGGAAGGCAATCAGGGCGGGCAACAGGTCGCAAAGCGTGTCAGGCATGATTACCCCTGATCCCCGAACAGGGTCTGGATGGGCAGATGGTGTTTGATGAAGGGGGACTTGATGACGACATAGCTGAAATATTTTTCAATCCCGAAATCACCCTCCAGCATGCCTTCGATGATGGTCTGGTAATGGGCGACCCCCTGGGTCACAAATTTCAGCAGATAATCGTAGCCGCCGCTGACCAGATGGCATTCCACGATCTCGTCGATCTTGCGGATGCGCGTCTCGAACCGGGAGAAGTCGCCGGACCGGTGTTCGGTCAGGGTGACCTGGGTGAAGACGGTGAGAAATTCACCCAGCTTGGCCAGATTGATATGGGCGCCGTAGCCCGTGATGTAACCCGCCTTTTCCAGCCGCTTGACACGCGTCAGGCAGGGGCTGGGCGACAGGCCGACCGCATCGGCCAGCTCGACATTGGTGATGCGGCCCGCCTGCTGCAACTGTGCCAGGATCTTCAGGTCGATCCGATCCAACTTGGTTCCCGGTATCATGTGACGAGCGCCTTTTTCCTGAAGGTCAAAGACCAGGGATCAAGCCAGGGCGGTCCGGATGTCCGGGGCTTCCAGCAGATCATCCAGGGTTTTCCGGATGCGCTGGAAAATCAATGACATTTCGGCAGCGTTACAACAGAGCGCCGGTGCCAGTCCAATGATGTTGTCGCCGAAGGAGCGGAAAATCACGCCGTTGGCGTAGCCCTGGCGGAACAGCCGGTCCGGAAGTTTCAGCGATGCATCAAAGCGGGTCTTGGCCCCCTTGTCCGCCACCAGTTCGATGGCGCCCAGCATGCCCTGGCCGCGCACATCGCCCACCAGGGGGTGATCGGCCACGGACTCCAGACCGGCGGCGAAATCCGGCCCGCGGGCCTGCCCATTGGCCAGAATACCGCCTTCGGTATAAAGCCGGATCACCTCCAGCCCGACAGCGGCACTGACCGGATGGCCCGAGTAGGTGAAGCCGTGGCCCACAATATCGGCCCCCGTGGCCGCAGCGGCAATGCCCTGGTAGATCTTCTCCGACATCAGCAACGCCCCCATCGGGGCATAGCCGGCGGTCAGGCCCTTGGCCACCGTCATCAGGTCGGGTTCGACACCCTCATGTTCGCAGGCGAACATCGGGCCGGTCCGGCCGAAACCGGTGATGACCTCGTCCGCCACGAACAGGATATCCAGGTCGCGACACGCGTCCCGCATTGCCTTCAGCCAGCCCCTGGGCGGGATGATGACGCCGCCCGACCCCTGGATCGGTTCGCAGAAGAAGGCGGCAACATTGTCGGGGCCGCCCAGTTCATCGACCTTGGCATGCAGCGCCGCCAGCGACCGGGCGATCAGCGCCGCGGGTTCGCTGCCGACCTCGGAACGATAGGGGTAGGGCGAGGGGATATGGTGCTGCCAGGGCCGCGGCAGGTCGAACAGGCGGTGGAAATTGGCCAGCGCCGTCAGGCCGGCGCCGGTGGAAGACGAACCGTGATAGCCCCGTTCCAGGGCGATACAGTGCTTTTTCGTGGGCTTGCCCACGGCGTTCCAGTAATGGGTGATGTAACGCACGGCAGAATCCACCGCGTCCGACCCACCCAGGGTGAAATACACACGGGTCAGGCTGGAAGGCGCCAGTTCCACCAGCCGTTCGGCCAACCGCACCGCCGGCTCGCTGCCAAAATGGAAATAGCCGGTAGCATAGGGCAGGCGGCGCATCTGTTCGGCCGCGACCTCAACGATGCTGTCCTGGCCGTAACCGACATTGACGCACCAGAGACCGGCAAATGCGTCCAGCAACTCGTTCCCATCCATGTCCCGCAACCACATGCCCTTGCCGCTTTCCAGCAAAGTGGCGCCTCGCGCCTCATGCCCATGGAAGGAGGTGACAGGGTGGATCAGGTGATCGCGGTCGATATCGAGCAGGGAACGGTTGCGCTTCAGCATCGGCTTTGGCCTTGGATTGGTGTCCTGGACCTGAGCCTAGGCGCAGCGCATCCGGAAAAGGCGCTGTTATTGGGGATCTATCGGCGGGGGCAGGGGGATTCGCAGCGGGATGGCGGCATGATATGCTGTCGCTGGGTGGCCAATCATGCCAAGCTGCGGATTCACCCGCCCGGCCCTGGAGGCGCGTCTTAACATCGGCCATCGGTCAGTGTTAAGGCGGATGGTTAGCAGTCACCGCCCAGTTTGACCTCCAGCTCGTCCAGGCGCCGCGCCATGGTGCGGATATTGTCGATCAGCAACTGCACCAGCTGGCGCAGCAGCGGGTCGGCACCGTAAAGGCTTTCGCGCAGGACGCTGGCCGGCATACGCATCAGCACCGACTCCAGTTCCGCGCTGGCATGGGCCATGCGGGGTTTGCGATCAAAAATCGCCATTTCGCCAAAAATGCCGCTGGTTTCGACCCGGCCGATGATGGTCGGGTGGTCCACCTCACCCCGCCAGATGCGCACACGCCCGCTTTCCACCACATAAAGACTGTCACCGGGATCACCCGCCTTGAAGATCAGCTCGCCCGGTGCGAAAGTTCGGCGTTCGAAAGCGGCGGACATGGCAGTGGACCCCTGCATCTGGCAGCGCCCGCAAACAGCGCAGGCCTGCCAAGCTTTACGCTGATTGCTTGCCCTTTGCCATGGGCTTGACAATAGTACGACCGTTCGTATTATTTATCACCATGAGCAAAGGTGAACGCACGCGCGCCGCAATCCTGGACCAGGCGCTGGCCATGACCAGCACGGACGGATTGACCGGCCTGACCATCGGGACCCTGGCCGACCGGCTGGGCATGTCGAAATCCGGGCTGTTCGCCCATTTCGGCAGCAAGGAGCTTCTGCAGGCGGCAGTGCTGGAGCGGGCGGCGGACCTGTTCGCCGATACCGTGGTCCGCCCGGCCCTGGCACAGCCGCGCGGCCTGCCGCGTGTGCTGGCCCTGTTTGAGAATTGGATTGCCTGGACGATGGACCCGGTACTGCCCGGCGGCTGTCCCATCCAGGCCGCTTCCATCGAGTTTGATGACCGGCCCGGTCCGATTCAGGATTTGATCGTCAAGCAGCAGGAGGATATGCGCCGTGTCGTTATCGGCGCCACCCGCCGGGCGGTGGAGGAAGGGCATCTGCGGACCGACCTTGACGTGGAGCAGTTCGCGTTCGAGGGGATTTCGCTCTGTTACGGTTTCACCCAGTCCTATCGGCTTTTGAAGAATCCGAAGGCGGAGGTCTGGGCGCGTACCGCGGTCCATGGTCTGGTCGACCGGGGACGGGTACGCGGTTAGGGTTGTGGGTCCGGTGCCGCGTGCGGCGGACCGGATCGGGTTTCATCACGGCGCCCGCCCGGATGGACGGACGCCCCCATCAGGGGGAGAGTTCCATGGCTTATTTTTTGTCTCAAAATAGCACGAACGTTCGTAAAGAAACCGATGGCGGCTGGCTGGACGGGCTGGCAGGCCTCTTCCATCCCTGGTCCCGCCAGGGGCAGGTTCTGGCTGAGGGGCGGCACATGTACCTGGCGCCCGAGCGGACAGTGACGCCGCCGGCCCTGCCGGAGCCTTTGGGCGGCCTGGTTTTGGCTGTGCCCGGCTTTTCCCCCCATCTGGCGGCCCGTCTCTGGGGTGCACAGCGGGGCGATGCCGCACCGCTGGTCATGCTGGTCCATGGGTGGGAAGGCCAGATTCATGACATGCTGCCCTTCGTACAGCCCTTGCTGGATGCCGGTGCCCGTGTTGTGGCCTTCGATGCGCCGGCGCATGGGCGCAGCAGCGGGGATGAGGCGACACTTCTGGATATGGCTGCCGCCATCCGGGTCGTGGCCGCCGCGGCCGGGGGCCCTGTCGCCGGGGTGATCGCCCATGGCGTCGGTGCCGCGGCGCTGACCCTGGCCATTCAGGATGGGTTTGATGCGGGACGCGCCGTGCTGCTGGCGCCGCTGGTCGACCTGACCCTGCCCCTGCGCCAGATCGCGCATGTCCTGCGCCTGGGCCCGGATGGCGAACATGCGCTGGGGCGGGAGGTGGACCGGGCATTGGGCCGGCCGCTGGCCACTTTGCATCTGCAGGGCCATGCCGATACGCGCGCCTTGCTGATCCATTCGGTCGATGACCGGATCATGCCGGTGGCCGATGGTCTGCTGCTGGCCGCCTCCTGGCCCGGCCTGTCGACGCATCTGGTCCAGGGTCTGGGCCATCGCCGGCTGCTGTCGGATGCCACTGTCATCGACCGGGCTGTCGGCTTCGCATTGCGGGCTGAATAACCCATCCGCTATGCTGTGAAACTGATCATCAAGGAAACAAGGGGGGATCATGCAGGTTGCTGTTTCCGCATTCTATGCGGGGCTGTTGGGTGTGCTGTTGCTTGTGCTGAGCTACCGGGTGTCGATGTACCGCCGCCGCCATGGCATTTCGCTGGGTGATGGCGGACGCAAGGACCTGCACGCCGCCATCCGCGTGCAGGGGAATTTTGTGGAATATGTGCCCACGGCCCTGATCCTGCTGATCCTGGTCGACCTGTCGGGCTGGCCGCCGGGTGTGGCGCATGGGCTGGGGGCCGCCCTGTTCCTGGGGCGCGTCCTGCATGCCCAGGGGCTGACATCCAACCCGGATGGCAAGAGTTTCGGTCGCCTGACCGGCATTCTGCTGACCTGGCTGATGCTGCTGGTCTCTTCTGTCCTGCTGGTGGTGGGCGCTGTCGGCGATTTCTGAGCGATCGCAAACGCGGGATACCATGGGCCAAGAATTTTGACCGATGGTACGGCGGCGCACATACTCCTGACAATCGGTCAGGATTTGTGCTGCTGGTATAGGCCGCGCAGGCCCCCGCCGGGGTCTGCGCGGCTTTTTTCTTGGTGTCGGTTCCTCTGGTTAAAAGTTCTAAAAATCAGCGGGCCGGGCAAGCACTGGCGCAAACCCGCGTCTAGGATCGTGCACGAACGGCAACGACCGTTCGCGATCCATACCCCGCTTTCCCCTCCCATCAGGCCGGCGCCGTCCTGACAAAGAACCGACGCGCCCTGGCAGAAGGAACGATCCCATGCCCATCGTCGCGACCCCGACCCCCGGTCCGCTGCTGCTGTCGCCCCCTGATCACACGCTGATCATGATCGACTTTCAGTCGCAGATGGCTTTTGCCACCAAGTCGATCGACGCCGTACAGCTGCGCAACAATGCCGCCTTGGTGGCCCATGCCGCCAAGGGTTTCGGCGTTTCCACCATCCTGACGACGGTGGCGGAGAAAAGCTTCTCCGGTCCCATGTTTAATGAGATCACGGACGCGTTCCCCGGTCAGGCGCTGCTGGACCGTACTTCCATGAACACCTGGGAAGATGCCGGCGTGATTGAGGTGGTGAACAAGATCGGCAAGGATCGTCTGGTCTTCTGCGGCCTGTGGACCTCTGTCTGCATCGTTGGCCCCACCCTGTCGGCCCTGGCCCAGGGCTATGAGGTCTATGTCATTGCCGATGCCTGCGGCGACGTGTCGGACGAGGCGCATGAACGCGCCATGGAACGGATGGTCCAGGCCGGCGTGCGCCCGATGACCTCGCTTCAGTACATGCTGGAATTGCAGCGCGACTGGGCGCGCGGCGAGACCTATGACCTGACCACCGGCATCGCCAAGAAGTTTGGCGGCGCCTATGGCCTGGGCATCATCTATGCCAAGAGCATGTTCGGGGCCTCTGAAGGGCACTGAGCGGTTCCTTCAGGTTCCTCAGGCGCCGGGCACCGCCTCCGGCGGCTTGACTTGCGCGGGCATGTGCCCGCGGGCGCTCCACACGCCAGCCAACCTGCGGTGATACCGTCATCGCAGGTTGGCATTGGGAGCCTGGACCAGAATCCTTCCCACCGACCCGTCACCGATCCGGGAGCCATTCCCATGAAGCCCTATCTCCTGTCGCTGGGGGCCGGCCTGCTGGTCGGCATCATCTACAGCCTGCTGAATGTGCGCTCCCCGGCACCGCCGACCATTGCGCTGGTCGGGCTTCTGGGCATCCTGCTGGGGGAACAGATCGTGCCGCTGGCCAAGCGTCTTTATGCGGGTGAGGCGGTGACCGCCTATCTGCGCGAGGATTGTGCCAAGCATGTGATGGGCCGCCTGCCGGGCGGCGAGGACCGCGACGCATGACCGGCCCCGATCGTCGCACCACACTGGCCGGGGCCGCGTCCCTGCTGATGACACCTTTTCTGGCCGATCCGGGGAACGCCGCCATGCCGATCAAAGACCTGATCCTGACCAACGCCAAGGTCACCACGCTGGACCGCGCCAACCCGCAGGCCCAGGCGATCGCCATCCGCGACGGGCGCATCCTGGCCGTGGGCAGCGAGGCGGAAGTGCGGGCCGCAGCAGGGCCGAATGCCACGATCATTGATGCCAAGGGCCGCCGCGTCATTCCCGGCCTGATCGACAGCCATATGCACATCATACGCGGTGGCCTGAACTACAATATGGAACTGCGCTGGGACGGGGTGCCGACCCTGGCCGATGCCATGGCCATGCTGAAAAAACAGGCGGAAGTGACGCCGCCCCCGCAATGGGTGCGCATTGTCGGCGGCTTCACCGAACATCAGTTCGTGGAAAAACGCCTGCCAACTCTGGACGAGATCAACCAGGCCGCCCCCGACACGCCCGTCTTCATCCTGCATCTCTATGATCGCGCCCTGTTGAACCGGGCCGCCCTGCGCGCCGTGGGCTATACCCGCGACACGCCCAACCCGCCGGGTGGCGAGATCCAGCGCGACCAGAATGGGGAGCCGACGGGATTGCTGTTGGCCAAGCCCAACGCCACCATCCTGTACGCGACGCTCGCCAAGGGGCCGAAGCTGCCGCCGGAGTACCAGCTGAATTCCACCCGGCATTTCATGCGCGAAATGAACCGATTGGGCGTGACCGGGGTCATTGATGCCGGTGGCGGGTTTCAGAATTATCCCGATGATTACGCCATCATCGAGAAGCTGCACGCCGATGGCGAGCTGACCCTGCGCATCTCCTACAATTTATTTACGCAGAAACCCAAGCAGGAACTGGCCGACTTTTCCGGCTGGGCCAAACAGGTGACGCCGGGGCAGGGCGACGATACCTATCGCCATAATGGCGCCGGCGAAATGCTGGTTTATTCCGCCGCTGATTTTGAGGATTTCCGGGTGGAACGGCCGGAGATGCCGCCCAACATGGAAACAGACCTGGAGCCGGTGGTCCGCCTGCTGGTGGAGAACCGCTGGCCCTGGCGCCTGCACGCCACTTACAACGAGACCATCACCCGCGCGCTGGACGTGTTCGAGAAGGTGAACCGTAACGTGCCCTTTGACGGGCTGCACTGGTTCTTTGACCATGCCGAGACGATCGACCAGCGTAATATCGACCGGATCGCGGCGCTGGGTGGCGGCATCGCGGTACAGCACCGCATGGCCTATCAGGGCGAATATTTTGTCGAACGCTATGGCGCCAAGGCGGCCGAGGCGACACCGCCCATCGCCAAAATGATGGCGGCGGGAATCCCCGTCGGGGCCGGCACCGATGCCACGCGGGTCGCCAGCTACAACCCCTGGGTCTCCCTTTCCTGGCTGGTCAGCGGCAAGACGGTAGGCGGCACCAGCCTGTATCCGCCCGCCAACCGGCTGGACCGCGAAACGGCGCTGCGCCTGTGGACGGAGGCCAATACCTGGTTTTCCAACGAACAGGGCAAGAAGGGGCAGGTGAAGGCTGGGCAACTGGCCGACCTGATCGTCCTGTCGGACGATTATTTCAGCGTGGCGGAAAGCGACATTCCGCACATCTCCTCTGTCCTGACCCTGCTCGGGGGCAAGGTGGTCCATGGTTCGGGCGACTATCGCGATCTGGCCCCCGATCTGCCCAAGCCCATGCCCGACTGGTCGCCCGTCCGCAGCTTCGGCGGCTATTGGCAGCCGGCGCGGGACAAGGATGGCAAACTCTTGAAGATGGCATCGCTTTGCGGCTGTGCCTCGTCCTGTGCGGTCCATGGCCATGACCATGCGGCCTCTTATGCCAGCCCGGCCCCGGCGGCGGACGAGGCCGGGTTCTGGGGGGCGTTCGGCTGTGGCTGCTGGGCGGTGTGAGATGCGCGACAATGCGACCCCCGCCCCCATCGCCGCCTTGCTGGAACGCCCCGTGCTCAACCTGGGCGGTCGGGTCCTGCTGACCCTGCCTTTCTGGAGCAGCGGCATTGCCAAGCTGCTGGACATGGACGGTGCCCTGGCGGAGGCGGCGCATTTCGGGTTGCAACCGGCCTGGGCGACCGTCATCGCCACGCAGATCGTGCAGTTGGGCGGGTCGGCAGCCCTGATTGCCGGTCGGCTCGCCTGGCTGGGGGCGGGGGCCTTGGGTTTGTTCACGGTGCTGGCCACCCTGATCGCCCATCCGTTCTGGACCGTGGCCGACCCGGTGGCGCGCTTTCATGAGCGCAATATCTTTCTGGAACATGGCGGGCTGGTCGGCGGGTTGATCCTGGCCGCCATCCTGGCCCATCGCAAAGGCCGGCATTGATGGCAGCGCCCGACAGCCCGACCCAAAGCCCCTTGGCGCTGCCCCTGTTCCGGGCGCTGTGGATCGCCACCATCGTTTCGAATGTCGGCACCTGGATGCATGATGCAGGCGCCGGCTGGCTGATGACCAGCCTGTCAGAGGCGCCGATCATGGTGGCCCTGGTGCAGGCGGCCACCACCCTGCCCATGTTCCTGTTCGCGCTGCCGGGCGGGGCGCTGGCCGATATTGTCGACCGAAGGCGGCTGCTGATCCTGGCCCAGTTCTGGGCGCTGCTCTGTGCCGGGCTGCTGGCCTTTGCCACCTTTCAGGGGCTGACGGGGCCTTATCTGCTGCTGGGCCTGACCTTTGCTTTGTCCACCGGGGCGGCCCTGTCGGCCCCGGCCTTTCAGGCCATCGTGCCGGAACTGGTGCCCAGACAATCCCTGCCGGCGGCCATTTCGCTGAACAGCCTGGGCATCAATATCGCCCGCGCCATCGGCCCGGCGCTCGGCGGCTTCATCATTGCGGCGGCGGGGCCGGCGGCGGTGTTCGCCCTGAATGCCCTGTCGGTGCTGGGCGTGTGGATCGTTCTGCTGGCCTGGAAGCGGGAAACCCGACACACCTCGCTGCCGGCCGAGCATTTTGCCGGTGCGCTCAGGGCCGGGGCCCGCTATGTGCGCCATTCCCCGGCCCTGAGGGCCGTCCTGGTCCGGTCGGGCGGGTTTTTCATCTTTGCCAGTGCCTTATGGGCTTTTGTGCCCATCATTGCGCGCCGCGAACTGGGCCTGGGGGCGGCCGAATATGGGGCGCTGCTGGGCAGCATGGGAGCCGGGGCCATTGTCGGCGCCATCCTGCTGCCGCAGGTGCGCAAGCACCTGTCGGCCAATGGCTTGACCATCGCCGCCACCCTGCTGTTCGCCGGGGTCAGCGCAGCCCTGGCCTTTGCCCATAGTTTCGCGCAGGCGGCCTCCTGCATGACCGTGGCCGGCATGGCCTGGATCACCAT
>JAIXTS010000346.1 GCA_027483805.1 Azospirillum sp. | reverse complement strand
GCCCGCCACGCCATCATCACCGACAGCCATGTGACGGCGGGCAATGTCCATGACAGCATCCCCTATCTGGGCCGGCTGGACCGGCAGCGGGAGCGGTTCGGGCTGGATGTCCGGGCCGTCGGGCTGGACCGCGTCATCCGCGCAATCTGCGACCTCGTCCGGGCAATCAACAACACCGAACCGCAAAAAAAGTCACTCCCCGCCTGAAATCCTACAAAAACAAAACCCCGCCAAATTTCGACGGGGTTTGTCAGCGGTCTGAAAGCCCGGCGGAGCGATCCGCCGGGCTCTTTTGCTATTGGGAACCATTGGCTGGCGCCGCCATCCGGGGGCTCGGGCACACACGCACATGGGCGCGCGGGCCGCCGGTCGACGTCCGTCAAGGGTCATGGTCCATGGCTTTTGGCATTGATGCCGACGATGTGAACTGATGCTCGGGGTGTGTAAACATCAATATGCCTATCCCAATGGGTAATTTTTCATTAAATATTTCGAATGATCATTTGTCGATATCCGTCTGGACACTATGAATCTCTTGATTGAAGATTTATGTTGGGCGTTAATCGCTACCCGAGCTCATGGCCTGCTATGTTAACGATTCTTAATTCCTCCATCCGCGCCCGCTTGGTTGGTGGGTTGATCGTTACCGTTGTTCTGCTTTTTGGTATTGCAGGCATTGCCCTGCAGACGAAGCAGCAGTTGCGTCAACAGACATCCGGCTATGTCGGCCTTGTCTCTGGCACCGACGATATCCAGGATATCGACTCCCGGATGTGGGCCATGCGGAACACCATCAACATCTGGCTGCGAACGTTTGACCCGGCCATTCTGCCGCAGGTTGAACAACGCATCGGGGCCGTGGGGGCCGCGATTGATCAGATGGGGCGTAGTACCGATCCGGCGGTGCGCGAGGACCATGCCCGTATCGTTCAACTGTTCGCCGCTTACCGGGAGAACTGGGCGAAGGTGCAGGAATTTGTGGCCGAACGGACCACGATCATCGCTACGCTGGATCGCAGCGGCCTGACACTGATGTCAGACACCCAGGCCATTGCCAGGGCCATGACGGAGAGCGGTAATGTACGGGCCGCCGGTGTGCTCAGCCAGGCTGGCGATGACCTGCAATTGGGGCGGCTGACGGGGATGCGCTATCGCTCCACCAGTGCAGAAGCCGATATTCGCGGCGCCATGGCAGGGGTCGAGGCGGCGGTTACCAAGATGGATGACATCCGGGCGGCCCTGCCGGAACCCTTCCGCCGTCGCGCTGCGGATCTGATTGCGGGCATGAATACCTATCGCGATAGCTATCGCCGCCTGGGTGAGATTCAGAGCGCACGCAATGCCGAGATGGTGGACTTCACCCGCAACGGCAACGCAATCACGACCATCACCGAAGCACAACGGGCAAGTTTCAGCAAACAGTCCGACGAGGCCGAGGTGGCAATCGCCAGCAGCATCAACCTGCTTTCCTGGACATTGATTGCGGTGGCGGCGGGCGGGGCGTTCCTTGTGACGTTGATCAGTCTGCTGGTTGTGCGGTCGGTTTCGCGCACAGTGGGCGATGTCACCAGCAAACTGGAAAGCCTGTCGGCGGGTGACACCGATATGACTTTCCAGGTGCTCCCCGGCAACGGGGATGTGGCCCGCCTCAACCGGTCCATGGTTGGACTGCGCGATTCCGTGGCGGACGCCTATCGCCTGAAGCAGATGGCCGACGACATGCCCATCAACGTCATGCTCGCCGATCCGGCCACCGGCACCATCACCTATGCCAACAGGACCTCACGGGAGACTCTGGGCGGCATGCAGGCGCATATTCCGGTCAAGGCCAGTGCCGTGGTCGGTTCCGCGATTGACATGTTCTACAAGGACCCGGTGAACCAGCGTTCGGTCATCACCGACACTACCCATTTGCCCTGGACCACCCGCATCACTGTCGGGCCTGACACGGTGTCGTTGCGGATCAACGCGGTGAATGACCGCAATGGCCGTTATGTGGCGGCAATGTTGAGCTGGTCAGTCATCACCCAGCAGGTCAGGCTGGCCGATGATTTCGAGCGCAATGTGAAGGGCGTGGTGGAGGTCGTGGCTTCGTCGGCGACCCAAATGCATGCGGCCGCAGAAACGGTGTCGACCGCTGCCGAAGACAGTGCCCAGCAGACGGCGACCGTGGCCGCATCGGCATTGCAGGCATCCGCCAATGTGCAGACCGTGGCCAGCGCCGCAGAGGAGTTGGCGGCTTCCATCGCCGAAATCGGCCGGCAGGTGGAGGCCAGTGCCCAGAAAGCCTCCGCCGCGGTGGAGCGGACACGGGCAACGGATGAGACCGTTAACGGGCTGGTCCTGGCGTCGCAGAAGATTGGCGCTGTGGTGGAGTTGATCACCAACATCGCCAACCAGACCAATCTGCTGGCGCTCAATGCCACGATTGAGGCGGCGCGGGCGGGAGAGGCCGGCAAGGGCTTTGCCGTCGTCGCCAACGAAGTGAAAAGCCTGGCCAACCAAACCGCCAAGGCAACAGGCGATATCTCGGCACAGGTCGAAGCCATTCAGGCGATCAGCAACGATGCCGTTGTAGCCATCCGTGCCATCGGTCGCACCGTTGAGGAAGTGAATTCGATCTCTGCCCAGATCGCGGCGGCTGTCGAAGAGCAGAATGCCGCCACGGCGGAGATCGCCCGCAATGTTCAACAGGCGTCCGCTGGCACCAGCGAAGTGACCATGGCCATCGACGGGGTCCAGAAGTTGGCCTCCAAAACCGGCGCAGCGTCATCGCAGATGCTGGGGTCCGCGACAGAGCTTTCCTCACAGGCTGAACGGCTGGGCAATGAGGTCGACCGGTTCCTTGCCACTGTTCGTGTCGCGTAAGCCTTTCAGGAGACGCGTTTCGGCGACAGCTGCCAAAGGGCCCCGCGAGCGATCCGTTTGGTTCCTTACGCTGATCCCCCGTGCCTTGCACCACGTGTGGATGGCCCCGCTTGAACAAGGTCCAGGCGATAGAAGTTGCGCGGCACATGACTGGTGGCCCGGAGGGGGTTCGCCAAGCGACTTCCCAAAAACGGGTGCGAGCCTCATCGCCAAAGGTATCTGTGGAAGGTGTCGCTTGTCGGTTCGACCTCATACCCTGTGTGGACGGCCCTGCTTGAACAAGGGGTAGGTCTGAGATTTTGATCGGGACGAATGCGTTCATGTGTCCGGCCTGTTGGTGCGGCACATGACCGCTGGCCCAGATGGGGTCCGCCAAGCGAGTTCCAAACAGCGGCGCGACCTTTTCGGCCACAGGTATAATCGGAGTCTCTCGCCTGTCGGTTCGACCGTTTCTCATCTCAAACTTTGCCTTGTTCCCGGCACCTGCGCGCGGGTGATGTCTCAGGCGGTTGCCGGC
This sequence comes from Azospirillum sp., assembly GCA_027483805.1. Classification (GTDB taxonomy): domain Bacteria; phylum Pseudomonadota; class Alphaproteobacteria; order Azospirillales; family Azospirillaceae; genus Niveispirillum. The sequence goes on along the minus strand of JAIXTS010000346.1, from coordinate 8,892 downwards.
CTGTAGGCTTCACCCGTGCGCATCATGGCCCACAGGGTGCGGGCCATCTTGTTGGCCAGGGCGACGGCCACGAGCTTTCGTGGCTTTCGCTCCAGCAATTTCAGCAGCCATGGCGAGGCGGCTTTACTGCCTGGCTTGGCGTGTCGGATGACGGCGGTGGCGCCGACGACGAGCAATTGTCGCAGTCTCTCATTGCCGGCCTTGCTGATGCGTCCCAGCCGCTGCTTGCCGCCGGTTGAATGTTCCTTGGGCGTCAGGCCCAGCCAGGCGGCAAAGTGCCGACCGGAGGCGAAATGCTGCGGGGCCACGGTCAGGGCGACGGTGATGGCGGTGACGGGGCCGATACCGGGGATGCTGGCCAGCAACCGGCTGGTCTGGCTGGCCTTGTGCAAGGCCAGCAATTCGGCTTCCATGATCTCGATCTGCTGATCAAGTTGCGCGATATGCTCGCCCATGCGCGCGAATAGGGCACGGGCTGTGACCGGGATCGCCTCGTCGGACGCCAGCGTGTCCAGCAGGGACCGCACCTGCGCCGTGCCCTTGGCGACGATCACGCCGAACTCGGCAGCATGACCGCGCAAGGCGTTAATCGCCGCGGTCCGCTGGCCGACCAGCAGCTCACGGTGCTTCAGGATCATGGCATCGGCCTGCTGCGTCACGCTCTTCACCGGCACTGAACTCATGCCGGGCCTGGATGCCGCCTCGCAGATCGCCGCCGCGTCCGTCCGGTCGTTCTTCGACCGCTTGACGTAGGGCTTCACATACTGGGCCGGCAGCAGGCGCACGCGATGGCCCATCGCCCCCAGCACCCGACCCCAGTGATGCGCTCCGCCGCAAGCCTCCAGCACCACCTCCTTGGCCGGAACCTTGCTGAAAAACGCTTCAAGCTCGCTGCGCTTCAGGTTGCGCCGAAGCACCGGCTGTTCCTGGGCATCGACCCCATGCAGCGTGAACACATGCTTGGAAATGTCGATCGCTATCCGTTTATACTCCATCTGGGCGGCTCCCGATGTTGGTGTGTGACAACCCAACTATGGCACCCGATGCCGGGGGGCCGTCCACCCTAACAGCGGGACATGTGGATGATGACGGCTGTGGCGGGTGTGCGGCCCATTGTGGCGACGGACCGGATGGAATGGCGGACCCTTTGGGACGCCTATTGCCGCTTTTACAAGGTCGAGGTGCCGGAACGGGTGACCGACACGCTCTGGTGCCGCATCCTGGACCCTGCCTCTGCCGTGAATGGATTGGTGGCCGCTGATGCGGAGGGGCGCCTGCTGGGCCTGTGCCATTACGTCCTGCATCCGCACACCTGGTCGGCACAGCTGCTCTGTTACCTGGAGGACCTGTTCACGGCAGAAGCGGCCCGGGGACAGGGCGTGGGCCGCGCCCTGATCAACCATCTGGTTGAGACGGGGCGTCACGCCGGCTGGGGCCGTGTCTACTGGCACACGGAGGAGACCAACGCCCAGGCCCGTATCCTTTATGACAAGGTCACGGGCGGACATGATGGCTTTGTCCGCTATACGGTGCGGCCGGGCGCGCCGGTCACCGCAGCGTCTTGAACCGCTCCGTCGCCTGGACCAGCGCAGTGCGCACCCCCGGTTCCATGGCGCTGTGCCCGGCATCCGGTACCACGATATAGTCGGCTTCCGGCCAGGCGCGGTGGAGTTCATCGGCCGTGCGGATGGGGCAGACAATGTCGTAACGGCCCTGGATGATGACGGTGGGGATGTGCCGCACCTTGCGGATGTCCCGCAAAAGCTTGTCCTCCGGGTCCAGCCCGTTATTGCGGAAATAATGTGCCTCGATCCGGGCCAGGCCCAGGGCGTGCGTATCCTCGCCCGAGGCGGAGACCAGTTCCGGGCTGGGCATCAGGGTGGAACAAGCCCCCTCATACATGCTCCACACCCTTGCCGCCGGCATATGGACCGCCGGATCGGGATGGGTCAGCCGCTTCCAATAGGCCTCCAGGAGATCGCCACGCTCACCCGCGGGGATATAGGCGTTGAAATGGGCCCAGGCCTCCGGGAAAATCTGCTTCATCCCATAAAGGAACCAGTCTATCTCCGATTTGCGCATCAGGAAGATGCCGCGCAGGATCAGGCCGATGACCCGGTCGGGATGTGCCTCGGCATAGGCGATGGACAGGGTGGAGCCCCAGGACCCGCCAAAAACCAGCCAGCGGTCGATACCCAGATGTGCCCGCAACGCCTCCAGATCATCCACCAGATGCGGAATATCATTGTCCCGCAGGTCGCCCAGCGGCGTGGACCGACCGGCGCCGCGTTGGTCCAGGATCACGATACGATAGAAGGTGGGGTCAAAGAACCGGCGATGGGTGGGCGACGCACCGGCCCCCGGCCCGCCATGCAGGAACAGAACCGGCACCCCCTCGGGATTGCCGCTCTGTTCCCAATACAGGTTGTGGATATCGTCGACCTTCAACCGGCCGGTCTGAAAGGGGTCGAGCGGGGAGAAGAGGTCGCCGCGGGGCATGGATGCATCCGTTTGTTGTTATCCGGATAGTAAGGCAAGCGGCGGGCGCAACGCAAACCGTCCGCGCAAACAAGCCTGGGCCTGACGTGAAGGGCGTAGAATGGACACATGACACATGCTGATCCGCAATATCCTCGCATCGACGATACCAGTCTGGCCCGCCTGCTTGTGGAATTCTACGCCGCTGCCCGGCTGGACCCGCTGCTGGGTCCGGTATTCCAGCAGATGGTGGGGGAGGATGACGAGGCCTGGGCCCGGCATCTGGGCCGGGTTCATGATTTCTGGTCGTCGGTGACCCTGGGTACGGGCCGTTATGGCGGACGGCCGATGCAGGCGCATGCCGGCATTCCCGGGCTGGATGCACAGCATTTCCAGCGCTGGCTGGCCCTGTTCACCGAAACAACGGAGCGCTTGTTCACCCCGCCCGCCGCCGCCTTCCTGCGCGACAAGGCGGAACGGATGGGTCAGGCGTTGCAGCAGGGCATCGCCCTGGCCCGTTCCGCCTGACGTCCGACATTGCCCCTTGCACGGCGCCCGATCCTTTCCCACCTTGGCCCCATGACCAACCCGATGCCCTCCGGACCTGACCTTGTACCGACGCCGCGCCCGCGCGGTCGTCTGGGCCAATGGTCTGACCGGGTGAAGGCGTTATTGCTTCTGTCGCTGCTGGCCGTGACCGGCGCGCTGGCAGGGGTGGGGGCGCCGGGGGTAGCGGCGGAACGGGCGCGCGACGGTCTGTCGGTTGGCGGCACGATGCGTGCCTTCCTGACCGAGACGCCGGCCGCCCTTGTGCAGGGGAACCGGGAACAGGCCCATCCCGACCTTGCCGGTGGTGATCCGCCGCCGGCAAAATTGCTGCCGCATTCAATTGCCGCGGATGGTTTTTTTGCGCTGGGTGAGGCAATCCGTGCCCGGCCCCACGATCCCGTCAAGCTTGTGCGTGCAGGCCATGCCGCCCGCATGCCGACCGGCCCACCGGCCGGGCTTTCCGCCTGATCCATCCTGATATTTGGATATGCCCGCGTTCCTTGACCGGCGGCCAAGCGCTGCCCTGAACGCGCGCCGACCGGAAAGTGCTGAAGATGAAAAAGTCTCTGTTCTTCTATATCGCCGCCCTGGCCACCGCCGGTGGTGTCATGACCGTCAGCCGTCAGTGGGGTGGCTTCCTGCTGCTGGCCACCTTCATTCTCTGGTTCCTGCATTCCGTATTCGCCAGCACGGACAGCACCGGCCGGCAGATGTAAGGAAAACAGAGGGGGGAGCCAGGATTGGCCCCCCCTCTTGGATACTCTCTACAGTGCCAAGACCACGCGGCCATCCACCTGACCCGCCCGCAGCCGGTTCATCACGGCGTTGATATTGTCCAGGCTGTCCACCGTAACCGTCGCCTTCACCTTGCCTTCGCCCGCGAACATCAGCGCTTCGGCCAGATCGGCGCGGGTGCCGACGATGGAGCCTCGGATGGTGATCCGGTTCAGCACCATGTCAAAGATCGGCACGGGGAAATCACCCGGCGGCAGACCGACCAGGCTGACCGTCCCGTGGCGGCGGGTCATGCCAATGGCCTGGGCAAAGGCCGGTCGGCTGACGGCGGTGACCAGCACACCATGGGCACCACCGATGCTGGACTGGATTTCCTTCACCGGGTCAGTCCTGGCGGCATTCACCACCAGATCGGCGCCCAGCGTGCGGGCCAGATCCAGCTTGCTGTCAGCCACATCCACGGCGGCGACATGCAGGCCCATGGCCTTGGCATATTGCACGGCCACATGGCCCAGGCCGCCGATACCGCTGATGACCACCCATTGACCGGGTCGTGTGTCGGTTTCCTTCAGCCCCTTATAGACGGTGACCCCGGCACACAGGATGGGGGCGATATCGGTGAAACCCACACTGGCAGGCAGATGGCCGACAAAGTCCGGATCGGCCAGCACATAATCGGCATAGCCCCCATTGACCGAATAGCCCGTATTCTGCTGCGCCGTACAAAGTGTTTCCCACCCGGTCAGGCAATGTTCGCAATGACCGCAGGCGGTGTAGAGCCAGGGCACGCCCACCCGGTCACCTTCCCGTACCGACGTGACGCCCGCACCGGCAGCCACCACGGTACCCACCCCTTCATGTCCCGGAATGAAGGGCAGGGGCGGCTTCACCGGCCAGTCGCCATCGGCGGCATGCAGATCGGTATGGCAGACGCCGGATGCCGCGATCTTGACCAGGATCTGGCCCGGACCGGGCCGCGGTACCGCCACCTCCTCCAGGCGCAGCGGGGCGCCATAGGCATGGACGACAGCGGCCTTCATCTTCTGCGGCAGCATGGGCAAGCTTCCTTCCGGTCGCAGGGACGGACCCGATGTCCGCCTGATGCCGTGTACAGTACGGCAACAGAAGAAACCCGCCCTTGATACAGCTCATACCGAGGTCAAGAAATCCTGACCGCGGTATCCGCATCGACCGGCACGGCGGCGGCCCATGCCGCCCCAGTCCGCAAATTCTGACGAGGCTGCGTTTACGGACACGGGTATCAAAGGGGGCAGACGGCCGGCTAGGCCGCCGCCCCCTCCTCCAGCCCGCGCATCCGCCAATGCACGGGTGTGGACGGAACATCGCCGCCGCCCAGAACCGGACGCGGCGCCATGCGGCGGAAGCGTGTGTGCTGCTGGTCGGCGGGGCGTTCCACGATGCGCAACACCGACGTGCCCACCTCCCCACAGCCATGGCAGACAAAGCCGCGGCTGAACGCCGCCACCGGCCAGTCATGACCATGACGTCGCACCAGCAGATCGGTCCGCCAGCGGCATTCCTCCCCACAGCAGACACAATGCATATCGAAATCATGGCCGCGGAAATTGGCCAGACCGACATTACCCGTCAGAGCGCTGTGTCGGATCGCTGGTCGCATCACACCCTCCATCAACTGCGATGTTCCGTTTGTGTTCTTATATAATGTTCCTATTTTGTTCTCAAGCAGAATCATTGGCGCTTGCCAGGACGGCTGGATGCGGGGATAAGCGAATGAAAGCTGACAACGCTATCAGAAGCGGGAGCGGAGGAAACATGCGCCGGCACGCGATACGCGGCATGGCGGCGGGGCTGGCTCTGCTGCTGGCAACGGCCACCGGGGCCATGGCCGGGGCCAATCCGCCCGTGCCCGATAGCCAGATCGCGGTGCAGCTTTTCAGTCTGCACAAGGACCTGGCCCGTGATCCGGCCGGCACGCTGAAGGCGCTCCGGGCCAGCGGCGTGACGCAGGTGGAAGCGTTCAATACGCTGGGCATGGAACCCGCCGCCTTCAGGGCGCTGCTGGATCAGGCGGGGCTGACGGCATCGGGCAGCCATGTCAGCATCAGGGATTTGCGCGACAATGTGCAGGGCATCATCGATACGGCAAAGATTGTCGGCTATCGCTATGTCGGTGTGGCCTGGCTGAAACCGCCGGGGGCGGGGGCGACCCAGGGCATTGGCCCGGCAGAGATCGATGCCGCCATCGCCGCCTACAGATCCGCCTGCCCGGCCTTGAAGGCCGCCGGTCTGCGCGTAATGTACCATCTGCACGGGTATGAATTCGCGACCGATGGGGCAGGCACATTGCTGGACCGGCTGCTGGCGGGGCTGGACCCGGCCTGTGTGGAATTGCAGATGGATGTGTTCTGGGTGCTGAAGGCCGGCGTCGATCCTGTCGCCCTGCTGGAAAGGCTGGGCAGCCGGGTGAAGCTGTTGCATGTGAAGGACATGCGGCCGGGGGCGCCCACCGGTGAATATACCGGTTCGGCGTCACCGGCGGATTTTGCCCCCATCGGCCAGGGCAGCGTCGATTGGACGGCGCTGCTGGCGGCGGCGCGCAAGGCCGGTGTCGACTGGTATGTGCTGGAAGACGAATCGCCGACGCCGGCGGCCCATCTGGCCAGATCGCTGGCCTGGCTGCGCGGCAGTTGAGCAAACACGGACGGGGTTCAGGCCCGTCCGTGAAACTCAATCCTTATGTGCGGACCGGTAAAATTCGGACTTGTTCGTGTTTGCGGGCGTAATGCCAGCGGCATGAAATCTTGACCTTTGGTCACTCTTTCCTGCCCCTCAATCGCCGGCGCCCGCATCCGCTGGCTTGGCGACGCAGCACGGGCCGCCGCGCGGCGCGTTGATATCACTTCTTCAGCCCGATCTCGCGCAGCCGCTGGTCCAGGAATTCACCCGCCGTCAGTTCGGCCGACAGGCGGACATCGGGGCGGGGGTGCAGGAACATCGGCATGGAATACCGCGCGACATTATGTTCGGGCGGCGGGTTTACCACCCGGTGCGGCGTGGCGGGAATGAAGTTGCCCGATGCCAGTTTCAGCATGTCGCCGCCATTGACGGCGATCATGCCGGCATCGCAGGGCACATCGTGCCAGTTGCCGGCCGTGTCCTGGGCCTGCAGCCCCGGCTCGCTGCCCGTCACCAGCAGGGTGATCAGGTTGATATCCTCATGGGCCGCGGCACGCACGGCCCCCGGCTCATAGCCTTCGCCGATGGGCGGGTAATGCAGGACACGGAACAGGGTGCTGGTCGATCCGTCCATCATGCTGGGCAGCGGCTCGAAGAAGGCGTCGCGCACACTGGCCGGCACAGTATCCTGAATCCAGGTCAACAATGTCTGGCCCATCGACAGCAGGTCGGCATACATGCGGTCGGTCGCGTCCTTGACCGCCGGCGGCAAGCGCCGGCCCGGATAGACATGGTAGAATTCCTTCAGGTCCTTCAGCGCACTGTCCTTGGCATTCTCGGACTTAAACGGAAAAAAGCCGTCCTGGATTTCCGGATCGAACGTGTAGTCGAACTTGCCGTCCCAGGCGAAGAAACCGGACCAGACCTTGTACAATTCCTGGATCAGGGCGGTATCGATCGGATGGTTGCGCAGGACGGCAAAGCCGGTCTCGTGCATGGAACGCACGAACTGCTGGGCGGCGTCGGGCGCCTGGAAATCCACGGTGGCGATATTGAACATGGGTGCGGTGCCTTGCGCTGGCGGTTCTCGTGTAGGGATCACCCGTTATCATCACGCCCGGCGGGCTGTCGTCAATAGGCCGCCCCTTGTCCGATGGCGGCCCGCCCCTTATGTTGCGGCGCGATACCGCCACCGAGATGGGCCGCACCTCCCATGTGTTCCAAGCCCCTGCGTTTCCTGGCCGGGCGAGAGGCCATCGCCCGCATCCGCCGCGACGGGCTGCATGAGGACCTGTTCGATGTGGTGGCCGGTGCCAGCGGCGGGGCCAAATGGCTGGCCCTGACACGGCTGGATCAGGCGTTGTTCGGCCGCTGGTTCCGGCAGCGGACACGGCCATTGCATATGGTGGGCAGTTCCATCGGTACCTGGCGCTTTGCCTGTCTGGCCCAGCCCGATCCCGTCGCGGCGGCCCGGCGGTTCGAGGCGTCGTACCTGGATTACGGCGTGGAAGGACACGTGACGGCATCGGAACTGACCGACCATTGCCGCGACTTTCTGCGCACGATTTTCGGGCCCGACGGGATCGGGCATGTTCTGTCGCACCCGTTCATGCGGCAATCCATCCTGGCCGTGCGGGCGCGCGGGCCCATGGGGTCGATGGCGGGCAAGGTCCGGCTGGGCCTGGGCCTGGGAGCCGCCGGCCTTGCCAATCTGGTCAGCCGCAGCAGCCTGCCGCTGTTTTTCGAACGCACTGTCCTGCATGACCGGCGGGATCCGCCGCCCTTTGACCTGCGCGCTGAATTCCCGACCCAGGCTGTGCCCCTGACAGAGGGCAATCTGGTGCCGGCCCTGCTGGCCTCTTCCGCTGTGCCCTTTGTGTTCGACGGGGTTGTCGATCCGGAGGGGGCGCGGCCAGGCCTTTATCTGGATGGCGGGATCATGGATTACCACCTGGATATGGGGTTCACCCCCCCTGGCCTGATCCTCTATCCGCATTTCTCCCACCGCGTCATTCCAGGCTGGTTCGACAAGGCGCTGCCCTGGCGCAAGGCACGGGAATCCAGCCTGTCCCGCATGCTGCTGCTCTGCCCCGCACCGGAATTCACCGACAATCTGCCCTTCGGCAAAATCCCCGACCGGGGTGATTTCAAACGTATGGATACAGCCACGCGTCAGAAATACTGGCGTACGGCGGTGGCGGAGACGGACCGGTTGGCCGATTGCTGGCGGGATGCCATGGAAAAGGATCGTGTGCCGGACCTGCTGGAACCTTTAATTCCCTGAATCCCCACAAACCCTAACCAAAAGGTTAGGTTGTGGTGTGCCGGACGACATCGTTGCATATAGCAAGTGTCTTTGCTGTATGCAACGTTCTTTTCGCAGTTTTGCATCCTGCAATACCTCAACCGGACAGGGCGCCTGCCCCAGAACCCGCAGAAAACCTCAACTTAAAGGGTCAAAGACCACTTGGC
>JAIXTS010000463.1 GCA_027483805.1 Azospirillum sp. | reverse complement strand
TTTATGACCGGTGGTACGGCGGCGACCGCAGCCGCGCCGCACATGCGGCGTAGCCAAGCCAGCGGATGCTGGCGCCGGCGATTGAGGGGCAGGAAAGATTGACCAAAGGTCAAGATTTCATGCCGCTGGTATCACTCTGCCGCGACCTCGGTCGCTGGGTTACGGGTTCAACTGGTACAGGATCACCAGATGTCCGTCGGGGTCCAGCATCCCCTGTTCCTTGCCCTTGCGCCCATCCACGGTGGTCAGTTCCAGTTCCTTGAACACCGTCAGGCCGCGGTCGCGGGCGCGCGCCGCCATGCCGGGCAGGTCCGGGCTTTCCAGCACCATGGAATGCGGGCGGGGGCTGGTGGGGATGTTGAGGGGCGCCCCCTTGACCTCGATGATGGCGAGGGTGCGCTGCTGCGTGTCGGAGGACAGCATGGCCATGCGCATCTGCGCCCTGCTGTCGATATTGAACATGACATAGGCGTAGGAGGTGGGCTTCAGCGGCATCTCCACCTCCACCTTCAATCCCATCAGATCGCGGTAGAAGGTCAGCGACCGGTCCAGATCGGTGGTGAGGATCGTGGCACGTTTGTAATGCACGCCGTCATAGAGGGACATGTCCGCTGCCGCCGGCTTTTCCTGCGCCAGGACGGGGCTGGCCAGGGCCAAGGCGGTGACAAGGGCGAAGGTCAGTCTGTTCATGCTGCATCGACCTTTCAAAGGGAAGGCCGGCACCGCCCCCATCCGATCGGATGGAAACAGGCCGGCCAGGCATGGCATCGGGCGGCGATGCTGGACAGGAAGGGGCAACGCCGGCCCCGCGCCGTCAGAAGGTGTAGTTCAGCGTGGCGCCGGCCTTGCGACCCATGGCACCGGTGACCAGCGGGGCGGGGATGGAGAAATTGACGCTGTCGAAGAAGCGCACGGCCGTCAGCGGCGTGCGGTCATCAAAGGCGTTCTCCACGAACAGGGTGACGCTGACCCCATTGTCGAGACGCAGACCGGTGCGGAAATCCGCCACCGTCTTGTCGCCGATAAAGGCCAGGTTGTCGGCCCGGATATAGGATTTGCTCTGATAGTTCACATCGGCGCGCATGAACATTTCATAGCCGGGTGACAGGTCGAATTCGGCCTTCAGGCTGGCGAACAGCTTGTTCTTCGGCACATAGGGCAGGGATTTGCCGTCGAAATTCATCGCCGGCAGGCCCCCGGCGGCCAGCGTTGCCGTCAGACTGTCATCCACAAATTTCTCGTATGTCGCATCGGTCCAGGAATAGCCGACACTGGCCGTCAGGATGTCGGTCAGGCGCACCTGGGCATCGACCTCGATACCATTGATGACAGCCTGGCCGACATTGCAGGTATAGGTGCGCTGGGTGGAGGTGCCCCCCACTGCAACCGGGTTCTGGCAGGCCACCTGCTGGTCTTTCCAGTCGGTGTGGAAATAGGCGAGGTTGGTGGTGGCCCGGCCGCCCATCCAGGTGGTCTTCAACCCTGCCTCATAGTTCCAGGAGCTTTCCTCCTGGTAGGTGAACTGGCTTTCCAGGACACGCAGGCCGGTATTGAAGCCGCCCGTCTTGGTGCCCTTGGCCATATTGGCATAGGCCATGACATCGTCGCTGATCTTGTAATCAACGATGACGCGCGGCGTGAAGAACTTGAAATCCTGCTTCAGGTTGATGTTGCGCAGCGAGGCATCGCCCGTTGCCACACCGCTGGTCACCGTCGGGCGCTGCTTGTAGGTCTGGTCTTCCCATTCCTGCCGCGCTTCGGCTGTCACCGTCAGGTCCTCGGTCACGTCATAGGCGACGGACGCGAACAGGCTCTTTGCTTCGGTCCCCAGCTTGGACAGCGGATAGCCGAAGGCCGGTGGATTGGGCAGCATGGGCGAGAGGGAACGCTGCACCGCGCTCAGCTTTGACCAGTAATAGAAGCCGCCCACGATCCAGCGGAACTGTCCCTGGTCGGGGGAACTCATGCGCAGTTCCTGGCTGAAATCCTTGGTCGTATTGTCTTCGGACGAGGTGGCGAACTGGGACTGGCGAAAGGCGATGGGCCGGAAGGTCGGGAGCGGCGGGCCAAAGTTGCGGCAGCCCAGCGGGTCTTCGCAGACCGTGTTGTCACCATCGATCTGGTACTCATTGTCGCGCTTGTTATAGGCGGTGATGCTGGTCAGCGTCATTGCGTCCAGATCATAATCCAGCGCCAGACTGGTCCGATAGGTTTCCTGCCGGTTGCCGTAATCCGTCAGTTCGGCTGGGATGCGGCGCTGGGTATTGACGGGCAGGTATTTGCCCATTTCCGGCAGTTCCCCGACATAGGTCTGCGGGCTGCCTACCGGGATGCCACCATTCAGCGCCACGGGCACCGTGCGCGGAATGCCGTTGGCCCGGACCACGGCGCTGGCCGGCTGCCCGCTATCATCCTTGGCATAGGAAAAGCGCAGACGCGCCGACAGGGCCTCTGTCGGGGTGAACAGCGCATCGGCGGCGACACCTTGCGTCTTTTCAAAATCGATGCGGCCATTGTCGATGGAACTGCGGTAATAGCCGTCAAATTCCTTATGGCTGACACCCAGGCGCAGGGCCAGCTTGTCGGCAATGATGGGGCCGGTGATGCTGGCGCGGCCTTCCAGCATGCCATGCGAACCGACGGTCAGCTCTGCTTCGCCGCCCAGGGTCATCTGCGGCGCCTTGGTGATGTAATTGATGGCGCCGGCAAAGGTGTTGCGGCCGTAAAGCGCGCTCTGCGGGCCCTTGATCACCTCGATCCGTTGCAGATCCGACAGGGCGATATCCATCGCCGCCTTGCCGGTCAGATAGATGCCGTCGATGAACACACCGACATTGGGCGCCCCGAAGGTCTGGGTCGACCCACGGATGATGGGCGTCGCCGCCGCCGGCCCGAACAGCGGGGCATAGTTCAGGCCCGGCGTCAGCTTGGCGACATCATCAATGCCGGTGATGCGCGCTTCGGTGATGTCGGCCGCGCTGAAGGCGGTGATGGCCTGCGGCGCTTCTTGCAGGCTTTCGGCCCGCTTGCGCGCCGTGACGATGATTTCCTCCAGCAGCAGCGGTTCCGCCGTTTGGGCCAGGGCGCTGCCCGATGCCAGGGCAAAACCTGCCAGCAGGAAAGAGGATTGCAGCAGACGGTTCTTCATGACGTGAGCAACTCCCGAATTTGTTTGTGGGCGTGACAACCCGTTCGCCGGGGCGAGACCGCCTGCGCGCCGTTGATCGACGTTCACTCTTTTTGCGGCGGTGCCCGCCGGGTCAGTTGGCCTTGGGCGCGGACGCCCGGCGTTCTTCCATCACTTTTTTATAGTAGGTCCAGCTCGTCTCATTCCGGCGCGCATCATCCAGCGGCGGCGCCTCGGTATAGACGGGGTAATTGGTGCGGATTTCCGTCTTCAGGATGTCGGGCAGCGCCTCGAAATCTGGAACGCGGGCCCCCACCGTGCTGAAATAGAGGATGCCGTCGCGGTCCCCCATCTCCATCCAGGGCAGCCATTGCGAGATGCGGGTCCAGGAGATGACGGCATCATCCACCGATTTGGTCTTCGGGCTGACCAGCTTGGCCTTGTCCATGGAGAAGTTGAACATCTCCGTGGCGTGATAGGTCCCGCCCACCTGGGGCTGATACTCGCCGGCCAGCGGGTTGGGATAGAATAGCGGCACCGTGAAGGAGACGAAGGCGGCATTCCCCATGCTGGTGAAGGCCGACGGCATCGGTTTGCCGTCACGGCCGATGCTGCCGAAATTATTGTTCACCGGGTCGTTGGCCACATGCAGCACTTCGACCTCCTTGCCGGTCCAGGGATTGGCCCAGCGGCGCAGCACCTGACCCGTGGCGGGGTCGAGATAGACCAGCACCTCCCGGCTGACCAGACGGAAACCCTTGCCCGTCTTGGGGTCATCCAGGCTCTTGCAGGCGCGGACATTCATGCCCAGGACCTTGAACAGCTTCTTGTCCGCCTCCCCGCGGCGGCGGGCAAAGACCTCCCCCGACCAGGAATAGAAGGCGGGTTTGCCATCATCCAGATCGCACTGAAGTTTGCGCATCGCGACCAGGGCATCGGCCGGGTTGTCCAGATCCAGCGCCTTGCTGGCTGCCTGTGCCGACAGGCCGACCGACAGCGAAACCGCGGTCCCGATCAGAAAAGTGCGTAAGCTCAACAGCTTCATCATGTTCAGGCTCCCAGTTCCTGCGCTGTCGGACATTTTGCCCGGTCATTTGATATAAAAGTATATCATTGTGTTAGAGGCGAAAAGGGAAAAAATGTCATTTGACCGGTCAAATGACACCCGACTGGTCCAGGCGCTCGATCACGCGCAACTGCCGTTCCCGATAGAAGGCGGGATCGGGTGCGCTGGGGCTGCCGTCCGGGTTCAGCAATCCGTTGCGCAGCTGCGCTTCCTGTCCGGCATAGGCGTCGGCGAACAGGGCCAGGGGCAGGCGGCTGATCATGTTGCCCATGCCGGGACGGCGGCGCCAGGCCCGAAGCGCGCCGAGGTCGATGGGGGCGAAGGCGGCCATGCTCTCGCCATAGCCTGCTTCGGCCAGGATCTGCCCGCGATGATCAATGATCTTGGAACTGGCATCGGTGGAGGCCACCGGGATCGAAACATCCGCCACGCCGGCAGAATTGGCCGACACGACATAGGCCAGGTTCTCGATCGCGCGGGCCTGTTTTGCCACATTCTTGGGTGTGGCCAGCGGGCTTGCCACTTCGGAGGAGGAATGCACAAAAATCTCCGCGCCGCGCAAGGCATGGGCACGCGCGATCTCCGGATACAGGATTTCCTCCGACGCGATGGCGGCCAGCCGCCCGATCTCCGTTTCCACCACCGGGAAGACGGCATCCTTGCCATAGACCGACAGATAGCGGTCCCAGACATCATAAGGGCTGGGCGCGAACATGGAGATCAGGCGGCGATAGCGCAGGATGACCGCACCTTGCGGGGCCACCACAAAACTGGTCTGGAAATACAGGCCCGGAAAATGCGGGTCCTGTTCATAGGCGTTGCCGGCGATGAAGCAATCGGCGGCACGGGCCGCCTGACCCAATGCCGCATATTCCGGCCCGTCCATGGCCAGGGCCGCCTTCTGCGCCCACAGGGCCGGACCTTCGCCCATGGGAAAGCCGGTCAGGAAATATTCCGGCAGCACCACCAGCCGCACATCCGGCCCGATGAAACGTTTGGAGGCGATGATCTGGTCCTGGATGCGGGCGATGCTGTCCATCATCCGCGACCGGGCGGCGGCAATCTCGGCGCACCGGTTGACGGCATGGCAGGTCACCTGCAGCGCCAGTGCCATGTAACGCACGTCCCGTGACATGGGTCCCCTTTCCGCGCCGCATCGGGCGTCTTTTAAAATTTCTCTCGCGACCAATTCCTTAATGATATACCTTTATATCATTAACAGGGAGGGGCGTCATGGAGATTCCGGTCCGCAATCCCCGCACCGGACAGATGGATCATCGCGTCGCGGTGACCGATACCGCAACACTCATGGATATCGCGGCCCGGCTGCGGCTGGCCCAGAAGGGTTGGCGCGCCCTGGGGGTGGAGGGCAGGGTGGCGGCCCTGCGCCGCTTGGCCGATGCGCTCGCCCGGCATCAGGAGGATCTGGCCGGGGCGCTGACCATGGACACGGGCCGGGCGCGCATCGCCCGGATGGAGGTGGATGGTGTGCGCGGGTCCATCGCCGGCTGGTGTGCCACGGTTCCGGGGCAATTGCCCGAGGCCTGGATACAGGGTCGGTCCAATCCGGCCATCCGCCACGCGCCCCATTGGGTGCCCTATGAACTGGTCGGCGTCATCAGCCCGTGGAACTTTCCCCTGACCCTGTCCTTGATCGATGCCATACCGGCCCTGCTGGCCGGCTGTGCGGTGATGATCAAACCATCGGAGGTGACGCCGCGCTTCGCCGGCCCGCTGGCGGCCGCCATCCTGGAGGCGGGGCTGGCCCCTGTGCTGGCCCTGGTGTGCGGCGACGGCGCCACGGGACAGGCGCTGGTCGATGCTGTGGATTGTGTCTGCTTCACCGGGTCGGTGCCCACGGGCCGCAAGGTGGCGGTCCGCGCGGCCCAGCGCTTGATCCCGGCCTTCCTGGAACTGGGCGGTAAGGACCCGCTGATCATCCTGGACGGGGCGAACCTGGACGATGCCGTGACGGCGGCCCTGCGCGGGTCGGTGCTGGCCACGGGTCAGGCGTGCCAGTCCCTTGAACGGATCTATGTCGCCGCGCCGATCCATGATGAGTTTGTCGCCCGACTGGTGGCCGCCGCGTCAAAGGTGCGGCTGAACTTTCCCGATATCGGGCAGGGGGAGATCGGCCCCATCATCTTTGACAGACAGGCCGACATCCTGCGCCAGCAGATCGCCGATGCCCGGGCCAAGGGGGCAATGGTTCTGACCGGCGGAGAGGTGGTGGATCATGGCGGCCTGTGGCTGCCCCCCACCATCATGACCGGGGTCACCCATGACATGGCCGTGATGCGGGAGGAAACGTTCGGCCCGATCCTGCCCATCATGCCCTTCGTGACGGTGGAACAGGCCATCGCCCTGGCCAATGACAGCCAGTATGGCCTGTCGGCGGCTGTGTTTGCCGCCGATCTGGACCAGGCGGCGGCGGTCGGGCGGCTGCTGGTGGCCGGTGCCGTCAGCCTGAACGATGCCGCCCTGACCGCCCTGTTCCATGAAGCCCCCAAACAGAGCTTCCGCGACAGCGGCCTGGGCCCGTCACGCATGGGCATGGAGGGCTATACCCGTTTTTTTCGCCGGCAGGCGTTGATCGCCCAGACCGGGCGGCCGGCACCGCTGTCGGCCTTTGCCGAGGAAGCGGGCGGTTGAGCCTTTGGCCGTCTTCATCAGAAAATCGACATTCGGGAGGTTAGTGTGATTGCTTTGCGTCGGTACGCCCTGGCGGCGGCCCTGTTCTGCTCACCGCTGCTTCTGTCCCCCGCGTTGGCCGCCGACACGGCCGCCCCGGCGCAATATCAGGGGCCGCTGTTCAAGCGTGCCACGCTGCTGGTGGCCGATATCGACCGATCGTTGGCCATCTACCGTGATATCCTGGGTTTCCAGGGTGGGGAGGTGCGGCAGTCGCTTCCCACCTCCTATTCCTATGAGGTCTTCAATCTGGACCCGAAGGCCAGCCTGCGCACCGCCATGCTGTCGGCGGGGCCCAGCCAGGTGCGCACCCTGGCCCTGTTCGAAATCAGGGGGCAGCCCATCACCACGCCACAGTCACCCCGGCCCGTGGCCATGGTGATCAATGCCGTCAACCTGCCCTTGGTGATGGAGAAGATCAAGGCCAAGGGCCTGACCATCATCGCCCCGCGCCCCTTGAGCACACCGGAAGGGCGCACCGGCACGGAAACGGCCTTCATCGATCCCGATGGCCACCTGATCGTGCTGTATGAACTGACCGGTCCATGAGTTTTTGACCGCAGGGCGGCAGCTGTCTCCGGGCCTTTGCTGATCGGCACAACTTGCTTTTGTGCGGATTTCCAAAGCCCTGTTGGACAGGATCGGTTCGTGGGTGAATTATGTCTGGACAAATTGAAGCGGGTGATCGCATGCCAGACAATCTGCCGCCCCCCGACACCACCGCCACCCTGACCGCCAGCCTTTCCGCCGCCATCGGGGCCGACAATGTCAGCCTGTCGACGGAACGCCGGGCGCTGTTCAGCCAGGATATCTGGTCGAAGGCCCCTCAACCGGTGGATATTGTGGTGCGCCTGGCCGACAGCGCGGCCCTGTCCTATTCCGTGCGTCTGGCGGGCGCGGCCGGGCTGGCGGTGCTGCCACGCGGTGGCGGCATGAGCTATACGGGCGGTTATGTCGGGGATGTCGGGCCGGCGCTGCTGCTGGACCTGTCCGCGATGAACCGGGTCCTGTCCGTTGATGCCGAGAACATGCGGGTCACGGTGGAGGCGGGCTGCACCTGGAAAGCGCTGCATGAGGTCTTGACCCCGCTGGGCCTGCGCACGCCCTTCTGGGGCCCGCTTTCCGGGATCAGTTCCACCATCGGCGGTGGTCTGTCACAGCAGAACGCCTTTTTCGGCGCCGGCCTCTATGGCACCACCTCGGAAAGTGTCATCGGGCTGACGGTTGTGCTGCCCGATGGCACCCTGCTGACCACGGGGGCGCGCCGGCCGCAGGATGGCCATCCCTTCTACCGATTCTATGGCCCCGATCTGACGGGCCTGTTCTGCGGGGATTGCGGTGCGTTGGGCGTGAAGGCGGAAATCACGCTGCGCCTGATGCCGCTGCCGGCCCATGAAGCCTATCTGTCGGTCAGTTTCACGGGCCAGGATCAGTGCCTGGCAGCGCTGGCCGACGTGGCCCGCAGCGGCATCGCGGCGGAGACCTGTGCCTTCGATCCGGCCCTGGCGCGGGTGCGCATGAAACGTGCCTCCCTGCTGTCGGACGTGAAGGCGTTGGGCACGGTCATGGCCCGGCAGAAATCCATCCTGGGTGGCGTGCGGGAGGCGGCGCGTATCGCGCTGGCCGGCCGTTCCTTCCTGCCGGAGGAATGCTGGAGCCTGCATCTGACGGTGGAGGGACGGTCCGCGGCCGCGGTGGAGGCGGACCTGTCCGCCCTGCGCGCCATTGCCCGCCGGCATGACGGGGTGGAGGTGGAAAACACCATCCCCAAGGTGCTGCGCGCCCAGCCCTTCACACCGCTGAACAATGTGCTGGGTCCGGCGGGTGAACGCTGGGTACCCGTCCATGGTATTGTCGCCCTGGGTGACGCCATCGCGGCCCAGGCGGCTGTGGCGGGGGCCTTGTCGGCGATGGAGCCGGACCTGAGCGAAGCCGGTGTCACCATCGGCTTCATGCTGACCTCCCTGTCCACCAACGGGTTTCTGATCGAACCCGTTTTCTTCTGGCCCGAAGCGCGTGAGGCGCTGCATGAGGCCACGGTGGAACCCGGCATCCTTTCCCGCCTGCCGGTTCATCAACCCAACCCGGCGGTCACGGCCTTGGTTGCCCGGGCGCGCCAGGCCGTGGTGGCCGCCTTGCAGCCCTTTGGTGCCGCCCATTTTCAGGTCGGGCGCGCCTATCCGCTGTCAGAGGATGCTGATCCGGCCGCCTTTGCCCTGCTGCGGGCCATCAAGGCGTCGGTCGATCCCGGCCATCGCCTCAATCCAGGTGTCCTGGGGCTGCAAGTTTAATTGTCCGGACATATTGATCTGAATCAATGAGCGTTCCCCCCATTGCCGGGCAATCTGGCCCTCGGGCCCGAATTGTTCGGCCCGGCAATCAAGATACAGGGAAGCGTCATGGAATTCCTGGGGATGTACCTGGACGAGCATCTGGTGCTGCGCTGGATGCACATCATCGCCATGGCCTATTGGCTGGGGGGTGAGTGGGGGGTGTTCAATGCCTCGCGGCCTTTGACCAACACGGCCCTGTCACTGGCCGAACGGCGCCGGCATATGGAGACGGCCTACCGTATCGATATTCTGCCGCGCAGCGGCATCGTGCTGCTGCTGCCGCTGGGCCTGCATATGGGCTACAACATGGGCTACCAGCCGCTGGGCGGCAACTGGCTGGTCGGCATGTGGATCTTTGTGGCGGCCTGGCTGTCGCTGGTCATCTTCGCCTTCTTCAAGCGCAAGTCGCCCGCCTATATGGTGCTGACCAAGACGGACGAGGCGATCCGCTATGTCGTGATCCCGTCCCTGTTTTGTGTCGGCCTCTACAGCCTGATCACCGGCGGACCCTTGACGGCCGGATGGTATGCGGCCAAGGCCACGCTGTTTTCCGGGCTGCTGATCATCGGTCTGCTGCTGCGATACATCATGCGCGACTGGATCGTGATTTTCCGCCAATTGGAAACGGACGGGCCCTCGCCGGTGCTGGAAGCCAAACTGGACAGCGCTTTGGCCGTGGGGCGCAAGCTGGCCTATGTCTACTGGGCCGGCATCATCACCATGGCTTTCCTGGGAACCGTCAAACCTTTCTGATCTGACCCGTTTTGACAAGGATGGATGCCGATGCTGCTCGCCTGTCTGACATTGCTGCACATCTTTGTGCTGGTCTTCTGGGTGGGTGGCGATCTGGGCGCCTATTACGCTTCATACGCTGTCGCTGATCCAAACCAGCCGCCGGCGGCCCGCCGGTTGGCGGCCCGCATGATCAGCAATATCGACATGGCCCCGCGCACCAGTCTGGTTCTGGCCCTGCCCACGGGCCTGACCCTGGCCGTGGCCAAGGGGTGGCTGGATCTGGGCGGTGTCTGGCTGGTCGTGGCCTGGGGGGCCGGGCTTGTCTGGCTGGCCGTTGTCTGGGCCGTCCATCTGCGCGAACCCAAACCCGGCAGCCTGCTGCCCCGTACCGATCTGGGCCTGCGTCTTGTCGCGATCGCCGGTTTCACCCTGACCGGGATGGCGGCGGTGGCGGGCCAGATCGCGGTTCCCGCCTTTATCGGGCTGAAACTGATCCTGCTGGCGGTGGCCATCACCTGCGGCCTGATCATCCGCCGGGTTCTGCCCCCCTTCGCGACCGCCTTCACCAAGGTGCTGAATGATCCGGCCGATGGACAGGCCCAGGCCATTGTGGCGGGCCTGCTTGTCGAGGTCCGGCGCTATGTCATCGGCATCTGGCTGGCCGTCAGCCTGGCGGGCCTGATCGGCCTCTGGCAGCCCGTTTTCTGAGCATTCCTGCGGCCGGCACTGTGTTCCTGCCGCCACAATGTCGGTTCTTCGCGCCAGAGATCGGCACCCCGCGCAATAGCGCTTGCGCTGAATAATGATATAACAATATACTTATATCACATCTCGATATGGTGAAGTCGGGACAAGGCCAGGCAAAGACCGGCCATCAAGATGCTTTGGCATTCTCCGAACAAAACACCGCCTTGACGCGGACCGGAACAGGAAGGGACTGATCAATGAGGAAGCATGTCTTCTTGATGAAGGGCGGCTGCGCGCTTCTGGCGCTGCTGTCGGGGGCGCCGGCCATGGCGCAGGGTCAGCAGCAGGGCGGCGGCGCCTTGCTGGATGAAATCATCGTTACGGCGCAGCGCCGCGCGGAATCGGTGCAGGATGTGCCGGTGGCCATCAGCGCCTTTTCGTCGTCGGAACTGGAACGCCGCCAGATCACGGAAACGCTGGATCTGATCAATGCCGTGCCCAATCTGATCGGCGCCAACAATACCGGCCTGGGGTCGGCCAACCAATATTATCTGCGCGCCCTGGGCAATACCGAAACCATCGCCACCTTCGACCCGCCCGTCGGCACCTATGTCGATGACATCTATGTCAGCCGGCAGAATGCCAACAACTTCTCCTTCTTCGATGTCGAACGGATCGAGGTTCTGCGCGGGCCGCAGGGGACATTGTTCGGCCGTAACACCACCGGGGGCGCGGTCAATGTGATCATGGCCAAGCCACGCGATACGCTGGGCGGCTTTGCCGAGGTCGGATATGGCAAATATGATGAGAAGACGGCCCGCGCCTCCATCGACATCCCGGTATCGGAAACGGTGCTGACCAAATTCTCCGCCTTCAAGGTGAAGAATGACGGTTGGGCAAAGAACCTGACCACGGGTGAGGATAACAATGGCGAGGACACCACCGGCATCCGGGGCGCTGTGCGCTGGCTGGTGTCGGACAACGTCACCTGGGATGTGTCCTCCGACTATATGGACAGCGACAATGACAGTCTGCTGAACACGCAGGAAAATGGCCGCCGTGTCACCCGCACCGGGCTGACCAAACAGGGCGGCGCCCTGCGTTCCTATCTGGTGGGGGAGAAGGGGGGCTACGGGCTGGGCAACAATGTCCGCACCTGGACCCTGACCTCCAACATCGCGGTGGAGACGGAGGGCCCGACAATCAACGTCATCTCCGGCTACCGCGACCTGCACCAGGAATATGCCCTGGACTTCGCCAACATGGCCAAGGCCACGGGTGGCTACGTGATCGCCAATACCAGCGACCATGACCAGTTCAGCCAGGAGATCAAGGCCAACGGGTCGCTGTTTGGCGACAAGCTGGATTATGTGGTCGGTCTTTATTACCTGCATGAGGACAACAAGACCGACTTCGCGGATTTCCTGAATTTCGTGACGCCGACGGTGTTGGCGGACCGGACGCTGACCAACACAACCGAAGCCAAGGCCGCCTATGGCCAGTTTGATTTCCACGCCACCGACCGGCTGACCGCTACGGCCGGCGTGCGGTTCACCGAGGAAAAGAAGACCATCGGCATCGTGTCGAACGGCAATCCCCGCGCCGTGGCGAATTTCAGCACCGCCACCATGGTGGCCCTGGGCATTCCCGATGATCAGACGACGGCCATCTGGACCCCACGCTTTGCCCTGGAATATAAGGCCGCCGACGATGTGATGCTGTTCGCCTCGGCCACGCGCGGTTTCAAATCCGGCGGCTGGAATGCGCGCGGCACCTCGGCGGAAGTGGTGCGCAGTTTTGCGGCGGAAAAGGTCTGGTCGTATGAAACCGGCGTGCGGTCGGAATGGCTGGATGGCAGCCTGCGCGTCAACCTGAACGCGTTCTACACCGATGTCAGCGACTTCCAGATCCCGTCGGCCTTCCAGCAGGCCAGCGGCGCCGTCGCCTTCATCACCGGCAATTATGCCGATATGGAAGTGAAGGGGCTGGAGGCGGAATTCACCTGGGTGCCGGTGAAGGGCCTGAATCTCAGCGCCGCGTTGGGTCTGCAGGACAGCCAGTACAAGAACCCGGCCGCGTCGGTTCTGACCCAGCAGGCCCAGTGCCGGGCCGGGACCACGGCCCGCTGCGGCCAGGGTATCGTGACGCCGACCGGCACGATCTCCGAACCGGTACGCAGCCCCGACATGACCCTGAACCTGTCGGGCTCCTATGATATCGCCATCGGCGACTATCTGCTGACCCCGTCGGTCAGCATGACCCATGTGGGCAAACATTGGGTCCAGACCAGCAATGTCGTGCCGTCCTATGAGAATGGGTACACGACCTATAGCGGCGGAGTGACCTTCGGGCCGGCCGATGGTCCCTGGTCGGCCTCGCTGGAATGCTCCAACTGCACCGACGTGACCTATCGCACCTCCTACCTGATCTCGACCTACCTCAATCGGCCCGCCACCTGGGCGGGGCGTCTGAAGTACAAGTTCTGATGGGGACCGTTCCGGAACGGGCTGGCAATCGCCGGCCTGTTCCGGAATGATGCGGTCGATGTCCCGCGCGCTGGGACCTTCATGATGGACCGGCACCATGGAATTGCGGGACCTGGAATATTTCCTGGCCGTCGTTGATACCGGCAGCCTGACCCTGGCCGCGCGCCAGAAGGGGTTGAGCCAGCAGGCCCTGTCCAAAAGCCTGGCGCGGCTGGAAGGGGAACTGGGCGTCCTGCTGCTGGAACGCACGCCCAAGGGTGTGCGGGTCACCCGCATGGGGGAGGCGCTGCTGTCGCGCGCCCGGTCCGTACTGGGCGAAATGGGGCAGTTCCGCCGTGACCTTGACGTGGCCCTGGGCCGCAGCAGCACACAATTGGCCCTGGGCATCAGTCCGGCCGCCGCCGCCGGCATCGGCCGCCACGCGGTTCCGCGCCTGCAACGCATGTTCCCGCGTCTGCATCTGCGGGTCGAGGCGGGGGTGGAACCGCTGTTCGTGCGCATGCTGCTGGCCGGAGAGATCGATCTGGCGATCAGCACCAGCGCGTCGGCCACCGACCCGCAGATCGTGGTCAGCACGCTGGACCATGAACGCTGGGTGGTGGCCGGGCGCCACGATCATCCGGTCCTGCCCCAGGCGCGCACGCTGGCCGATCTGGTGGGCTGTGACTGGATCTACGGCCCCATGCCGGATGGGCTGGATGGACGCATCGACCGTTTTTTCCTGCAGCAGGGGGCGGAGCCGATCCGGCCGCGCATCACCTCTTCCTCCATCCTGTTCGGTCTGTCGGTGCTGACCAGCAGCAACCTGCTGGCCATCCTGCCGCGATCCATGGTGACCGACAGCAACGGGCTGATCGGCCGCGATCTGGCCGATGGTGCCTGGACCACGCCCCTGACCATCCTGCGCCGGCGGCGTGCGTCGCCATCCGCCTTTGAAACGGCCTTGATCGACATCCTGACCGAAGAGGTGCGGCGCGCCGACCCGGGGGCGTGACGCTGCCCTCCTGCGCGGTGGCGCGCGGCACCCCTGGTAAACAAAATATAGCCAGCCGTGATGGCCCGCACAGTCAGCAGGCCTGGAAAATCATTTTGTCCATCCGAACCTTGTTCAACAGTCGATATGAACCATATTGCGCCGCACAATTTGTGTGTCGCCACTTTTGGTCGATGTCTGCGTGCATCTGGGGGTAGGGAATGAATCGTCGGTCCGTCACCATCGCGGCCGTCATCCTGGCGTTTTCCGTTCTGTGGGTTCTATCCGGCGCCCTGTTCGGCAAGGATGACCCGCCACCGGCCGTGGCGCCGAAGGTTGCCGCCGCCGCGACCCCCAGCGTCCAGGTCCGTCGGCAGAGTGCCGAGCCGATGCAGGCGGCTCTGGCCATTCCCGGTCGCACCGAAGCGCAGCGCAAAGTCTCTCTGCGGGCAGAGGTTGCCGGACCGGTTGAGGCCATTCTGGCCGAACGGGGTGCGGTCGTGCGGGCGGGGCAGCCGGTGCTGCGCATCGTCGCCAAGGCGCGCCGCGAACGCCTGGAAGAGGCCACGGCCCGGCTGGAACAGCGCCGCATCGAATTTGAAGCGGCAAAGACCCTGCAGGCCAAGGGTTTCCAGTCGCAGATCCGTCTGGCCGAAACCAAGGCCCTGCTCGAAGCAGCAGAAGCCGAACAGCGTCAGGCAGCCTTGGACGTTACCCATCTGGAGGTGAAGGCCCCCATCGATGGTGTGCTGGAAACCCGTGACGCCGAGGTGGGGAGCTTTATGGAGGTGAATGGTGTTGTCGGCACCATCGTCGATCTGGACCCGATCCGCATCGTCGCCAACGCCACCGAACGGGATGTGACCCGCCTGTCGGCGGGCATGAAGGGCAGCGCGCGTCTGCTTGACGGGACCGAGTTGCAGGGCACCATCATCTATGTTTCCGCGTCGGCAGAGCCCAATACCCGCACCTTCCGGATCGAGCTGGAGGTGCCCAATCCCGGCAACAGGATCCGTGATGGGTTGACGGCTTCGGTCAATCTGCCGGTTGCGCAGACCCTGGCCCACCGGGTGTCGCCCGGCATTCTGACCCTGGCGGACAATGGCACGGTCGGGGTCAAGCTGGTGGCGGCGGACGGCACGGCCCGGTTCGCCCCGGTGCAACTGCTGGGCAACGCCCCTGACGGTTCCATGTGGCTGGGGGGTCTTCCCGATATTGTCACCCTGGTGACCGTCGGCCAGGACTTCATCACCCATGGTCAGAAGGTCACGGCCGTGACGGAGCCGGCCCAATGAACGGGATCATCAACTGGGCCCTGGCCCATGCCCGCACGGTGATGCTGACCCTGTGCTTCCTGCTGGTGGCCGGCACCATCAGCTTTGTCAGCATTCCCAAGGAAAGCTCCCCCGACATCAACATCCCCCTGATCTATGTCTCCATGTCCTATACCGGCATCAGCCCGGAGGACAGCGAGCGGCTGCTGCTGCGGCCCGTGGAACTGGAGGTGCGGACGATCGAGGGCATCAAGGAGATGCGGTCCACCGCCTATCAGGGCGGCGGCAACATCGTGCTTGAATTCTCCGCCGGGTTCGACGCCGACAAGGCCCTGGCCGAAGTGCGGGAGAAGGTGGATATCGCGCGCGCCGAACTGCCCGACGGGGTGGAGGAACCGCGCATTTCGGAAGTGAATTTCTCCCTGTTCCCCGTCGTCTCCGTTGTTCTGTCGGGCGATGTGCCCGAACGTACCCTGATGCATCTGGCGCGCGAGCTGCGTGACCGGGTGGAGGGCATCGACGCCGTCCTGTCCGCCACCATCCGCGGTAACCGCGAAGAGCTGGTGGAAATCATCGTCGATCCGGTGAAGGTGGAAAGCTACGGGCTGGATGCCGCCCAGATCGCGCAGCTTTTCTCCCGCTCCAACCGGCTGGTCGCCGCCGGCAGCATCGATACGGGACAGGGCCGGTTCGCGGTCAAGGTGCCGGGCCTGTTCGAGACGGTGGAAGATATCTGGAACATGCCTGTGAAGGTGCAGGGCGACGCCGTCGTCCGCTTCCGCGACATCGCGGAAATCCGCCGCACCTTCAAGGATGCCGAAAGCTATGCCCGCCTGGATGGCGAACGCGCCGTGGCGCTGGAGGTGTCCAAGCGCTCGGGCGAGAATGTCATCGACACGA
Organism: Azospirillum sp.; assembly: GCA_027483805.1. Classification (GTDB taxonomy): domain Bacteria; phylum Pseudomonadota; class Alphaproteobacteria; order Azospirillales; family Azospirillaceae; genus Niveispirillum. The sequence goes on along the minus strand of JAIXTS010000463.1, from coordinate 2,303 downwards.
TCGAGCGGGTGCGCGCCGTCGTGGCCACCGAACAGGGCTATTGGCCCGCCAATGTCGTGGTCAGCTATACGGGCGACCAGTCGGGCGACATCAAGATGATGTTGAACGACCTGGGCAATAATCTGGCCATCACCGTGCTGCTGGTCATGGTCATTGTTGTCGCCTCGCTGGGGGTGCGGACCTCCGTTCTGGTCGGCATTGCCGTGCCGGGATCGTTCCTGACGGCGATCCTGGTCCTGCATGGCATGGGCTTTTCCATCAATATCGTCGTGCTGTTCGGCCTGATCCTGGCGGCGGGCAATGTCGTGGACGGGTCCATCGTCGTCACCGAATATGCCGACCGCAAGATGGCGGACGGCATGGCGCCCAAACGCGCCTATGGCTTGGCGGCGCGCCGCATGGCCTGGCCCATCATCGCCAGCACGGCCACACAGCTGGCGGTGTTCGCGCCCCTGCTGCTGTGGCCGGGCGTGGTGGGCGAGTTCATGAAGTTCCTGCCCATCAGCCAGTTTGCGACCCTGATGGCGGCGCTTGCCATGGCGCTGATCTTTATCCCCGTGCTGGGCGCCCGGTTCGGGCGGGCGCATGGGCCGGTGCTGCCCTATGCCCCGGCCAACCAGCTGGCCGATGGGGATGAAAGCGATCCGGTGGACCCGCCGGCCAATCTGTCCGGCCCCTATGTCGCGCTGCTGCGCTGGGCGCTGGCCCGGCCCGGTACGGTTATCCTGGCGACGGTGGGTCTGCTGATCGGGGTGCAGACCTGGTACGCGACCCATGGCAATGGCGTGGAATTCTTCGCCAATGTGGAGCCGGACAATGCCGCCGTTCTGGTGCATGCGCGCGGCAATATGTCAATTGATGAGCGTGACCTGCTGGTCCGGCAGGTGGAAGCCCGCATCCTGCAACTGAACGAGTTTGACAGCGTCTATGCCCGCACCAGCGGCGATGGCAATGGCGGCGGGGGCGGCGATGATGCGGCACTCGACGTCATCGGGCAGATCCAGCTGGACTTCAAGGATTGGCAGCAGCGGCGCAAGGCCGACGTCATCCTGGAGGATATCCGCAAACGGACCGCCGATCTTCCCGGCATCCAGATCGAGGTGCGCAAGCAGGAAGAGGGCCCGCCCACCGGCAAGGCGCTGCAGGTCGAACTGGCCTCCCGCTTCCCCGAACTGCTGCCCGTCGCCGCCGCCCATGTGCGGCGTGGGCTGGAAAGCCTGGGGCAGGTCATCGATATCGAGGATAGCCGCCCGCTGCCCGGTATCGACTGGCAGGTCGATGTGGACCGGGCGCAGGCGGCCCGGTTCGGGCTGGATACGTCGGCTGTCGGTGACGCCGTGCGTATGGTCACCAATGGCCTGATCCTGTCCACTTACCGGCCTGATGATACGGATGACGAGATCGATGTGGTGGTCCGCTATCCGCATGAATACCGCTCCATCGACCGGATCGACGCCGTGCGCGTCGTCACCTCTGCCGGGTCCGTGCCGATCAGCAATTTTGTGTCGGTCACCCCGGCGCAGAAGGTCGCCCAGGTAGACCGTGTGGATGGTGAACGGGTGATGCGGGTGAAGGCCGCCGTCACGCCCGGCACCCTGCCCGATACCAAACTGACGGAGCTGAAGGCCTGGCTGGCCCAGAATCCCGTCGATCCCCGCGTCGATGTGAATTTTAAGGGCCAGGATGAAGAACAGCAGGAAAGCCAGACCTTCCTGACCCAGGCCTTCCTGGCCGGCATGGTGATCATGGCCATCATCCTGGTCACCCAGTTCAACAGCCTGTACAGCGCCTTTCTGATCCTGTCCTCGGTCATCATGTCGACCATCGGCGTGACCCTTGGCCTGATCATCACGGGGCAGCCTTTCAGCATCGTGATGACGGGCCTGGGCATCATTTCGCTGGCCGGCATCGTCGTGCAGAACAATATCGTGCTGATCGATACCTATGATCAGTATCGCAAGACCGAGGCCAGTGCCTATGACGCCATCCTGCGCACAGGTGCCGAACGGTTGCGGCCCGTGCTGCTGACGGCACTCAACACCGTGCTGGGCCTGCTGCCTTTGTGCCTGGGCGTCAATATCGACGTGCTGGAACGCGCGGTGACGGTGGATGCGCCGGCGACACAATGGTGGACGGCGATTGCCAATGCCATCGTCTTCGGCCTGACCTTTGCGACCTTGCTGACGCTGGTGGTCACGCCCTGTGCGTTGATGCTGCGGGCCCGCCTGCATGACTGGCGCGTGGCGCGGCGGGGGCACCCTGCAACGCCGGTCGCTCCGCCAATGCTGGACCGGGCAGCGGAG
>JAIXTS010000325.1 GCA_027483805.1 Azospirillum sp. | reverse complement strand
TGGCCAGGATGGGGAACAGGTCCAGGCACCAGGCGGCATCCTCATCGAAATGCTCAGGCTTGCCCAGGGTGGCACCCAGCTGCAGGTTTTCGAACACCGTCATGCGCGGGAAAATGCGCCGCCCCTCTGGCACCTGTGCGATGCCCAGCCGGGCCGTCTCATGCGGGGGCAGGTCGTTAATGATCTGCCCGTCGAACAGGATGGTACCGGAAGCCGGTTTCGGCTGGCCGCAGATGGTCATCAGCAGGGTGGATTTGCCCGCACCATTGGCACCGATCAGGGTGACAATCTCCCCCTGCTCCACCCGCACATCGACGCCGCGCAGCGCCTCGATGGGGCCGTAATTGGTACGGACCCCCGTCAGTTGCAGCAGGCTCATGCCCGGCCTCCTTCCTGTCCGGCAACGTCTTCGGCGACCATGGCGGGCAGTTCTTCTTCATCCGGCTCGCCCAGATAGGCCTTGATCACACGTTCATCGCTGCGGATCTGTTCCGGCGTGCCTTCGGCGATCTTGCGGCCATATTCGACCACATGGATGCGGTCGGAAATGCCCATGACCAGCCCCATATCATGTTCGATCAGCAGGATGCCGATGCCGAACTGTTCGCGGATGCCGCGCAGCAGGTCGCCCAGGGCCCCCGTCTCCTTCGGGTTCAGGCCGGCGGCGGGTTCGTCCAGGCAGAGCAGCAGCGGGTTGGTGTTCATGGCGCGGGCAATTTCCACCCGGCGCTGCACGCCATAGGAGAGGTTGCCGGCCTCCTCATCCGCCACGTTGGTCAGGTCCAGCCGATCGATCCAGAACCGCGCTCGGTCGATGGCTTCCTTCTCCGCCGCGCGCCAGCCCTTCAGGCCGATCAGGCCGGCGACACCGAAGGCCGCCTTCTTCATCAGCCCCACATGCTGGGCGACCAGCAGGTTTTCCAGCACCGTCATGCGCGGGAACAGGCGGATATTCTGGAACGTGCGCACCACACCATGGCGCGACACCTGATATCCCGCCAGGGTTTGCAGTGATACGGGCGACTGACCCGGCCGGTTCAGGGTCAATTCCCCCGATGTCGGCTTATAGAAGCCGGTCAGGCAGTTGAAGATCGTGGTCTTGCCGGCGCCATTGGGGCCGATCAGGGCGGTGATCTTGTTGGTTTCGGCCGTCAGGTTGACACTATCGACGGCCACCAGACCGCCAAAACGCATGGTCAGGCCCGTCACGGACAGCAGGGGTTGGTCGGTCATGCCCCGGCTCCCTTCTGGCTGGAGAGGCGGATGGTGGGTACCCGCTGCGACAGCAGCCCGCCCGGACGCCAAACCATGATGGCGATCATGGCAATGCCGAACACGATCATGCGGAAATCGGCAAATTCACGGCCCACCTCCGGCAGCAGCACAATGAACAGGGCGGCGATGACCACCCCGATCTGGCTGCCCATGCCGCCCAGCACCACGATGGCCAGGATCAGGGCGCTTTCGATGAAGCCGAAACTTTCCGGCGAGACAAAGCCCTGGCGGGCCGCAAAGAAGCAGCCGGCAAACCCGCCCAGCATGCCGCCGACCGCATAGGCAGAGACCTTGGACGCCACCGGATTGATGCCCAGCGAGCGGCAGGCGATCTCATCCTCGCGCAGGGCCTCCCAGGCGCGACCGATGGGCAGGGCGCGCAGACGCTTGATCACCCAGGCCGCGGCCAGCACCAGGGTCAGGGCGATCAGATAGAGGAACATCAGGCGGTGTTCGGTGGCAAAGGCGATGCCCGTCACTTCATGGAAGCTGGTCAGGCCTTCCGGCGGGCGCCGGTCGAAGGACAGGCCGAACAGCGAGGGACGCGGAATGCCGCTGATGCCGGCAGGGCCGCCCGTGAAGCTTTGCCAGTTCAGGATGACGATGCGGGTGATCTCGCCAAAGCCCAAGGTGACGATGGCCAGATAGTCGCCGCGCAGGCGCAGGATGGGCATCGACAGCAGGGCGCCGAACAGCGCCGCGATCAAACCCGACAGCGGCAGGCAGACCCAGAAGCCCCAGCCCAGCGTTGTGGACAGGATCGCGAAGCTGTAGGCCCCGATGGCGTAGAAGGCGACAAAGCCCAGATCCAGCAGGCCCGCCAGCCCCACCGTCACATTCAAGCCCATGCCCAGCAGCACATAGATCAGCACCGTGGTGCCGACATCCATGATGTAGCGGTCGGAGAAGGGCATGAAGGGCAGGGTGATCGCAAAAAGTGTGATGCCGATGGCAAAACCCTTGGACAGCTTGGCCGTCAGCGCATCGTCCCGGCTGGGCTTGGCGCTGGCAGCCAGCTTCGGCTTTGCGGCACGGCGGGCGGCCAGCAGGTCGCGGGCCAGCCCCATCAGGAAGCTGCCAACCGACACGATCAGGCCGGACCAGAAGACCCAGGGCCAGCGCTGTTCCACCACCAGCCCCTGGTCGGTGGAGACGGTGTAAAGGCCAATGAAAGGCACGGCCAGCACCATGGCGAGCAAGCCGGCAATGATGCTGCCCTTGAGATGATCTTGGATCGAGTGGGCCATGGTCACACCTTCTCGATATCGGGGCGGCCCAGCAGGCCCGTGGGCCGGAAGACCAGCACCAGGATCAGCACGGAGAAGGAGGCGACATCCTTATAGGCGCCCGACACATAGCCGGTGAAAAACGCCTCGATCAGGCCGATCAGCAGCCCGCCCAGCATGGCGCCCGGCAAGCTGCCGATGCCGCCCAGAACGGCGGCGGTAAAGGCCTTCATCCCGGCCAGGAAGCCGATATAGAAGTCGATCACCCCGTAATACATGGTGACCAGCACGCCGGCCACGGCGGCCAGCGCCGCGCCCATCACGAAGGTCAGGCTGATGGTGCGGTCGACATTGATGCCCAGAAGGCCCGCCATGGTGCGGTCCTGCTCACACGCGCGCTGCGCCCGACCCAGGGCGGTACGGTTGATCAACTGTGTGAAGCCGACCATCAGGGCGACCGTCAGCAGGATGATGAACAACTGAATATAGGAGACATTGACGGCAAACCCGTCACCCTGCCACAGCGTCACGCCGCCATTCATGACGGGGGCCAGCGGCTTGGGCCGCGCACCCTGCGTCTGCATGACGTAGTTCTGCAACAGGATCGACATGCCGATGGCACTGATCAGCGGCGCCAGCTTCGGCGCGCCGCGCAGGGGCCGGTAGGCCACCCGCTCCACCGTCCAGCCATAAGCGGCAGTGAAGGCGATGGCCATGACCAGCACCAGCAGCAGCGCCAGCGGCACCGACGTCACCCCGGCGGCCGCCAGGATGGAGAAGGTGGTGACCGCCACAAAAGCGCCGATCATGTAAATCTCGCCATGGGCGAAATTGATCATGCGGATGATGCCATACACCATCGTGTAACCGATGGCGATCAACCCATAAATGGCCCCTAATGCCAAGCCATTGATGAGGTATTGGAGAAACGTCCCCAGTGCTGACGCGTCCATGTGCCCCCGTCCGAATTGGCCGGCTGCCCCATTCTGTGTGGCGGGGCTTACACCGGCGAAGGTGCGCCACCGTAACGGAAGGGGGCGGGGGGCAGCAAGTCCGCAAAGCCCTGCGCAGGGGCTTGTTTTTACGCGGTGGCGGCCACCCCTTCCTCATGCACCCGCAGATGCAGCAAGGCCAGGTCCAGCAGCGGTGTCGCCAGCCCATGCGCCCGGGCCCGCGATGCCAGATCGCCCAGGATATGCTCCGCCTCCGTCCGGCCTCCCTTGGCCACGTCGCGGGCCATGGAGGCGTTGACCTTGCTGCCGGCATCGACAATCTGCCCGCCATATTCGTCCAGCAGGGCGGTCCGGGGGGCGTAACCCTCGGCCGTGGCCACGGCGGCGCA
>JAIXTS010000015.1 GCA_027483805.1 Azospirillum sp. | reverse complement strand
GTGACGCTGGCATCCAGACGCACGGCGACCTGCGGATCCTCGGCGGGGACGGCGCGGGTGCTGATCACCTGTCCGCCCGCGGCCTGGACCTGCTGGGCCAGCAGGCTTTGCAGGCTGGCACCGGCCAGATCGGCGCTGTCACCCGACAGGTAATCGGCAGGCAGGCCGTTCAGCGCCGCCAGCGCTGCCTGTTCGGCCAGAAGCCGCTGCACGCGCCCGGCCAACGGCGCCTGGGCCGCCTGCTCGATCTCCAGCGCCTGAATTTCCGCCTGCTGATCCAGCAGCAGGCCGGCCAGGGGCCAGAACAGCAGCAGCGCCAGGAACCCCACCAGGGCGTTCAGACCCCAATAGAGCCAGCGGGACAGGACCGGATGGGCCAGAATGGTTTCAAGCGGGGGCATCGGTGGCTATCCTGAAAGACAGGTGGTAACGGTCGCCCCGCGGTCCGGCGCGCAGAACGGGTGCCTCTATCCGCACATCTTCGACCATCGGGTCGGCATCCAGCAGCGATGGCAGGGCGGTGCCGTCCGCCGTGTATCCCAGCAGGTGCACGCGCCCCCCCTCCAGCCGCAGGTCGGTCAGGTAACTGTCGGCGGGCAGGATACGGCTAAGCCGGTCCAGCAGCAGCAGCTGGCTGGGCGCCGCGTGGCGGGCCGTGACGGCGGCAAGCGTATCGCGGCGCAGGCGGGCCAGGCGCTGGCCCAGGGTGCGGGCCTGATCGGCCTCCATCGTGCCGGCCGCCACCGCCGTGCGCAGGCTGGAAAGCTGGCTTTCCTGCAGGATGGCGATCAGCAGCGGCGGCACCAGCAGCAGCAGGAACAGCAGCAGCAGGCGGGGCGGCAGGCGCCGAGCCGGCGGCTCTGCCAAAGGCAGGGTGGCATCGCCCAGCCGCACCGCCAGCGGCGGGGGCAGGCCGGCGGCGGTCGCGGCTTCCAGCGCCGGCGCGATGCGGGCACGGGGCAGCAGGTCGATGCGCACATGCAGGGCACCATTGGCACCGGTCCCGTCGATGCTTGCATCGAACAGGGCGGTTTCGGCGGTCAGCGGTGTCCAGTGCCCCAGTTGCAGCCCCACCAGCCGGCGCAGATGCGGCCGTGCCGCGCCGGGCAGGTCCTGATAGAGCGTCAGCGGCCGCACATCCTCCAGCAGCAGGTGCCAGGGTCCCTTGCCCGCCGGTTGCAGCCCCACCGGCGTGAACCGCCGGACCAGGGGTTCCGGCCCGGTCCGCAGCAGCCAGGGCGGCAGCAGCGACAGGGTACGGTCCAGCCACCAGCCGGCGAGGCGGCGGGCCTTGTCAATCGTTCCGGTCATGATTGTGGCCCCTCCCCGGCCAGGGCGGGGGCAGGTTCGCGCCATTCCAGGATACGGAAGGCCCGGGTTCCCTGAATGGTGATCCAGAGCACGGCCTCGGCACTGGCCACCGCGCCTTGATGCGTGCGGGCCGTGACACGCAGGGTAAACAGGCTGGAAGGCAGGCCCGATCTGGCCAGACCCAGGCTGGCCGGGTCCGCCATCCCCTCATCCAGGCCGGGCCAGACGGTGCGCAGGGCCGGCGGCATGGCACGCAGGCTGACCAGCCCCTCCCCCATGGCCGGCGCATGCACCGTCAGCAGCGGATAGAGCGTGGCGAAGGCGGCGGGCGACAGGCTGGCCCCCAGTTCCATGACACTGTGCCAGGGTTCGCGCGCCTGCCGCCGCTGTGCCAGGGTTGCGGACAGGGCGGCGGCCTGATCCCGCGGCAGCAGGCGGGCGGCCACGGCCAGGATACGGTCGGGGGGCGTGCGGTTCAGGTCCATGCGGCCGGCTTCGTCCCACAGGGTCAGGGTCACGCTGCCTTCGGGTTCGTCCAGAGTGACGGAACGCCCGTCGGCGGCCAGCCGGCGGGTCGCATCGGGATGCACGGCCAGCATGGTGCCCAGGCTGATACCCGTATCCAGCAGGGCACGGGCCACAGCCACCTGGTCGGCGCTGCCCTGGCGGCGCGTGGCCTGGCCGGCGGTGGCGGCGATGCCCGCCGACAGCAGCGCCAGTGCCATGGCGACCCATAGCGCCATGGGCAGGGCGATGCCACGCTGGTGGGCGCGGGGATCAGGGTTGTTGGTCACGGCAGAACCCTTCGCCCAGCGCCAGGACACAGCCCCGGTCGGTATCGGCCCGCACGGGCACGACAATGGATGGCATCTCCCGCCCCGCCGCCATCACCTCCAGGCGGATCAGGCGGGGCCAATGCCGCCGGTCGGTCCAGTCGCCGACCCAGCCCTGGCGCGGATCATCGCCGCGATAGGACAGGCGGAAACGGAAATCCCCCTCTGCCAGCACGGTCTGGTACCGGGCATGGCCTGCCCGTGTCTGGGCATAGAGCAGGCGGTTGCCATCGATGATCAGTTCCGCCAGGGCCAGCCCGCCCCGGCCCGGCAGGGGTGCATCGGCCAGGGGAAAGACAAACCGTTCGGCATTGGCAGTCAGGATGTAGGTGCTATCCCCCGCTTCGGTCAGTGGCAGGGCGCGCGACACCTGCCGGCGCAGCACATCGCGGACCAGCGCCATCTGCTGGGCCCGGTCGGCAATATCGCTGACGCGGGCGCGCGCCGTGCCCAGGGTGCCCATGGCAGCGGCCGCCACGGTCATCACCAGGCCCAGCACCACGAGGGCGACCATGGCTTCCAGCAGGGTGAAACCGGCCTGACGCTGTTTCATGGTGCGGCCACCAGATAGGTGCTGGACAGGTCCAGGATGGGACCGTCGCGGTCGGCCACATCAACGCGGACGCGGTAGGCCGCCATGCCACGTGCGGCAGCCCCGTCAAAGGGACCATCGCCGCGCGGGGTGACGGTCAGGGTCCAGCGATAGCCACCGCCTTCTCCCGGATAGGTGCCGGGCACCAGCCGGCGTTCGGCCGACAGGGCGGCAAACTGTGCCTCCGCCACAACAAGGGCCTGGGCCTTTCGGTCAACGGCGCGCGCCGCCCGGCCGCCGCCGGACAGCAGGCTGTAGGCCGGCGCCAGGACCAGGGCCAGCAGCAGCAGGGCCACCATCGCCTCCAGCAGCGTGAAACCGGCCTGATCGTCACGTCGTGTCATGGCGCACCCTTCCTGTCAGCCAGTCCAGATGCAGGACACGCTCCCCCCCGCCCTTGCCGCGCAGCCGGATTTCCGCCCCGCTGCTGCTGCCATCGGGCAGGAACAGCAGGCGGGCGGTCCCGCCCTCCAGCAACCCGGCATCGCCGGTGATCGACAGGCTGGCCGTGGCTGGCAGGGTGGCGCCGGGCGCGGCCAGATCCAGGGTCAGGATCACGGATTGACCGGTACGCACCGCCTGATCGCGCGCGTCCGACAGGGCGATGGACAGGGTGCGGACATCGCCATCCAGCGCCGCACCGCCCAGCCCCAGACGCGGCGCCACCAGCGCCGTAGCGATGCCCAGCAGCAGCAGGACCACCAGCATTTCCAGCAGGGTGAAACCGGCCTGCCGCCGGCGGCGGTCAGAAGGCCAGTTCATTGATGGAAACCAGGGCCATCAGGATGGAAACGACAATCCCGCCCACGAACAGGGCCAGCAGCAGGATCAGGGCGGGTTCCAACAGGGACAGGAAACGCTTGATGGCGGTTTCCAGCTTATCCTCAAACATGCCGGCCAACTGTTCCGTCACCTCGGCCAGCCGGGCCGACTGTTCGCCGACCCGGATCAGGGTAACGGCCAGATCGGGCAAAGGGTGGCCGGGGGGCAGCCCCGCCGTCAGCGGCCTGCCATCACGCACGGCATCGCGCATGGACAGGACCGATGCCGCCAGCACGCCATTGCCCGCCATGGCGGCAGACAGTTCCAGGGCGCGCGGCAGGCCCACCCCGGCGCGCAGCAGCACCGACAGGCCCCGCGCCAGCCGCGCCACCCCGGCCAGGGTGACCAGCGGTCCCAGCAGCGGCAGGCGCAGGATCATCCGGTCGCGCCAGGGCACCAGCGACGGGCGGCGCAGCAGCAGCCATCCGCCCAGCCCCAGGCACAGCAGCACGGCCAGGGCCAGATCGCCCCAGTTCAGGGTGAAAGCGGACAAGGCCAGAACCAGTTCCGTCGCCGCCGGCAGGGCCTTCCTGCTGTTGGCGAACAACGGCGCGAATTGCGGAACCACATAAAGCAGCAGCAGCAGCAGCGATCCGACCGCCACCACACACAGGACGGCCGGATAGATCAGGGCCGAGGTGACGGCGCGGGCCACCCGCCGCTGCCGTTCCAGCAGCAGGCACAGCTGTTCCAGCACCAGATCCAAGGCCCCCGCCCCTTCCCCGGCCCGGATCATGGCGGCATAAAGCGGCGGGAAGCCCCCCACTGCCAGCAGTGCATCGCCCAGCCCCGATCCGTTCTGCAGCCGGTCCAGCACCCTTTCCAGCCGGGGCCGCAGCGATGGCGGGGCCAGACCGCCGGCCAGCAGTGACAAGGACCGTTCCAGCGGCAGGCCGGCGCGCAGCAGCAGACGCAGTTCGCGCGTGGCCAGCAGCAGGTCATCGGTGGGCAGCCCCGCCGATGACAGAGGGCGGGCAGGCACGGGCGCCACACGCACGGGATGCCAGCCCTGGCCGCGCAGCCGGTCCAGGATGGCCGCATCACTGGCCCCTTCCATGCGGCCGCTGCGTTCCATGCCGCTGGCATCCAGGGCGGTGTAGGTGAATTCGGGCATGGGGATCAGTCCCCCGCCTCGGTCACGCGCGTAATCTCGGCAAAACTGGTCTGGCCGGACAGCATGCGGGCCAGACCGTCGCGGCGAAGGGTGTGGAACCCGGCCGCCCGCGCCGCCGCCTCTATCGTGCCCGTGGGTGCCCTTTCGATAATCAGCCGGCGCATGGGTTCGTCCAGGCGCAGCATTTCGAAAATGCCGGCGCGGCCCGCATAGCCCGTGCCGCCGCAACGGCTGCAGCCGACCGGATGCATCAGGGCGGGCGGGGCTTGCCCTGCCGACAGAAGACCGGCGTGACGCAACGCCGCCACGGCAGCCGCATCGGCCGGATGCGGCTGCCGGCAATGCGGACAGAGCAGACGGACCAGCCTTTGGGCCACCACCCCGCGCAGGGTGGAAGCGATGAGGAACGGTTCCACCCCCATTTCCATCAGGCGCGTCACGGCACCGGCCGCGCTGTTGGTATGCAGGGTTGTCAGGACCAGATGCCCGGTCAGGGCCGCCTGCACCGCGATATCCGCCGTTTCGGTGTCGCGCGTTTCGCCCACCAGGATGACATCCGGGTTCTGGCGCAGCATGGACCGCAGGACGGCGGCAAAATCCAGGCCGATGGCCGGATGCACCTGCACCTGGTTGACCCGTGCCATCTGATATTCGACCGGGTCCTCCACCGTCAGCACCTTGCGGGTGGCGGCATCGACCAGGCGCAGGGCGGCATAGAGCGTGGTTGTCTTGCCGCTGCCCGTGGGGCCGGTGACCAGCACCAGTCCATGGGGATTGGCCATCATGCGGCGCAAGGTCCCCTCATCATCCGGCGACAGGCCCAGGGCCGGCAGTTCCCGGGCGCCGATGGACCCGTCCAGCACACGGATGACCACACTTTCCCCATGCACCGTGGGCAGGGTGGAGACCCGCAGATCGACCGAGCGGGTACCCATGCGGTGCCGGACGCGCCCATCCTGCGGCAGCCGGCGTTCGGCAATATCCAGGCCGGCCAGGATCTTGATGCGGCTGACCATGGCGCGGGCCAGGGACAGGGGCGGCGGTGGCCGGTTATGCAGCACCCCGTCGATGCGGTAGCGCAGGATCAGCATGTCGGCGAACGGTTCGATATGGATATCCGAGGCCCGGGCCTTCACCGCCTCGTCAATGACATGGGCGACCAGCCGGACCACCGGCGCTTCGCTGGCCTGATCCTTCAGCCGGTCGACGGCGTCTTCCTCATGCCCGTGATGATGGTCACCGGCATCGCCGACAATGCTGTCCAGGGTACTGCGCCCGCCGCCCAGCCGGTCCTGAAACAGGTCCTCCCATTCGGGAACGGGCATGAAGCCCAGGCGCACCGGTTGTGACAGGGCCATTTCCGCCTGCTGGCAGATCCCGTCTTCCACCGGGTCACAGGCGGCCAGCAGCACACCCTGATCATCGGCCAGGACGGGCAGCAGCCGGTGGCGGCGCAGCCAATCCGGTGACAGGGGCGCCAGCCCCGCCGGCGGGTCGGGCAGCGCCTGCGCGCGCAGCAAAGGCAAGCCATGGCGCCGTGCCAGGAATTGTGCGCGGTCCTGCGGCGTGATCAGACCGAATTCCAGCAGGACAAGGTCAAGCGGACGGCCATCGCCCTGTGCCACCGCCTCGGCCCGGCGCAGGTCGTCCTCGTTGATGCGCAGTCCTGCCGACAGCATATCCAATATCGTCATGACCCAAAATAACCAGATGCCCGCACGGACAGAGACGACATCAGTATGACTTCATTCGGTAATGGGTTCGCGTCGGTTATCTGACAGAAATGTTACAAGTGTGCGGGGCGACTGGGCCATTCTTTACGGATTAATGACAGGCCCAGATAATTCTTGTCTTCGTTACAGCAGGGGCGGCATTTTCGCCGGCGCGTTTTCTCCGCCGGGACGACCATGAAAACCACCTATCCGTTGCCTGCTACCGCCAGCGCCCTGCTGGCCCTGCTGCTGCTGTCCGGCTGCGCGGATCAGCAGGCGGCGGCACCCGAACCGACCCTGGACCTGGAACGGCTGGGCCTGTCGCTGGCCGGTGGCAAGGCACGGACGGCCCCCAGCACCGCCCCGGTGGCGGGCACCGCGCCCCCCGCCCCTTTTATCGTCAAGGGCAATGGGCCGCGCGTGCCGGTGACGGCCGACGAATTATCCCTGCCGCCCGGTCCGCCGCTGCATCTGCGTTTCACTGACGCGCCGGTTTCCGCCGTGGTCGATGCGGTGCTGGGCGACATGCTGGGCCTGCCGCATTCGGTGGACCCGTCATTGCAGGGTCTGGTCAGCATCGATAGCGGGCGGGCGCTTTCCCCGCGTGAGGCGATGCGCCTGCTGGAATCCGTGCTGGCAGGCCAGGGGGCGGCGCTGCTGCGCACCGGTGATGGCGGTATCGCCGTGGTCCCGGCGTCGGGGGCGGCGCGCACGCTGGGCCTGGCCACACCGGCCACACCGGGACAGGCTGTCTCCGTCCTGCCGCTGCGCCATATCCAGGCGGAGGTGGCGCAGGCGCTGGTGGCACCCCTGGTGAAGAACGGGACGGTGACGATGGAACCGCGCCTGGGCCTGCTGCTGGTCAGCGGGCCGGCACCGGAGCGGCTGGCCGCCGCCGAACTGCTGCGCGGATTTGATGTCGATTGGATGGCGGGGCGGTCGGTGGGGCTGTTCCCGCTGACCCAGGCGGGGCCGGCGCCGGTGGCGCGGGAACTGCTGGCCATCCTGGGCCAGGATGGCGAAGCGGATGACGGATCGCTGCGCGTGCTGCCCGTGGACCGGCTGAATGCCGTGCTGGTCATTGCCGCCGATGCCGGCACGCTGGACCGGGCAGCGGGTTGGGTGCGCCGGCTGGATGGTGGCGGCGCCGACACGCCGCGCCTGCATGTCTTCAGCCTGACCAATGCCGATGCGGGCAAGGTGTCGCAATTGCTGAACCGGCTGTTCGGCGGGGCGGCGGGCACAGGCAGCAGTCCGGTGGCGCCGGGCCGGCCGCTGGCCACGCTTTCCACCCCGCAGGGCAATGCGCCCGGCGCGGGGGACGATGGTGCAGCGCGCCTGTCCGCCATTGCGGCCGATGCCGGCGGGGCGGCGCCCCTGCGCGATGAAGGCGGCGGCGGCGGGGCCAACGGGTTGCGTATCATCGCCGATCCCGCCAACAATGCCATCCTGGTCCATGCCAACGCCGCGCAGGCGGAGATTGTGGGCGAGGCGGTGCGCAAGCTGGATGTGGCGCCGTCCCAGGTGCTGATCGAAGCGACGATCGCGGAGGTGACACTGAACGATCAACTGCGCTATGGGGTGCAGAGCTTTTTCCGGGGCGATGGCGGTGATGTGCAGGGCGGGTTCACCCTGAACCGCACCACCAGCAGCCTGCGGCCCACGACGCAGGTGCCCGGCTTCAATCTGGTCTTTTCCCAGAATGGTGACCCGCGTGTGGTGCTGTCGGCGCTGGACGCGGTGACGGATGTGCGGGTTGTCTCCTCCCCCCAGGTGGTGGTGATGGACAGCCAGGTGGCACAGCTGCTGGTCGGTGACCGGGTGCCGATCCTGACGCGGACGGCACAGTCGGTGGACAATCCCAATGCGCCCATCGTGTCCCAGGTGGATTATGTGAATACTGGCGTCATCCTGCGCGTGGTGCCGCGCATCAGCCAGAGCGGCAAGGTCACGATGGAGGTCTATCAGGAAATCTCCAACGTGTCGGGCACCCGCAATTCCGGCAACCTGACCCCCACCATCAGCCAGCGCCAGATCACCTCCAATGTGGCGGTGGACAGTGGTCAGACGGTGGTACTGGGCGGATTGATCTCCGAAGAACAGCAGGCGGGGCGCGACGGCATCCCCGTCCTGTCGTCCCTGCCCGGCGTCGGCGCGCTGTTCGGCGAAAAACGCACCAGTTCGGTGCGCACCGAACTGGTGGTCTTCATCACGCCGCGTGTCATCCGGGACGAGCGGGAGGCCGAAGCGGTGACATCGGAGATGGTCTCCCGCCTTAAATCGATCCAGCCGCCGCGTCCATCTCCTTGAACAGGCGCGAGGCGGCGTGGAAGGCGCTGTTGGCCGCCGGCACGCCGCAATAAATGGCCGCCTGCAGGATCAGTTCCTTGATCGTGTCGCGCGCCACCCCATGGGTCACGGCGGCGCGGACATGCATGATGAACTCCTCCTCCCGGTTCAGGGCGATCATCATCGACATCACCATCAGACGACGGGTCGTGTGGTCGATGCCGGGCCGCGTCCAGATCTCCCCCCAGGCATAGCGGGTGATCAGGTCCTGGAATTCCGCCGTGAAGTCGGTGGTATTGGCGATGGCCCGATCGACATGCGCGTCACCCAGAACGGACCGCCGGGCGGCAAAGCCCCGTTCCTTGCGTTCGGCTTCATCCATGTTCTCAATCCTTCAGGAAGGACAGCAGGGCGGCGGTGAACGCCTCCGCCTGCTCCACATTCGACAAATGTGCGGCGTCCAGTTCCACCAGCCTGGCCCCAGGGATCAGGCAGGCCAGTTCGTGGCTTTTCGCGATGGGGGTGGCCGGGTCTTGGCGCCCGCCAATTACCAGGGTCGGCACGGTGATGCGCGGCAGCGACGCGCGCTGATCCATGTCGCGCACGGCGGCACAGCAGGCGGTGTAGCCCTCCACCGGTGTGGCCTGCAGCATGGCGGTGATGAGGGCGATGGCGTCGGGGTGGGCCAAGCGGAAAGGCTCGGTGAACCAGCGCTCCACCACACCATTGACGATGGCGGCCATGCCCTGGGCCTTGACCAGGGCGATGCGGGCATTCCAGGGATCGGCGGGGGCCATTTCGGCGGCGGTGTTGCACAGGACAAGGTGCGACAACCGTTCGGGCGCATTCGCGCCCAGCCATTGCCCCACCATGCCGCCCTTGGACAGGCCGGCAAAGCGCACCTTGTCGATGCCCAAGACATCCAGCAGGCCGACGGCATCGCGGCCCAGCAGGTCGATACTGTAGGGGCCGGCGGGCGCGTCGGACATTCCGTGGCCCCGGCTGTCATAGCGCAGTACCCGGAAATGCCGGGTCAGGGCCGGCATCTGCGGCGCCCACATGTCCATGTTTGTGCCCAGGGAGTTGGACAGCAGCAGCACTGGCGCGCCCTGTGGCCCGTCCAGGCGCCAATGCAGGCGACAGCCATCGGCCAGGGTCACATACTCCGCCATCAATTCATCTCCCGCTCATAAGTGGCCAATACCGCGGACACGAAAGCCGCGGCTGACCCGAGGTAGCTTTCCGGCTGCATCAGGGTCACCAGCCGTTCACGCGGCAGATGTGTGGTGATGGCGGCGGCGTCGGCCAGTTCCTCCAGCAGCCCATGGCCGGCGGCCACGGCGCGCTTACAGGCAGCCTCCACGATCTTGCCCGCATCATGGCGGCCCGATGCGTCGGCCAGGGCCTGGGTCACGGCTTCTGCCATCATCAGCCCATCAGTCAGGTTCAGGTTGGTCCGCATGCGGGTGGGGTCCAGCTCCAGGCCGGATAGCGTGTCGGCCATATGGGCCATGGCGCCGGATGTCAGTGCGAACAGGTCCGCCAGGGTCGGCCATTCGGCATGCCAGCCGCCGACCCCGCGCTCCTGTTCCTGAACCATGGCGCTGAACAGGGTGGCGACCAGACCGGGGGCACGGGCAGCGGCGGACAGGGCGATGGTGGTGCCCACGGGGTTGCGTTTGTGCGGCATGGCGGATGAGCCGCCCTTGCCGGCGGCGGCCGGCTCGAACGCCTCTGCCACCTCCGACGACATCAGATGCGCGATATCGCGGGCGATCTTGCCCAACCCGCCGGTCAGCAGGCCGAGCGCGGCACCCAGATCGGCAATGCGATCGCGCTGGCTGTGCCAGGGCGTGTCGGGCTGGGTCAGGGAGAGGTCGGCGGCCAGCGCCCTGGCCACTGCCAAACCCTGGCCGCCCTGGCTGGCCAGCGTGCCGGCGGCCCCGCCGAATTGCAGGGTGGCCGCCGCTTGACCCGCCCCCGTCAGACGGGTGCGGATACGCAGCAGCATGGACAGCCACCCCGCCGCTTTCAGCCCAAAAGTTGTGGGCAGCGCCTGCTGCCACAGAGTGCGGCCCGCCATAGGGGTGCCGGCGTGGCGGCGGGACAGGTCGGCCAGCGCATGAATGGCGCGGTCCAGATCGGCCCGCAGCAAGCCGACAGCGTCGCGGGCGCGCAGGACAAAGCCGGTATCGATAATGTCCTGGCTGGTGGCGCCGCGATGCACATGGCGGGCAGCAAGGGGATTGCTTTCCGCGACCCTTGCCGTCAGCGCCTTGACCAGCGGGATTGCCGGATTGCCGGCCAGGGCCGTGGCCCGGCCCAGCTCCGCGATGTCATAAAGGTCGGTGTCGCAGGCGGCCTGAATGGGGACCAGCGCAGAGATGGGCACCATGCCGATGCTGGCCTGCGCACGGGCCAGCGCCGCCTCCACCCGCAACATGGCGCCCAGCACCGCCCGGTCATCGAACAGGGCCGCCATAGATTGGGTTTGGAACAAAGGCGTGAACAGGGCGGAGGTCATCAGGGGTCCGGGCTCGGAGGGAGGACGTTTCCACACTAGCTCTTTTCGTCAGCCCGGCAAAAGCCGGGATGACGAGGGGCCACAAGAGCGAAATGTGAGATTAAACATCAAAAAACACCGTCTCCCCCTCGCCCTGCAGGCGGATGTCGAAGCGATACGCACCCTCCCCAACCGGCACGGCCAGCAGGGTGGCGCGGCGGTGGGGGGGGACAAGGTCGAGGATCGGGTCTTCGGCGTTGCTGGGGTCATCGGCAAAATAGATGCGGCTGACCATGCGCTTGATCACGCCGCGCGCCATCACCGAAATGGCGATATGCGGGGCCTGCAAGGCATTGCCGGGGCCAGGCACGCGGCCCGGCTTGACGGTACGGATGGTGAAGACACCATCGGCATCGGTCGATGCGCGCCCGAAACCGATAAAGTCCGGGTCCAGCGCCACCTCTTCGCGCGTGTCATCGGGGCTGTCATAGCGGCCGGCGGCATTGGCCTGCCACAGTTCAACAAAGCTGTCGGGGATGGGCACGCCATCGCCGTCATAGACGGTGCCGGTGATCGTCACCACCTGCCCCTTGGCGGGCCTGCGCGGCTGATCATTGGGGTTCAGCGTGTAATGGCCGTCGGGCAGCAGGTCCATGCGCGCACCGGCATCGCCCTTGCCTTCCACCAGATCGGCACCGCCCTTCCAGGGCAGGGCGTAGTGGAAATAGGGGCCGACCGTCTGCCAGGGTGTTTGTCCGGACATGGATCAATCCTCCATCGGCGTAGCATCACGCCCGCGCAGCACGATGTCGAAAATATAGGACAGGGCAAAAGCTTCCTGTGTTGTTTCGATATCGAACCGGCTGATCATGCGCGGCAGGGCATGGGCGGGCACGGCATTGGCGATCGGGTCCAGCGGGATCAGCGGGTCGCCGGGGAAATACATCTGCGTCACCAGCCGGGTGGCAAAGGCCGGACCCAGCAGGGAGAAATGGATATGGGCCGGGCGCCAGGCGTTATAGTGATTGCCCCAGGGATAGGCGCCGGGGGAGATGGTGTAGAACCGGTAGCGGCCCTGATCATCGGTGATGATCCGGCCCGATCCGGTGAAATTCGGGTCCAGCGGGGCGTTCCACTGATCCTTTTTGTGGATGTAGCGACCAGCGGCGTTGGCCTGCCAGACCTCCACAATGGTGTTCGGCACGGGCCGCCCATCTTCATCCAGCACGCGGCCCGACACCACGATGCGCTGTCCGATGGCCTCCCCCTTGCCAATCTTGGTCAGATCGGCGACAGCCGGACCCATCAGCCGGTCCCAGCGGCCGGCGGGGCCGGTCAGTTCCGTCAGGGTCTGCGGAATGCGGATCAGCGCCTCACGCGGGGACCGTTTGATGGTGGCCTTGTAGTCGGGCGACAGGAAGGGCGGATGCGCCCCCTCCTCCTCCCGGTTATAGGGCAGGATCACGCTCATGTTGTTTTCCTCCCTCAGATTTTTTCGATGGCGAGCGCCAGACCCTGGCCCACGCCGATGCACATGGTGACCAGCGCACGCTTGCCCCCGCGCCGTTCCAGACCACGCAGCGCCGTCAGGGCCAGACGGGCACCACTTGCCCCCAGCGGATGGCCCAGCGCGATGGCGCCGCCATGCGGGTTGACATTATCCGACGTCGGATCAACGCCGAGGGCGCGCAAGCTGGCGATCACCTGCGAGGCAAAGGCCTCGTTCAGCTCGACCAGGTCAAAATCGCCGATCGTCAGACCCAGCCTGTCCATCAGCTTCTGTGAAGCCGGGACCGGGCCGATGCCCATGACGCGCGGTTCCACGCCCGCCGTCGCCATGCCCAGGATGCGCCCGCGCGGGGTCAGGTTGTGGGATTTTACTGCGGACTCCGAAGCAATCAGCAGGGCCACCGCGCCGTCATTGACGCCGCTGGCATTGCCGGCCGTGACGGTGCCGCCGGGCCGGACCACGGGCTTCAGTTTGGCCAGGGCCTCTGCCGTGGTGTCGGCGCGGGGATGTTCATCCACGCTGATCATGGTGGGCTTGCCTTTGGCGTCCAGCACCGTGACCGGGGTGATTTCGCCATCGAAATAACCGTCGGCCTGGGCCTTGGCGGTGCGAAGCTGGCTGGACAGGGCAAAGGCGTCCTGATCCTCACGGCTGACGCCGTGATCGGTGGCCACATTCTCCGCCGTTTCCGGCATGCTGTCGGTGCCGTAGCGTTCCTTCATCGCCTTATTGATGAAGCGCCAGCCGATGGTCGTGTCCTCGATCTGGGCGCTGCGCTGAAAGGCGCTTTCGGCCTTGCCCATGACCAGGGGTGCACGGGTCATGCTTTCCACGCCGCCGGCAATCACCAGATCCAGGGCACCGGCATGGATGGCGCGGGCCGCCGTGCCCACGGCATCGGCGCCGGATGCACACAGGCGGTTGATGGTGGTGCCGGGCACCGACACGGGCAGGCCCGCCAGCAGCGCCGCCATGCGGGCCACATTGCGGTTATCCTCGCCGGCCTGATTGGCACAGCCCAGGAACACCTCTTCAATGGCGGCTTGGTTCAGGCCGGGATGGCGGGCCAGCAGGGCCTGGATCACCTGTGCCGCCATGTCGTCGGGGCGCAGGCGGGACAGGCCGCCGCCGAACCGGCCGATGGGGCTGCGGATACCATCGCAGATATAGGCCGCGCTCATGCTGCCAGCTCCACCCGGAAGGCGGCACCGGTGGCGGCCGTGATCTGTTCCAGGCTGATTCCGGGCGCCAGTTCGATCAGGGCCATGCCGCCATCGCCGGATTTGTCGATGGTGAAGACACCCAGGTCGGTGATGACCATGTCCACGACACCGGCGCCGGTCAGCGGCAGGTTGCATTCGGACAGCAGCTTGGACCCGCCATTCTTGTCCTGGTGTTCCATGACCACCACGACCTTCCTGACACCTGCGACCAGATCCATGGCGCCGCCCATGCCCTTCACCATTTTGCCGGGAATGGTCCAGTTGGCCAGATCGCCATTGCCCGCCACCTGCATGGCGCCCAGCACCGTCAGGTCGATATGGCCGCCCCGGATCATGGCAAAGCTGTCGGCACTGCTGAAATAGGAAGAGGTCGGCAGTTCGGTGATGGTCTGCTTGCCGGCATTGATCAGATCGGCATCCTCCTCCCCCTCAAACGGGAAGGGGCCGATACCCAGCATGCCATTCTCCGACTGCAAGATCACCTGCATGCCGTCGGGAATGTAATTGGCGACGAGCGTCGGGATGCCGATGCCCAGGTTCACATAGAAGCCGTCGCGCAGCTCACGCGCTGCGCGGGCGGCCATTTCATCACGGGTCCAGGGCATGGTTCAGACCTCCTGGCTGGCGGCCGGACGCGGCCGCGTGGTGCGCTTTTCGATCAGCTTGGCGTAGTGCGTGCCCTGGATGACACGGTCGACATAGATGCCGGGCGTGTGGACATGGTCGGGATCGAAGCTGCCGACAGGCACGATCTCCTCCACCTCCGCCACCGTCACCTTGCCGGCGGTCGCCATCACGGGGTTAAAGTTGCGCGCCGTCTTGCGATAGATCAGGTTGCCTTCGGTGTCGGCCTTCCAGGCCTTGACGATGGACAGGTCGGAGCGCAGCCAGGTTTCGCGCACATAACGCTTGCCCTCGAACTCCTCCACCACCTTGCCTTCCGACACGACGGTGCCGACACCGGTGGCGGTATAGAAGGCGGGGATGCCGGCCCCGCCGGCGCGGATACGTTCGGCCAGTGTGCCCTGCGGGTTCAACTCCAGTTCCAGCTGGCCGGAGATGTAGAGCTGTTCGAACAGCTTGTTCTCACCCACATAAGAGCTGATCATCTTTTTGATCTGGCCATTGTTCAGCAATTGCCAGAGGCCGAACCCATCAGCACCGCAATTGTTGGAGATGATGGTCAGACCCTTCACCCCCGCTTCCCTGATGGCGGGGATCAGGTGTTCGGGGTTGCCGGACAGGCCGAAGCCGCCCGACATGATGGTCATGCCGTCGAACAGCAGACCGTCCAGCGCCGACTTGGCGTCGGGGTAAATCTTGCCAGCCATTTGTATCCGTCCCATGGACAATTGTAGGTCAGGTCAAGCCGGAGCCGAGCCCTGACAGGAATGGATTGAAAGCCTGTTCTGTCAGGGATCGGGCTTGCGCCCTCGACCTGATCCACGACCCGATCTCAGTGCAGCGGCAGGCCCACGTAATTCTCCGCCAGCGACTGCTGCGCCGCGTGGGAGCCGCGCAGATAGCCCAGTTCGGCGATCTGCATGCGCCGGCCGAACGCGTCGGTTTCCGGGAACCGGTGCATCAGGCTGGTGAACCACCAGGAGAAACGTTCGGCCTTCCACACCCGGGCCAGGGCGCGGGCGGAATAGGCGTCAATCCCGGCGCTGTTGCCCCGATAATGATCGGCCAGCCCGTCGGCCAGATAGGCGACGTCGGTGGCCGCCAGGTTCAGACCCTTGGCCCCGGTGGGCGGCACGATATGGGCGGCGTCACCGGCCAGGAACAGGTTGCCATGGCGCATGGGTTCAGCCACGAAGCTGCGCAGCGGCGCGATGGATTTTTCAATCGACGGACCGCGCGTCACACGCGGCGCGACGTCACCGCCCAGACGCAGGCACAGTTCATCCCAGAACCGGTCGTCGGACCAATCCTCCACCTTCTCCGTGTTCGCCACCTGCACATAATAGCGCGAGCGGGTGTTGGAGCGCATGGAGGCCAGCGCGAAACCGCGTTCATGGCTGGCATAGATCAGTTCATGGTCGCACGGCGGCACATCGGCCAGCACGCCCAGCCAGCCAAACGGATAGACCCGTTCAAAGGTGCGCAGGACATCAGCGGGGATGCTGGCCCGCGCCACACCATGGAACCCGTCGCAGCCCGCGATGAAATCGCATTCCAGGGTACGGTCCACCCCGTCATGACGGAAGGTGACACGGGGCCGGGCGCTGGTCACCTCGTGCAGGGCCACATTCTCCGCATCGAACAGCAGCGGGATGTCGCGGTGGACGGCCGCGTCGATCAGGTCGCGCGTCACCTCCGTCTGGCCATAGACCATAACGGATTTGCCGGTCAGCGCCTTCATGTCGATGCGGGTATTGTCGCCATCGGTGGACAGGGCGAAACCTTCATGCGGCAGGCCTTCGCGGTCCATACGCTGATGAACCCCGACCTGACGCAGCAGATCGACCGTCACCTGTTCCAGAATGCCGGCGCGGATGCGGCTTTCGACATAGGCCCGGTCACGCCGTTCCAGGATCACGCATTCTACACCCGCCTTGTACAAAAGATGGGCCAGAAGCAATCCGGCAGGCCCGGCACCGATGATGGCGACCTGGGTGCGCATCACGATCCTTCTCCCTGATGTTTTATTGGCTGTTGACTGGATGATAGCGTCGGCGAACCATTGGCACAGGACACGCATCCATCAAAAAATTGGATTTTTCATCGCCCCTTTGCCATGCTGCACCGCATGAACCGGAAAGCCAGCAATCCCGTGCCGCGCTTCTTCCTGTACGGGGAGGCGGAGGCCAAGGCGGATGAACATTTCATCCATGCCGAAACCCTGGAACGGCGCAGCCAGCCCAGCGGCTGGCAGATCCAGCCGCACGCCCATGCCGACCTCAATCATGTATTCGTCATCGCCACGGGCGGCGGGGAACTGCTGGCCGCTGGGGAGCGGCATTCCTACCGGGCGCCGTGCCTGCTGCTGATCCCGGCGGGGGAGGTGCATGGGTTCCATTGGGATGCCGACAGCCAGGGACATGTGGTGACCTTTGTGGAGCCGATGCTGCGCGGGTTGGTGCGGCGGGAACCGGGGCTGGGCGAGTTGTTCGGCCGGGCGGCGGCGGTACCGCTGGGTGAGGAGGGGGCGGACTGCCTGCGGCTTGCCGCCCTGCTGGAGGCGGAAATGGCCGGCGGTGGTGTGGGGCGGTCGCTGCTGGTGGAGGCGGCGCTGATGGCGCTGCTGGTTCATGCCTGGCGGGCGGCGCGCCTGTCGGCGGGCGGTGGCGGGGCGGCGCGCGGGCCACGGGCGGCCCTGGTTGCGCGCTACCGCGACCTGATCGAGGAACAGTACAGGGCGGGATGGGGCGTTGCACAATTCGCCGATGCCCTGGGCGTGACACCGGGGCGTCTGCGCGCCGCCTGTATCGCCGTCACGGGCCACCCGCCCATCGACCTTCTGCATGACCGGCTGCTGGCCGAGGCCAAGCGCAGCCTTCTGTACAGTGATCTGGGTGTGGCAGAGGTGGCATTTGAGCTGGGCTTCAGCGACCCGGCCTATTTCAACCGGTTCTTCACGGGCCGGGTGGGATGTTCGCCCGGACGCTTCCGGCAGGGGGCGGCCGGATAGAAACCCCCTGCCCCGCAGATATCAGGCGTCGATATACCGGCCGCGGATGGTCATGACAGAGGCGGAGACACCGGCGGCCAGGACCACCGGCACCATGGCCATGGCCACACCGGCCGGCCCCCAGCCCTGGCCCAGCAGGTGGCCCGCCACCAGCGGACCGGCGATGGAGCCAAGCCGGCCGACGGCGATGGACGCCCCGGTCGCCAGCCCGCGCACTGTCCCCGGATAATAAAGCGGGATGATGCCATAGAGCGAATATTGTGCGCCCAGCAGGAAGAACCCCGCCAGCCCGGCCAGCACCAGCACCGGTCCCAGACTCTCCGCCCCGGCCAGCCCGAACATGGCCAGTGCCAGGCAGGGATATGCGGTGATGATGGGGATGCGGGGGCCCAGCCGATCAACCAGGAAGCCAATTCCAAGGGCGCCCACAATGCTGCCGGCATTGAAGGCGAAGGCCGCACCGGCCCCGCCAACCCCACCCAGACCCTTGGCCGCGACCAGGGACGGCAGCCAGTTCAGCAGCAGATAGAGCACCAGCAGGGTCATGCCGAAGGTGAACCAGGCCAGCAGCGTGATCAGCAGCCGCCCCTCGCCAAACAGAGCCTTGGCGGCGCCGGGGCGACCTGCATGGGCCGTGGCCGGCGACCGGCTGTCCGGCATCAGCACCCACATGGCGGGGAGCAGCAGCAGCGGAAGCACACCGCCGGCCAGGAAAATCGAATGCCACCCATATTGTTCCAGCAGGCCCGCCGCGAACAGGGCGGCCAGCGCACCGCCCGCCGGCATGCCGGAGAACATCAGGGTGATTGTGCGGGTCCGGCGTTCGGGCGGCGCGATTTCCAGGGCTACCGCCACCAGGCTGGGCATGGCGGCCCCCATGCCGGCCCCCGCCAGGAAGCGGTAGGCCCCCAGGGATACAGGCCCGGTAGCCACCAGAGTGGCCAGGGTGAACAGGCCGAAAATGGCGACGCAGACCATCAGCAGGCCCTTGCGCCCCATGCGGTCGGCCAGCCAGCCGCCGGTAACGGCGCCCAGCACCAGACCCGCCATGCCGGCCCCGAACACCACGCCCGCCTGGCCTGGGGTCAGGCCAAGCTGAGGAATCAGGTAGGGGGCGGCGACGCCGATGGCCTGGATATCAAAGCCTTCCAGCAGTGCGATCAGAAAACACAGGAACAGCGTGATGCCGCCGCGCGGCTCGGATCGGGCGGGTGCGCCCATGAGTAACCTCCCGTTACAGCCCCTCGTCCCGGGGGCTTTCAATGAACTCCACACCACTATACAGAATCTTGTTATTATGCATAATCATTTTATTGGACAAGTGTTGGCGTTGATGTTTCTAATTGCCCCAGCCCCCTTGGGGAGCCTTGCCATCCAACGGGATGGGTTGAGCGGATGCGGTGACATCCCGCAGCGGCAGGAGGCGTCAATGCAACGTTCCCTCTTGCATCGCCCTCAATAATGTTATACATCATAACTAAATAACGGGCCAACGGCCCTTCCGGGAGGAAATGGCGCATGAGCACGCATCTGGATGCCGCCCTGCTGATCGGCGGCAAGACCCGTCCGGCCGCCGACGGCCGCACCTTTACCCGCCTGAACCCGCTGACCGGTGACGTGGCCAGCATAGCCGCCGCTGCCAGCGTCGACGATGCACGGGACGCCGCCGACAGCGCCGCCGCCGCGCTTCCCGCCTGGTCCGAAACCGGCCCGAATGCCCGCCGCGCCCTGCTGCTGAAGGCGGCCGATGCCCTGACGGCGCGCATGCCGGACTTCATTGCTGCCATGGCCGCCGAAACGGGTGCCACCGCCGGCTGGGCCGGGTTCAACGTGACGCTGGCCGCTTCCATGCTGCGCGAGGCGGCCTCGCTGACCACCCAGATCAATGGGGAGGTCATTCCATCCGACAAGCCGGGCTGCATCGCGATGGCAGTGCGGCAGCCCGTGGGCGTGATTCTGGGCATCGCGCCCTGGAACGCGCCAGTGATCCTGGGCGTGCGGGCCGTGGCAACCGCACTGGCCTGTGGCAATGCCGTCATCCTGAAGGCGTCCGAACTGTGCCCGCGCACCCATGCCTTGATCGGCGCGGCGCTGGCCGATGCCGGTTTCCCGGCGGGCGTGGTCAATGTCGTGACCAACGCCCCGGAGGATGCCGGTGCCATTGTCGGCGCGCTGATCGACCATCCTTCTGTGCGCCGGATCAATTTCACCGGGTCCACCCGCGTGGGCCGCATCATCGCCGAACGCGCCGGCCGTAACCTGAAGCCTGTGCTGCTGGAACTGGGCGGCAAGGCGCCGTTCGTGGTGCTGGACGATGCCGACCTGGACGAAGCGGTGAAGGCCGCTGCCTTCGGTGCCTTCTTCAATTCCGGCCAGATCTGCATGTCCACCGAACGTATCGTGGTGGACAGCAAGGTCGCCGACGCCTTTGTCGAGAAATTCGCCGCCAAGGCCGCCACCCTGGTGGCCGGTGACCCGCGCGAGGGTAAGACGCCGCTGGGGTCCGTGGTCGATCCGCATGCCGTGAACAGCATCCAGTCCCTGATCGATGATGCCGTGTCCAAGGGGGCGACGCTGTATCAGCCGAACCCGACCAGGGGCACGCTGATGTCGGCTTCCATTCTGGACCATGTCACGCCGGCCATGCGCATCTATGCCGAGGAGAGCTTCGGGCCTGTGACCACCATCGTGCGCGTGGATGGCGAGGATGCGGCCATCCGCACCGCCAACGATACCGACTATGGCCTCTCCGCCGCCATCTTCACCCGCGACGCGGCGCGCGGCCTGCGTCTGGCCCGGCGGGTCCAGTCCGGGATCTGCCATGTCAACGGCGCCACGGTGCATGACGAGGCACAGATGCCGTTCGGCGGCGTCAAGGACAGCGGCTATGGCCGGTTCGGCGGCAAGGCCGGGATCGATGCCTTCACCGAACTGCGCTGGATCACGCTGGAAACGCTGCCCGGCCATTTTCCGATCTGATAAATTCCCCTTTCAGGATGAACATGATGAGCACCGCTGACACTGTCGCCTTTGATGTCATCGACGGCATCGCCTGGGTCCGTTTCAACCGTCCGGACAAGCGCAACTGCATGAGCCCCACCCTGAACCGCCGCATGATGGAGGTTCTGGACGAGTTGGAATTCCGCGACGATGTGGGCGTCCTGGTCCTGTCGGGCGAAGGCACCGCCTGGTCGGCCGGCATGGACCTCAAGGAATATTTCCGTGAGACGGAGGCCAAGGGCCTGGGTGCCACCCGTCAGGCCCAGCGGGAAAGCTATGGCTGGTGGCGGCGCCTGCGCTGGTACCAGAAGCCGACCATCGCCATGGTCAATGGCTGGTGCTTCGGCGGTGGCTACGGCCCGCTTTATTCCTGCGACCTGGCCATCGCGGCGGAGGAGGCGAAGTTCGGCCTGTCGGAGATCAACTGGGGCATCCTGCCGGGCGGCGGTGCCACCAAGGTGGTCGTCGACCTGATCCCGATGCGCGACGCCATGTATCACGCCATGACGGGTGAGGCCATTGACGGCAAGAAGGCCGCCGAATGGCGTCTGGTGAACGAGGCGGTGCCGCTGGCCCAGTTGAAGGACCGGGTGACGGAGATTGCCAAGGTCCTGCTGGAAAAGAATCCGGTGGCGCTGAAGGCCACCAAGGATGCCGTGCGCCGGGTCAAGGAAATGACCTATGACAATGCCGAGGACTTCCTGGTCCGCGCGCAGGAGGCCGCCAATTCCTACGACAATGACGGTCGCAAGGAAGGCATTCGTCAGTTCATCGACGAAAAGAGCTACAAGCCCGGCCTGGGCGCATACAAGCGGGGTTGATCGTCAAGAGGCGCGGGTCCTGTCACGCGGCAGGTGAGACAAGACCCGCGGTCTGTTCCGGTTTTGCCAAAGGCTGTCCCATGACCACCGCCCATCTTCCCGCCCCTGATCCGCTGGCGTTTCAGGCGGCGGCACAGCCCGACCGGATCGCAATCATCGATCTGGTCGGGGGACGCCGGTACACCTATGCGGCCCTGGATCAGGCGGTGAACCGCTGCTGCGCCTGGCTGTCATCGCTGCTGGGGGATGCGGATGGCCAGCGCATCGCGGTGATGGGGCGGAACGATGTCGCCATGCCGATCCTGCATCTGGCGGCGGCCCGACTGGGCGCGATCTTTGCCCCCCTGAACTGGCGTCTGACGGTCCCGGAACTGGCCTTTCAGGTGGCCGACGCCAGTCCCGCCTTGCTGCTGGCCGATGCGGAGTTCATGGAAGCGGCGCAGCGGTCGGCCGCGGGATTGGCCGCCACGCGGGTCATGGATATGGCCGAGGCTTTCACGGCCTGGGAAAGCATGACACCGGTGCGGCCGGCATCCATGCTGACCGCTGACCGTCCGTCAACACTTCTCTTCACCTCCGGCACATCGGGGCGGCCCAAGGGTGCCTTGCTGACCGAAAGCAACCTGTTCTTCACGAATGTGAATTTCAGCCTGATGAACCGGGTGAACGCCGACAGTGTTGTCCTGTGCGACATGCCGCTGTTCCACGTGGTCGGGCTGGTGACCATGGTTCGCACGCCCCTGGCGCAGGGCGGCACCCTGATCCTGTCGCGCGGCTTCGACCCGGCGGTGACGCTGGCCCGCCTGTCGGATCCTGACCTGGGCGTGACCCATTACATGTGCGTGCCGCAGATGGCACAGACCCTGCGCCAGCATCCCGACTATGACCCGGCCCGCCTGCGCCGGCTGGTCGCCCTGTGTACAGGTGGCGCCCCCATGCCGGCGGCCCTGATCCAGCGGTTCAGCGATGATGGTATCACCATCGCCGATGGCTATGGCATGAGCGAGGCGGGAACCGTGCTGGGCATGCCGATTTCCGACCGCGCCCGCATCGTGGCCAAGGCCGGATCGGCGGGCCTTCCCGGCCCCACGCTGCGGCTGCGGCTGGTTAATGATGATGGCCAGGATGTGCCGGACGGGGACGTGGGCGAAATCTGGATCAACGGGCCCAACCTGTCGCCCGGATACTGGAACCGGCCGGAACTGCCGACCCTGGCGGATCAGGGCGGCTGGCTGCGCACCGGTGACGCGGCGCGGCGGGACACGGACGGTTTCTATTATCTGGTCGACCGCAAGAAGGACATGTTCATTTCCGGCGGGGAGAATGTCTATCCGGCGGAGGTGGAGGCTGCCGTCCTTGAACTGGACAGTGTGGCGGAGGTGGCCGTCATCGGCGTGCCCGACGCGCGCTGGGGCGAGGTGGGCTGGGCCTATATCGTGCCGCGCGCCGGCCATGCCGTGACGCCGGAACAGGTGATGGCGCATCTGGACGGGCGCTGCGCCCGGTACAAGCGGCCACAGCGCGTGATCATCACCAGCACCCTGCCGCGGACCGGTTCTGGCAAGGTGCAGAAGCATCTGCTGCGTCAACAGGCGGCGGATGACATGAATCCCTCGAATTCCGCGTAACATGACGGTAGGTTGCACCGGCAAAAGCGGAATGGTGGAGTGAGTGGAATGGATGATCGCAGCGGCATCGATCTATCGGCCCTGCAGGGATCTGTGGGTTACAGGTTGCGGCGGGCGCAGATCGCAGCGTTCACCCTGTTCACGCAGTTCATGTCGGAATTCGATATCCGCCCGACTCAGTTCGCCATCCTGACGGTCATCCGCGACAATCCCGGCCTCAGCCAGTCGCAGATCAGCGACGCGCTGGGTCTGAAGCGGGCCAATCTGGTGCCGTTGCTGGACGGGCTGGAAGGGCGCGACCTGCTGGTCCGCTCCCCCTCTCCTGCCGACCGCCGGTCCTACTGCCTGCACCTGACCGATCACGGGCAGGAGCGGATGCGGGAAATCCAGGCCCGGCACGATGCCTATGAACAGGAACTGACCGTGGCGCTGGGAGCCGCCGGACGGGGCGCCCTGCTGGCCCTGCTGGACGGGTTCCAGTTTGCCGGCGGTGATGGCGACGGCGAGGGTTGAGGTCACCTGAAACCACTGATTTCTGACCGGGGCGGTGATGTCGCCCCATCGACTCGCGCCTAAAAAAGCTGTATACAGCTTTTAAGATCAAGATACAGAATTAGGGGAGAAGAAAAGATGGCCCAGAGTTTTCCGCTGAACGCCTGGTATGTCGCTGCCTATGATGTGGAGGTGGGGCGCAAGCTTCTGCCGCGCACGATCTGCGGCAAACATGTGGTTTTGTACCGGAAACTGGATGGTTCACCGGTCGCGCTGGCCGATGCCTGCTGGCACCGGCTGCTGCCCCTGTCGCTGGGCCGGTTGGAGGAGGACCGGGTGGTCTGTGGCTATCATGGGCTGGCATATGATGATACCGGGCGATGTGTATACATGCCGTCGCAACATACGATCAACCCGTCGGCCTGCGTGAAAAGCTATCCGCTGGTCGAGCGCTACCGGTTCCTGTGGATCTGGCCGGGTGACCCGGCCCTGGCCGACCCGGCGCTGATCCCCGATATCCATTGGAACAATGATCCGGCCTGGGCCGCCGATGGCAAGGTCATCCATGCCAGGTGCGATTACCGGCTGGTGGTCGATAATCTGATGGACCTGACGCATGAGACCTTCGTGCATGGCGGCTCCATCGGGAACAGTGCCGTGGCTGAAGCGCCGTTCACGGCCACCCATTCCGACGCGACGGCCACCATCACCCGCTGGATGGTGGATATTGAGGCGCCGCCCTTCTGGGCCGACAATCTGGGTCGAAAGGACCATGTTGATCGCTGGCAGATCATTAATTTCACCGCCCCGTCGACCATCATCATCGAGGTGGGAGTGGCCCCCACGGGCACGGGCGCGCCGGAAGGCGACCGGTCCAAGGGTGTGGATGGCCGTGTGATCAATTGTCTGACCCCGGAAACTGAAACCACCTGCCACTATTTCTGGGCGTTCGCGCGGAATTTCGACATCCACAATCAGGCCCGGACCCATAAAATCCGTGAAGGCGTCGCCGGCATCTTCCGTGAGGATGAACATATCCTGGAAGCCCAACAGAAGGCCATCGACGCCAATCCCGGCCATATTTTCTACAACCTGAATATCGATGCCGGATCGATGTGGGCACGGCGCCTGATCGACCGGATGATCGACCGGGAAACCCGGCCGGCCCTGGCCGCGGAATAGGGAGCGGCCACCATGAGCTATAACAAGGATGCCGCGCAGACGGTGCGCGCGCTTGCCGGTATCCGCGACCTGATCCTGCGCGGGGATGTGGAGCCGGGAGAGCGTCTGTCGGAACCGGGGCTGGCCGAACGGCTGGGCATTTCCCGCACCCCCATCCGCGCCGCCCTGGCCCGGCTGGAGCAGGAAGGCCTGCTGGAGCGGGTGCCGGCGGGCGGGCATATGCCCCGCCGCTTCACCCTGGAAGAAGCCATCGATGCCATAGAGCTGCGCGGCGTGCTGGAGGGCACGGCCGCGCGGCTGGCGGCGGAGCGCGGGGTGGAGCCGCGGCGGATGATCGCCATCAACCGCGTGATGGACGCCATTGACGCGGTCATTGCCCTGGACCCGACCAATCCGCCGCTGGACCGCTATACAGCACTGAACGCGGAGTTCCATGCGCTGCTGTCCGGCCTGTCGGGCAGCGAGACCATCGAGCGGGAGATTGACCGTATCACCCGCCTGCCCTTCGCGTCGCCCAGCGCGTTCCTGGACAAGCCGGGATTAGCGGTGGTGCCGCATTCGCTGATTCTGGCCCAGGCGCAGCACCGCACCATGGTGGAGGCGATCAGCCTGCGCGAAGGGGCGCGGGCGGAAGCGGTGGCCCGCGAACATGCGCGGCTGGCGCGGCGCAATCTGGAACAGGTGATGGAGGGCGGCAACGCCGCACTGCGCCGGTTCCCTGCCCTGGCACTTGTTGCCGGCTGACCATTCCCCTTGGGAGGAAATGATAATGAAGAATGATGCCGTCTGGATGGACGCCACGGTTACCGCCGCCGATGATATTGCCGACGGTGTGCGTCGCTTCGAATTTGCCGCCGGCAGCCCGATGCCGGCCTTTGACCCCGGATCGCATATCGCTATCCGTGCGGCCATTGCCAGCGGTCCCGCCATCCGTACCTATTCCTGCCTGCCGGACGCTGCCGCCGGACGGGTGGCCGTGGGCGTGAAGCTGCATCCCAACAGCCGGGGCGGGTCGCGCTACATGTTCGGCCTGAAGGTGGGTGACAAGGTGCGCATCACCACGCCGGAGAACCGGTTCGACCTGTCATGGCGCGCACCGGATTACCTGCTGCTGGCAGGCGGTATCGGTGTTACCCCGATCTATGGCATGGCCCTGGCGCTGGCCGCGCGCGGCGCCGATCTGCGCATGGAGTATGGGGGGCAGAGCCTGGGTTCCATGCCCTTCCTAGACCCGCTGCGGGCCGTGCTGGGCGATCGGCTGTCGGCGCATGCGCAGGACCAGGGTGCCATTATCGACCTGGACGCTGCCATTGCGCGTTTGTCACCTGCAGGAGAGCTTTATATCTGCGGCCCGCTGCCCATGCTGGAAGCCGCCAAGCGGGCCTGGGCCAAGGCGGGACGTGCCACCAGCCGTTTCCGGTACGAGGTATTCGGCGATACCGGTCGTTTTAC
>JAIXTS010000100.1 GCA_027483805.1 Azospirillum sp. | reverse complement strand
CATGATCAGTCGGACCGTCTTTTTCGGGCGGGAAGGGCGATATGGTCGCGGCAAAACGCCCCCCGCTCCACAATGGGTGCGGGGGGCGCCCGGCTGAGGCGCCTATATAGAGGGGTCGGCGCCCGAATTGAAGTGCCGAGCTTGGGGCGCTGGGATGCGTCAGACGGGACGCCGCTTTGCGGTGGCCGCGGCGGTACCTGTCTGGGTCCATCTTGTGGACTGGTGTGTTAATGAATATTTATATATATCTTAAATTAATAAGAGTCATATTACACTGACGCTCCAACTGAGGGGTCGAGGATACCGGTTCCAGGCAGATCAAGAGGGAAAGCGTTCATGTCGGAGTCGGTTTCGACCATCAACGAACTATTCAAACAATTCCCGGCCCCGATCATCGCCTGGTGGCAAAAGTCGGGACATCTGTCGCTGGCCTTCTGCAATGCTGCGTTTGCACAGCTCTGTTCGCGCGAACTGCAGAGCATGGCCGACCTTCCCGGTTCCTTGCTGATGCCCGTCGACGGGCAATCCGATCCGGGGCCGGCGATCGTCCGCAGTTTGACCCAGGGTACCGTCCTGGACATTGAGGTTTGCGTGACGGCCCGGGGGCGGCCGCGGCGTCTGCGCCTGCTCGGGCAGGGCATCGATCTCGGGCAGCGCCATCGTCCGCAACCGATCTTTCTGGCGGTTGCCCGCGATGTCAGTGAGGAGGCGAAGCAGGCCAATGCCAAGGCGACGACGGAACGTATGCTGTCCGCCGTCATTGCCAATATTCACTTGCCATTGCTGATGTTGACGCAGGACGCGCGCATCATCCTGGCCAACCCGGCGGCGGCACGTCTGTGCGAACGGCCGCTGGAAGAGCTCATGGGCCAGCATCTGTCGGTGCTGTTCACACGGCAGGACTGGCCCACGATCGCCGCCAGGTTGGAAAACGGCCTGCGCAATGAATGTGAACAGCGCAGCGCCGCGCGGGTTCGCACCGGACAGGGCGGGCTGGTGGATGTCGAGCTTCGTGGGCAGCCGATGGGAGAAATCGGCGGCAAGGTCATGCGTATGGTGACCTTCAGCCCGTTTGATCCCCTGTTGCCGCGCAACGGCGACGGTTTGGCCGCCATTCAGCAAACGCTGGCGGAAGGGGGCGCCGTTCTGGCCGGGCGTGTGCAGATCATCGGATTGGACGACATGCGGTCCACGTTCGGGGAGCGCTGGGGCCATATGCGTGAACAGGCCCTGGCAATCGCCGAGCAGACGATCCGTCAATCGCTGAAACCCGGCGATCAGGTACAACGCATGCCGGACGAAAGCTTCGTGATCAGCTTTGCCGCCCTGTCCGAGCCGGAGGCAAGCCTGAAGGCACAGATGATCGCCGACAAGGTTCGGCTCCGCCTGCTGGGTTCCGGCACAGCGGACGGGCGTGTCGAATCGGCGGTCACGACCGTGCGGGCCTCCGACCTGCCCGAAAATCCAGAGCAGGATCTGGCGGATTTCCTGGTGCGCAAGCTGGTGACACGGCGGGAGGAGAGCCGCCGCTACACCCAGACGCTGCTGCGCGATGCCATGTCAAAGGCGTCGCTGGACCCGCGGCAGGTGGTGCGTCCCGAGGGATTCGCGCTGCCGATGCAGATTGCCGAACTGGCCTATCCCTGGCGTCAGCAGATCGCGGCGGCCGTCGCGACGGTCAGTGATGACGTCAATGCCAGCTTCGAGGCCGATCTCGTCACCTTGTCCGTCGCCATCGATTGGCGTGACCTGCGCAAGCGCAAATGCAAGCTGATCGTGCCGGTGAAGTTCGAAAACCTGATGCTGCCCCGTTTGCTGGACCGTTATGTCGATGTAGTCCGCAATCTGCCGGTTGAACTGCGCGAACGTGTCCTGCTGCATCTCACCCGCACGCCGCCGGGGATTGCCAGTTCCCGCATCGGCGGCATGGTGCAGACCCTGGGGCCCTATTGCTGGGGCATCGGACTGGAATTGCCCAGTCTCGATTATACGCTGGATCCCATGGGCAACCGGGTCGGGATGGTGTCGCTGTCCTACAACATCCTTGATTACGGTGACCAACAGGCGCATGCGCGGCTGACACGGCAGTTGCGGTCCTGTCATCTGCGCAAGATGAAGGTTCTGGTGGAAGGTGTGCCGGACAGTACGCAGAGCCTGCGGCTGGCCGCCGATGGGGTCGATATGGTGACGCTGCTGCGCTGATCGGTTGGTGGCACCGCGGCGCCGGATCAGGGGCCGATATAGAAACGGCGCAGATCGTCCTGACGCGCCGTGAAGACGTTGCAATTGCTGCTTTCCTGGCCCTTGAAGAAATAGACCAGCCCCTCGTCGCGCCGCCGCGTGGGGTCGTACAGATTGACCGCCATGCGGCCATAGGCGACGCCCCAGGGGCGCTCATCAGGGCCGAAGGCGCGGTAATGCAGGTTGATCAATTGCTGGAACCGCCCCTGGCGGCACAGGCGCGACAATTCCAGATCGATCTTCAGCAGCCCGCGTGATGGCGCATCGAAGGCATAGACGATGCGGTCGCGGCGTTCCGGCGTCGGGCGCGGTCGGGCGATGGCCGGGTCCATCCAGCTTTGCCAGGGCAGTTTGCCGAACCCGCGCCCATGCTCGGGCGGGGCCGGTGCCGCCGGCCGCTCGGCCTGGGCCGGGGGCCCAATGATCATGGCTGCGGCGGCCAGAAGGCTGGCCGTGATCAGGGTGCAGAAGCGATGGGTCATCTCAGCGTGTAATGGCCAGCCGGGCCAGGAACAAAGCGACCGCCTTCTTGCTGTCTTCCGGCAGGCTGGTGAAATTGATTTTGGTGCCGGCCTTCTTGTCCACCGCCGCCACCGTTCCGGCCCCTTTCAGCTTCAGGCTCTGCTTGGGGTCCTTCAGCGCCAGATCGAAACTGACCGACTGCCCCACCTTCAGCTTGGCCCCCGCAACGGTGACCGAATTGATCCCCAGATCGGCCACCGTCAACTCCTTGCCGTCGATATTCAGGTGCGCCGTATATTTCGGCACCTTCACCTTCTCAACGACATCCACCTTCAGGAAGTCGAACATGCCCATTGTGCTGGCTCCCTGGGGCGTGGCTCTCTACCTACATGTTACAGGAATTTGGCGGGGTTGGCGTGGGGGAAATGGGATAGGGGGTTGGGAGGGGCTGACCTGCTCCCTGCAAATGTCCCCGCTGTGAAGTAGAGTCCTCCTGACCGAGGAAGGCTATGTAATGAAGAAGAGCCGTTTCAGCGACGAGCAGATCATCGGGATCCTCCGGGAACAGGAGGCTGGGCATAAGACGGCGGATATTTGCCGGCGCCATGGGATATCGGAGGCGACGTTCTACGCCTGGGACTCGAAATATGGTGGCCTGGACGTGTCGGAGGCCAAGCGTCTGAAGGGCTTGGAGGATGAGAACAGTCGTCTGAAGAAGCTTTTGGCCGAGGCGATGCTGGACAACGCCATGTTGCGCGAGGTGGCGGGAACAAAGTGGTAAGGCCCGCGGCATTGCGCCGGACTTTCCCCTATCTGCGGGCGACGTTTGGTGTCAGTGAGCGGCGGGCCTGCTCTGCTCTTTGCAGCCCGACACACATTGGGGAGCAGGTCACGCTGCCCCAAAACACGACTGGGCTGCAATTTCGTCTCAATCATGGTAAAGTGTTTCAATCAACGACACCGCTCTATTCCCTATCAATCGATGGTCGCAAACTCCGCGGTGCACGGGCTTAAATTGCGTTGCAAACTGTTGCGTAGACCGGTCCTTTCGGAGTTCGATAAAGGCCAACTCCGAAACAAACACAAAATCATGTTTCACAGCGTTGCGTAGGCCGCACCCATTCGGAGTGATCACTTCGCCAACTCCGTTCGGCCCGGTGGATCCGCCCTTTGCGGCCAGGCCAAACAGGTTCATATTCTGGATGACCAAGCTCGAAGGTGCCGCATGGAAGAAGAGCTTTCGGCCGCAGAAGCAGCGATGCAGTTCGGGCGCCTGATCGACCGCGCCCGCCGGGGAGAGGAGACCTTGATCACCGACCATGGCCGCCCGGTGGCACGGGTGACGCCTGTGGCACCAATGCGGGTCGATGCCGGGAACAAGTCCACCAACTGGGATGAACTTTGGCATCGGATGCGGGAGCGTGCGCGTACAGAAGGGGTTGCCCCGTTCACCGACGAAGAACGTAAGTCCCTTCGGGATGAGGGGCGTCGGTGAGTTTCGTCATTGATTGTTCGATACTGCTGACATGGTTCCTGCCGGATGAGGCCACAGAGGCGACCCGTGGTCTTTACGCGGAGCTCACGGCAAACGGGGCGCACGCGCCGATACTGTTGCGGTATGAAATCACCAATGCCTTGATCAATGCAGAGCGTCGCCGCCGGATCAGTGCGGCTTTCCGATCAGGGGCTTTGCGCGACATAAGCCAACTCCCCATCCACTATGACGTTCCGACGCATCCGATGGCGATGGACAGCTTGGTCGAGTTGGCCGCCAGGCACCGGCTGACCGTCTATGATGCCAGCTATCTGGCCTTGGCGCTGGATAGGCGCATCCCGCTGGCAACCTTCGACAAGGAAATCATCGCCGCCGCGCGCTCCCTCTCCGTGCCGCTCTTCTAACCCCACCCCCCGATTGCACCCCGCGCCCTGCTGCGGTACAAGGCCCGCAAACCTTTTGCAGACGCTTATCTGAAGGATGCCCCCATGGCCGCGTATCAATATGTCTATGT
>JAIXTS010000505.1 GCA_027483805.1 Azospirillum sp. | reverse complement strand
TCACCGGCCATAAAGACTGGGTCCAGGCCTGCGCCTGGTCGCCTGACGGGGGCCGCCTGCTCTCCGCCGGTGTGGACGGGACGGTGCGGGTTTGGGATGCGGCGGACGGAAGCCTTCTCTACACCGTCACCGGCCATAAAGACTGGGTCCAGGCCTGCGCCTGGTCGCCTGACGGGGGCCGCCTGCTCTCCGCCGGTGTGGACGGGACGCTGCGGGTTTGGGATGCGGCGGACGGAAGCCTTCTCTCCACCCTCACCGGCCATGAAGGCGCGGTCTATGCTTTCGCCTGGTCGGCTGACGGGGGCCGCCTGCTCTCCGCCGGATCTGACGGGACGCTGCGGGTTTGGGATGCGGTGGACGGAAGCCTTCTCCACACCCTCACCGGCCATAAAGACTGGGTCCAGGCCTGCGCCTGGTCGCCTGACGGGGGCCGCCTGCTCTCCGCCGGGATGGACAGGGCGGTGCAGGTTTGGGATGCGGCGGATGGAAGCCTTCTCCACACCCTCACGGGCCATGAAGGCTGGGTCAATGCCTGCGCCTGGTCGCCTGACGGGGGCCGCCTGCTCTCCGCCGGACATGACGGGACGGTGCGGGTTTGGGATGCGGCGAATGGAAGCCTTCTCTCCACCCTCACGGGCCATGAAGGCTGGGTCCGTGCCTGCGCCTGGTCGCCTGACGGGGGCCGCCTGCTCTCCGCCGGTGATGACGGGACGGTGCGGGTTTGGGATGCGGCGAACGGAAGCCTTCTCTCCACCCTCACGGGACATGGAGGCGCGGTCTCTGCCTGCGCCTGGTCCCCTGACGGAGGCTGCCTGCTCTCCGCCGGACATGACGGGACGGTGCGGGTTTGGGATGCGGCGAATGGAAGCCTTCTCCGCGTCCATCTCGTCTGGCGCACCCACGGCCGTCCCGGCCATGCCGTGTGGGAGCCCGGCAACAACCACATCCTTGCCGCTAGCGACGACGCCTGGCGCTGGGTCGGCTGGCAGGTGCGGAATGCGCAGGGACGGGTCGATCGCTTGCCGCTGGAGACGTTCGGCGCTGTGGTAACGGTCTGAATGGCTGCGTCAGGGAACAAGGAAGGCTGACGCAGCTCCACCCTCTCCCCGCTCAACCCGGCGGAGGCGATGCTGAGGTCTTGATCACAGGTGAGCGGAGCGAAGGCGCCCTCTTGTCAGCCTGCATCCAACGGGCGAGGTGTGGAACGTTTCCCAGCAAGGGCCACAAGGTGAGCCATCCGGGATGGTGACACCCTGTGCGGCCTGTCACCAAAGGCCCCGCTTGTCAGCCCATACCTCCATCTGTGAAACGTGTCACATGCCCGCGTTAACCGGCCGAACTGTTGCGGTTGGCATTCCCCCACGATCTCGTCGAGACGGCCAGCCCCCCTTGTTACATGAGGCAAACTGATGATCTTGACGCTTCGCGGGGGGTTTATCTTGAGCCACTTTTGCTTAGTCACACTGTGTCAA
Source organism: Azospirillum sp. (assembly GCA_027483805.1). GTDB lineage: Bacteria > Pseudomonadota > Alphaproteobacteria > Azospirillales > Azospirillaceae > Niveispirillum. Next base: position 5,774 of record JAIXTS010000505.1, on the reverse strand, counting down.
TCAAGGGCAAGCTGAACCCCCCGGGTGGAGACATTGCCTGATGAATTGATGGCTGATGCCGCTGGGAGCGGAATTTCGCCATCGGTTCTGGATAGGCGTGGATCCGCAGCATGCCATGGGGCATTGCTGTGCGGCCATTCTGTGACACGTGTCACAGGCGGGTCTATCACCGCAGCGACACCCTCCCGCTGTGGGCGATAGAGTTGGATCACCACTCCCACAACGCCCCTGCGCGCAGAACGCGGCACGAGGTTGTGGACCGCGCACTTGGTTCTGCTGGCCTCCCGATCCACCGTGCATGTGCTTCTGTTTCCTATAGGGTTGAGGAGTTGTCGCTTATCATTGGCTCATGCCGGTATCAGGGCGTTCCGCCAGCAGTCCGTCTACGCCCTCGCGCTGCTCCACCGTCAGGGTGGCGTCGATCTGCCTTTCGACATGACGCTCGGCCTGCAACAGGGCGGCGGCCACCAGGCGTTCGATGGTGGAGGCAGCGGGGGCCGCGATGGTCCGGCGCCGCAGTTCCTCCATCAGCAGGCCCGCCAGGATCATGCCGCTGGTGGTGGCCAAGGCGACGGGCAGCAACCATTTGCCGATCTCGCGCCGGATCGGTTGCGAGAAGGTGGTGTAGCCATAGATGGCGTACAGGGCTTCGAGCTGGTCGTAGCGGGTCTGGGACCGGGTGGCATATTCCGCCAGTGCGTCGGGCGGCAGGTCCAGCTGGTCGGCGACGAAGGACAGTAGCTGAGGCGGAACCAGTTCTCCGGGCCGCAGCAGCCGACCCGGATAGCGCAGCGCACAGAGCTGGACAGCGAAGCCCAGTTGATTGTGAGGCCGCCGCCGACGCGCCACGACGGCAATGTCGGCCGGGCTCAGCGTGTAATGGCGGATCAGGTCGGCCTCCGCCATGGGCAGCGCGAACAGCGCCTCAATCTGGGCATCGGTCAGTACGCTGCGGCGCGGCATGGCGGTTCTGTCCCAGTTGGAGTAATGTCTGTTCGATACGCGACAAGCCCCAGACGTTCCGCCGCAGATAGGGTCATGCCGCCGGGAGGGTTCAATTGGGACAGCGTGTGGTCCTCTACTGTCGCGTGTCCACGGCCGACCAGTCCTGCGAGCGGCAGGAGCGGGACCTGCTGACCCTGGCCCTGCGGGCGGGGTATGAGGTTGTCGGCATCTATAAGGAAACCGGATCAGGCGCCAGACTGGACCGGGCAGAGCGGAAGAAGGTGATGGCGCTGGCTCAGGCACGGCAGATCGATGCCGTACTGGTGACGGAACTGTCGCGCTGGGGCCGCAGTACCATGGACCTGCTGCACACGCTGCGGGAATTGGAGGCCCGCCGCGTGTCGCTGATCGCGATGAGTGGCATGGCTTTCGACCTGGGCACAGCCACCGGCCGCATGCTGGCCACGGTCCTGGCCGGGATCGCCGAGTTCGAGCGCGACCTGTTGCGCGAGCGGGTCCGGTCGGGCTTGGCGGCTGCCAGAGCCCGGGGCAAAGTGCTGGGGCGCAGGCCCGGACAGCGGCCCAAATCCGACCGGCTGGCGCCCAAGGTGCTGGCGCTGGTCGCCGCAGGACGCAGCTATCGGCTGATCGGCAGGGAACTGGGGCTCAGCAAGAACACGGTGGCGGAGATCGTCAAGCGAGACAGGGATGCGACAGGGCGGGTTGATGCCGAGACATTGGCTTAACGTGGTTTTCCGCCCTTTCTATGTCGTGACCCCAATATGGCCCCTTCCACACCAAGGTCATCGCCGCTTCCGCCAGCGAAGCACCGCATGTGCTGGACGGCTTGCTCTACCATCAGACCGGTCTCGCCATCGAGGAGCATTACACCGACACGGGCGGCGTCACCGACCATGTCTTCTTCGGGCTCTTTCATCTATTGGGCTTCCGTTTCGCGCCCCGTATCCGCGACCTGAAGGACCGGAAGCTCTACCTCTTCCCCGGCGACGAGGCTCCGTCCAGCCTCAAGCCCCTGGTGGGCGGGGAGATCGATCTGGAGCATCTGTCTGTCCATTGGTCCGAACTGCTGCGTCTGGCCGCCTCCATCCGGTCGGGCACCGTCACCGCGTCGGCCATGCTGCGCCGCCTGGCAGCCTATCCCAGACAGAACGGTCTCGCCCTGGCGCTGCGCGAACTGGGGCGCGTGGAACGGACGATCTCCACGCTCGACTGGCTGCGTGATCCTGCCCTGCGCCGGCGCACCAATGCCGGCCTCAACAAAGGGGAGGCCCGCAACGCCCTGGCCAGGGCGATCTTCTTCAACAGGCTGGGCGAGATGCGCGACCGCAGCTTCGAAAACCAGTCTTACCGAGCGTCGGGCATGAACTTGCTGGTCTCCGCTGTCATTCTCTGGAACGCCCGTTATCTGCAAGCCGCCCTTGATCACTTGGCAGTCGGCGGCACCGACATCAAGTCGGAACTGATCCGCTATGTCGCACCCCTTGGCTGGGAACATATCGGTCTCACAGGTGACTATGTTTGGGGCGCTGATCCGCTACCGGAAAGCGGATTGCGCCCACTGCGCCGGCCTATCTCCATTTTCGCAGCATAGTTCGTTATTCGTTCTCACGAGCGGTACTTAAAATGCACTTTCGTGTCGGCACCCCCCGATGGTCCATGCAGGAGATCAGGCGCATCGCAACCAGGATGGCTCAATGCCAGATCCAAGCCACCCTCATCATCGCATGGTCAACGTGGCGACGCGCTCACCAGCCACAGGCAAAGTTTGCCTATATCAAAAGAAATGCGCAACTGTAATGCTAGATGTAATTCAAAATATCTTTCCTTTTGTAAAAAATCTTCCCGTTGAGACAAATGCATCTTTTATGTATTCCATTGCCAGATTTGCTGATACATTCCGGTCTTCTAATATCCACGTACCACCATCGTCGCTAGTGTAAGCTATATACGTATAATTATCTAGTTTAAACATCGTTTTTCTTTCCTCTATAGAGAAAAAAGAAGATTTTATCCTAATTTTATGGAATGGCATCATCATGATGTACATCGCCCAAAATGGCACCCCCTTACCATTGCTTTCACCATATCCAAAGTCTGGTATATATATCCACATCTTTCCAGAAGAACCTTTGTTGCAGAAGATTGGAAGCTTAGTTTTCTTAAAAAGAAAACTTACCGTCATTCTTATGTTGATAGTGCTAAGTGACATAAGAAAGAAAATTGGATTCAAAAATATATAGTAACACCATTTTCCTTTTTCAGAATCTTTATCCATTTTAGCATGCCTCCCTCTTTATGCGAGAGCCTGTACATGATATTTTTTCATCTTTCTTTTCACTATCAGCCTGAGTTCCAACGAAACCCGCCGCCAGATACCTCTTGGCCGCTTCCATTAACTTGTCAACCGATTGCCGAGAGCCCTGAGCCGCCTTGTGAATAATTTGTCTTGCAGCTTGCTCTGAAGAAGCCCCTCGCATGATCAGGTTTTCCCAGGATTCTTCAAAATTGAATGGCCGCTCTCTAAATATCGAATTCCAGAACCGATTTAAATTTCCGCGCATTTCTGTACGCAAAAGGTCTCGTTGTTGTGATGCCCACCTTGCCGCATCCTTCCAAGGTACAGCTCGTGCCATATCAAGCGCTCTTGATTCAATAGGAGCTTTGGCCAACTGATATGCTTCGCGCACAACAATTGCATTGCGAACAGAGCCAATACCCGCAGCTGCGACCCCTGGGCCTGCGGCGACAGCTACAGGAGCGATCATCATAGCAGCGGTCGTGCCCGGATTCGCTAGTGGATTATAAGCATACCCAGCTTCCTCTTCGGTCCCCGGATACCAGTTCCCCATCTGATCGACATACAACCCCGTCGGGTCCACGCCCATAATCGGCGAGTTCTTCACATAGGCATAGCGGTTCAGCCCATCCTTGATGCCAATCGGATCGAGCTGCATCCACCTCCCATCCTGGGGATCGTAGGCCCGGTTGGGGGTGTGGTACAGGCCCGTTTCGACATCGTAGCGCATCCCGGCATACCGGAACTGTGGCCCGGCGGCTCCCGCCTGGGGGCTGTTGCCATAGGCATCGTAGGTGTAAGCACCACCCAGCTTGCCATCCGGCCGCAGCCAGCCGATGGCGCTGCCCTGGCGGTTGGGCAGCAGGCGGATCAGGCCGCCGGCGGGGGCGTGGACGGCCACGACCGCACCGCCATTGCCCGACGCGCGGATGGTGCGTTCCTTCAGGGTACCGGCGGGGTCGTAGGTGCCCCATTCGATCCCGTCCAGTTCCAGATAGAGCGTCGTGACGCCGTTGACCTGTTTCCAGGCGCGCCCGCCCTCCGGGTAATAGCCATAGGTCGCCGCCATGCCGGGCGCGTTGGCACCCGTCAGCATGTTGCGGGTGTCATAGCGCCAGGTGCGGCCCGCCGCGCCCGTGCGATTGCCGCGTGCGTCGTGGGTTTGCGCCACCCCGTCCACCCTGGTCAGGGCGTTGATGGGCGAGGCGGGGTCGTAGGCTGTGGTCTTGGCCAAGGTCGGGGCCGGCTGCCACAGGAAAGCGTTGTTGTCCAATGCCTCGCTGATCAGGCCGCCGGCATCGTCGTAGCCATAGCTGGCCGCCAGCGACCCGCCGGACCAGGCATGGCTGAGGGTCTTCAGCTGGCCGGCAATGTCATAGCCATAGGTGCTGCTGGCGGCCCCGCGCGTGGTGGCGGTGCGGCGGCCCAGCAGGTCGTAGCTGTGGCGCGTCACGGCCTCGGCACCCAGATCGACGCCCGTCACCCGGTTCAGCCCGTCATAGCGCCAACCCACCGTCGCGCCGGACCAGGTGGCGCCTGTGCGATTGCCGTCGTCGTCATAGGTAAAGCTCATCGCCACGGTCGGGGCGGCACCCGTCACGCCCGTGGCGGGGCGCGGCAGGGTGATGCTGGCCGATTGCTTGCGACCGGCACTGTCATAGACATGGCTGCGCACCGTCGCAGCCCCTGCCTTCTCCACCACCACCCGGCCCAGGATATCCAAGCCGTAGGAGGTCTCGGGCAAGCCGGGGCGGGTGATGCTGGTGGGGCGGTTCAGTGGGTCGTAGAAGGTGGTGCTGACGGTGCCGTCACGCTGCGTAAAGCCTGTGCGGTTGTCGGAGGCATCGTACCCGTAGCTCTCCGTCTTGCCATCGGCATAGGACAGCTGCGACAGGCGGCCATGGCCGTCATAGGCGTGGGCCAGGATATTGCCGCGCGGGTCGGTGATGGTGGCGATGCTGCCATCGGGGTTGTAGAAGTAGCGCGCACTGTCTTGCTGTATCTCTGTGCCCATGGCGGATTTCTCCACCAGTTTCTGGCCCGCCGCATTGTACAGAACCTCCGACACCCGGGTCTTGCCCGCCTCCCACGGGGTTGTCACCCGGAAAGGACGGTCCAGCGCGTCATAATCGGTCACCGTCACCCGGCCCAGCGGGTCGGTCACGCTCTGCGGCTGATCGGTGGCGGTATAGAGTGTGGCTGTGACGGCATGGGGGATGCCCGGCATATCCGAGGCGCGCCTTTCCTCCACAACCCGCCCAACATCATCATAGACCCAGTCGGTGCGCGACAGAACCGTGGCGCCGGTTTGCGGTGCCACTGCTGTGGAACCGGCCCGCGTCTCCTCGTAAAGCGGCTGACGGCGGGTGTTGTAGTCCGCCGACACCTGTGCCCCGCGCGGTGTCACCACGCCCGTCAGGTCGCCCTGGGCGTTGTAGCTGAAACCCGTGGTCAGGTTCTTGCGGCCATCATCAATGACCTGATTGGTCAGCGTCTCGTTGTCGGGGCTGTA
>JAIXTS010000215.1 GCA_027483805.1 Azospirillum sp. | reverse complement strand
GGCAAAGGGGGCCGGCATTGGTTCGACATTCACGCCGCGCCAACCTTTGTCGTAAAACGCCTTCGTGACCGAGTATTCGGTCGGATGATTGGCACCAACATCGATGTAAAAGCCGGCCTTGATGTGCCCCAGGGCCCGCATCAACATGACGTCTTCGAAGTTCAGGGCGTATGCGATCATCATGACGATTCACCGGCCAGGTCGGGCGTGAGCGGACGGGCCGCATGGGCGATGATATCCGCCGCTCCCAGTGCTGCGAACAGCGCTTCGTCCCGGCAGCGCTGGGGATGGTCGGGCGGGCGGGCAGTCAAGACGTCAACGCGTATATACCGGGCATCGGCCCAGAATAACTGCCCCCCGCGCAAAGGGTAGGTATGGCGATGGGCATCGTCATGACACACCGCCACCTCGCCAAGGATGGCGTTGGAACCATCCTTATGGGAATAGTGGACAAGATTTGTCAGCTTCCACAGCACAAAGCCGCGGCTGCGCAGGAAATGGTCGATGTCGGCGAACAATGGTTGTCCACGATAGATCGGGTTGAACTCCACCTCGACATCGATACAGCGTGTTCCATCCAACAGGCCACCAGCTCCGCGAAGAATTTCCAGTTCGCTTCCTTGGGTGTCGAGCTTGAGGTAGTCGAAGCGTTTCAACCCGGCTTCCCCCGCCCAGTCCGCGAGAGTACGTACATCAATGTCACGGGTTTCTGTCAATCGTGCGCAATCAAGGGCTGGATATTGTGTGGTCAGAACGGGATCGGGCGGCAGCAGCGACGCGCAGGCCGGTTCGCGTGTCAGATACAACGTGCGCCGCCCCGGCCGGCCGGCCAACGGCAAGGGAACCAGCGTGACCCGTCCAGGTGCCAATGTGGCATAGCGCTCGGTCAATCGTGCGCATTCATCGGGGTCCGGGTCGAAGCCATAGGCCACGAAGCGTGGGTCGGCGCCAATGCCGACGAACGGTTCGGCGAAACCCCAGCGGCAGCCAATATCCCCCACGATCAGGGGGGCGTCCTCTGGCAAAGGGGGCTCATCGGGCCGTTCGATCTCAAACCGCATTTCGTTCCAGGCAAGACCGACGAACTCAGTCTTACTGAGGTTAACCACCTCGAACACAAAACCGCGATCAATCCAGTGATAATTCTTTTCCACGTGCGAGCGTTCGCGCACCAGTGAGGCGTGGATGGAGTATGTGCCCACCCCCAGATTGGCATCGAAACGCACCCGGAAGCAAAGTCGTTCCCCCCGACGCGCCGATGTCAGGGCTTGGCCCGTATAGAAGCTGTTGGTGCCGAACATCATCTGTCCGAACCGATCCTTGATGCCGCAGCCGAGGACCAGACCGTCAATATCATCGTGAACGGCGACCGCGAAACGCACCTCCACTGCCTGTCCCACATCAACAACAGTGATGGGGCGACCATCGGTGTCGTAAAGGTCGATGCTTTCGATCCGCGCTTCGCCGCTTCCGGAATCGGTGCGGGTTCCACCGTTGACACCCACCCGCTGCTGGATTTGCCCAGCCTTATCGGCGGCCATCAGCGCATTGTAATAATCGAATACCCCTTCTGGGTCACCGTCCATGATCAGGCGCCCGTGATCCAGCAGCAGGGCGCGACGGCACAGGCTCAAGATCGCGTGCTTGTCATGACTGACCAGGAGAAGGGTTGTTCCCGCCGCACCGAACTGGCGGATGCGCTCAAAGCTCTTATGCTGGAAGTAAGCATCGCCAACGGACAATGCTTCGTCGACGATCAGCGCGTCGGGCCGTTCTGCCGTGGCCACGGCAAAGGCCAGGCGCGCCTGCATGCCTGTCGAGTAGACCTTTAGCGGTTGGTCGAAATAGTCGCCGATTTCGGCGAACTGCTCGACTTCCGGCAGCAGGCGGGTGATTTTCGAAGGGTCGAATCCTTGCAGCTGTAACGCCAGCACGGCGTTTTCACGGCCGGTAAAATCGGGGTGGAAACCCAGACCCAGTTCCAGGACCGCCGCGATGCGACCTTGAACCCAGGCTGTCCCTTCGGTGGGCCGCGCCGCGCCGGCGATCAGTTTCAATAGGGTGCTTTTGCCGGCCCCGTTCAGGCCGATCAGCCCGACCGTTTCCCCTGACCAGATGGCGAAATCCACCTCCCGCAGCACCCAGCGCCGTTCCCCACGCGGTATCGCCCGCGGGGCCAGCCAGTCGGCAAGACGGGACCAGCGGCTGGCATAGCGGGTATAGGCCTTGCCCAGCCCTTTGACGACAATGTCGCCCATCACAGTTCATCCGCCATATCATCGGCGCAGCGCCGGAACAAACGCGCGCCCAGGAACAACATGAGCAGTGCCATGCCCGCCGGATAGGCAAGCGCGCCCCATTCCGGTCCTTCGACGCTGTTGGCCGCAGCCTGAAGCGACAGCATCAGGGGGGTCAACGGGTTCCATCCGATCACGTCCTGCACCCCATCGGGCAGGATGGCGATGGGATACACGACCGGTGTCAGCCAGAACCAGAACTGAGCGCCGATGCGAAACACCTGTTCAACGTCGCGGAAGAAGACGTTGGCCACCCCAAGCAGCAGCCCCAGCCCCATGGCCAGTGCCGCCAGCACCGCCAGTGCCGGCGCTGCCATCAGCAGGAAAGATGGCCCGATGCTGCCCAGCGCTGCGGCCACGATGAAAAAAATGGCGAACATGATTGCGAAATCGATGGCGGCCGTGGCCACCGCGACCACAGGCAGGCAAATCCGCGGCAACCCGGTTTTCTTGATCAATTCGGCATTCTGGATAAATGTCACCAGAAGCTGCTCCACCGTCTGGATAAAAAAACCCCACGTAATCACACCGACGCACAGGAACACACCATAAGAAAATGGCTCGTCAGCAGCGCCGAATTTGACCGGCATGATCTGCGAAAAAACCGTCATATAGATCAAGATCATCAGAAACGGACTAAGCAGGCGCCACGCCCATCCCAGCAAAGCATCACGATGCTTCAATTGGAAGTTGCGATATATGCTGCCGATTATAAACTGTCTGTACTTAAAAATCGATTTAATCGACTGCACAACCATCCTCGCTATTTTGCGGAGAGATGTAAAACAATATCAAAAAGGAACAATAAAATACTCGGCAATATTTTGTCAATTATGAAATTCCGCCAGTCAATATGATTGTTCGTTGACTTTGCGAATTATGGCGGTTCGAACTCAAAAAATCCATCTGCCGTCGTAACACATTGAGCGCGTGGCTGATTTTCTGATTCTTGGATTCTTGTTCCGCGCCTGTTGAGGTCACGAGATCTTACACTGCTTCTTTAAACAGCCTCCACAGATCACGTCCCCGGGGGTGGTGTACGAGCGGCCTCGTTTGGAACCGAAGGGCGCAGGGACCCTGAAGCCGACGACTTCGGTTCGGCGTTTGATCTCGCCGTTGAGCCGTTCGATGGGGTTGGTGCTGCGGATCTTGGCCCGATGTTCGCGGGGAAAGGTCATCTAGGCCACAGCACGTCATGCTCAGCCTCATCCAGCAGGGTTGCCAGTTCTGGACTTCCGGTTCCATCAGCCGCTGCGCGGCAAAGCCGATCATTGTCGGCAGAACATCCGCGTCAACACCCTGTTCCAACATGCTGCGCAGTGCCATCATCTCATCGGTCATCCTGGATCGGGGTCCGGGACGGTCACCCTCGGTTGAGGATTGTTGTGGTGAGCAGACCCTACCGAAGAACCACGATGACCGTCCGCCGGCACAGACCCTCCGGCCGGCTACGCCAACCTCCAGTTCTGTCCCGGAGATAGCGCTCCTGCACCACCACCGGGGACACGATCCCCCTCGTCGCTCAACGCACCGGGGGAAGGGTCACATGGATCAATTCTCAAGGAAAATAAGCCGTTTTCCCGAGTCAGTTCCGCGTGGAAATCAACAGCTTTACTGTCTCCCGACCGGTCATGGAGTTGCATGGCGTCTGCGCCGCATGCCAGGCACGCCACACGCCAAGGCAGTCTCCAGACATCCAGAAGCGTGAGGCAGCACACGGACTCCCCACACATACCTGGCCGCGGACGCCGGGCCAGACCCAGGTTGAAGCCAATCCGGGCCATATCAGCCTGGGGCGGCTGGCCTCTATGCTGGCTGGTGATCTGAACACGGAAGGTTCCACCCCTTGTGCCTTCTGAAAGCGGCCCGACCCAGTTGATCCCCGACCTGTTTGGTCCTAAACGTTATAACATCACCTATTTGGATGTTTGACTGATGGTCCCGAACGATACGATCCACGGCGCCTGTTCCTGGCGGACTGCCCGCCATGCGGTTTGTCATCACGCTTTCCATACCGGCTTTGTGGAGGCCATGTCCGGCAAGCCCTTTGACTATGCCGCGCTGGATGCGATGACCGAATATGAACAGCATCGGTATGAGAATGGCCGGGAACTGGCCTTGGAATGCCGCCAGGCCCGGTTGACCATCCGCTGGACGCGCCGGGACGCCATCCCCCGGGCCTTGCGCGATTTTATCACCAGCCGCGCCTTACGGCGACGCGCCGGCCTGCCAAGGACCGATCCCTATCGGGCCCGGTGACGGTTTGTCCCTGCGGACCGACCGCATGGTGTCAGGTGACAGCGAATTCATTGTTCGACAGGTGCATCCTACGCAATTGTGATGTTATATCGTTTGTCATCCCTGTCTGAAGCGTGACCCGCGATGCCCGCCGCCAACCTGATTGACCTGGATGATGTGGTCCACCATGCCGGTGGGAAGCCCATTTTGTCTGTGGAGCGCTTAAGCCTGCCGCCGGGCCGGCACGGACTGCTGTTAGGCCCCAGCGGCAGCGGCAAAACGACCCTGCTGCACGCGCTGGCGGGTCTGCTGGTGCCGGACCAGGGGCGTCTGTCGCTGTTGGGGCATGATCTGCGCGCCATTGGCGATGCGGGGCGGGACCGTTTGCGCGCCGATCATGTGGGCATTGTCTTTCAGCAACTGCACCTGATCCATGCCGTCAGCATCGCCGACAATCTGCGTCTGGCCCGGCGGCTCGCGGGTAAGGCACCGGATGAGAAGGGGCTGAAGGAACTGCTGATCCGCGTCGGGCTGGCTGACCGCATGAATGCTGTACCCGCTGACCTGTCACAGGGCGAGCGGCAGCGGGTGGCCGTGGCCCGGGCGCTGGTCAACCAGCCGGCACTGTTGCTGGCGGATGAGCCGACCAGCGCGCTGGATGATGCCAATTGCGATGGCGTTATCGACCTGCTGCTGGACCAGGCACAATTGAGCGGGGCCACGTTGCTGGTGGCCACCCATGACCGGCGGCTGATGTCCCGGTTACCGGTCTTGCTGGAACTGGCCAAGCCGATGGAGCGGGCAGCATGAATATGCTGGGACTGAGCCTTGCCTATCTGCGTCGCCGGCCGCTGACGACGGGATTGAACCTGCTTCTGCTGGCGCTGGGCGTGGCCTTGATCGCTTTTCTGCTGCTGTTGGAGCGTGGGCTGGAGAACCAGCTGTCGCGCGATGTGGCGGGCATCGACATGGTTGTGGGGGCCAAGGGCAGCCCCCTGCAGCTGGTTCTGTCGGCGGTCATGCAGGTGGATGTGCCCACCGGTAATGTGCCGCTGGCCGCCCTTGAGGAATTGCGGCGTAACAAGATGGTCAGGCAGGCCATTCCCGTAGCCATGGGGGACAGTTTTGGTACCTACCGCATCCTGGGTACGGAACCCGCCTATATCACCCATTATGGCGGACAGGTCGTCACAGGCCGGATGTTTGAAGGTCCCATGGAGGCCGTGCTGGGGGCGGAGGTCGCCGCTACATCCGGTCTTGGCCTGGACAGTGCGCTTGTCGGCAGCCATGGCCTGACAGCAGGTGGCGATGCCCATGCCGACATGCCCTACCGTGTTGTCGGCATCCTGGCGCGCACGGGCACGGTACTGGACCGCCTGGTCCTGACACCTGTGGCCAGCGTCTGGGCGGTACATGACCACCACCACCATCATGAGGACAAGGCGGAGCAGCCCGCCGACGACCATGACCATGGTAAGGTCCATGATCATGGAGCCGAGGGCGGGCATGACCATGATCATGACCATGATCATGAGGCCGCCCGCGATGCTGCTGATGATGATCGGGAAGTGACGGCGATTCTGGTCCGCTATGCCACGCCACTGGCCGCCGCCCGCCTGCCGCGGGAGATCAACGGCCAGACTGGCATGCAGGCGGCCAGCCCGGCGGCAGAGATGCTGCGTCTGCGCGCGCTGATGGGGATCGGGCTGGACGCCATGCGGCTGCTGGGTCTGGTGCTGGTGCTGGCGGCGGGCCTGTCCACCTTCGTGGCCCTGGCGAATGCCTTGCAGGAGCGTCAATATGATCTGGCGGTGATGCGGGCGCTGGGGGCGGGCCGGGGCAGGATCATGGGGCAGATCCTGACGGAGGCGCTGCTGGTTGCGCTGGGTGGGGCCGTGTTGGGCATCGCGCTTGCCCATGTCGGCGTGGCGGCCCTGTCCGGCTTTTCTGCCCGCGCCCGTGATCTGGGGCTGTCGGCGGGGCAATTCGTGGTGGGGGAGGCGTGGTTATTGGGTTTATCGTTGCTGGTGGCGCTGCTGGCCGCCGCCGTGCCGGCCATCCGGGCTTACCGCACGGATGTCAGCCGGCTTCTGGCCAAGGGGTAGGGGTGATGAAGAGCGTGAAGATTGTCCTGCTGCTGGCCATGCTTGGCGGTGCGATGCCCGCCCTGGCCTTCAAACAGGTGCAGGACCCGGTCCTGGCGTCGCAGGCGGTACCGCATGACCCGCGCGCCGTCCCCCGTGCCACCCTTGGCTGGGACAAGCTGGCCGATACAAAGGAAACGCGGAAGCAGGTCCAGGAAGTTAACCGGCTCATCGCGGTCTTCGGGCCGGGGGTCAAATCCCTGGACGGTCAGCCCTTCACGGTGGCCGGCTTCTTCCTGCCGCTTGATACGGGTGAGACCAGCCGGTCCTTCCTGCTCTCCTCCCTGGCGCCCACCTGTCCCTTCTGCCCGCCGCCAGGACCGGCTGACCTGATTCAGGTCAGTGCTGCAGAGCCAGTGACGGCGACACTGGATCAGGTGACTCTGGAAGGAACCCTGCGTCTGTCGGCGGAGGATGTGAATGGCATCTATTTCCACCTGGAGAACGCCCGTGTCGTCCCGAAATCCTAAGACGCTGATGGCGGTCACCGTTCTGGCCCTGCTGACCACCAGTCCTGCACTGGCACAGGAAAGCTGTGGCAAGCTGTATCAGAACCAGGATTGCGGGGCCGCCGAGTATGAAGAGGCGTTGGCCCGCCAGAAGGAGATGGAGACCACGCTGAAACAGCAGACCCCGCCCGAAGCGCCCGTGCCCGGCGGTCCTGCCGAAACTGACACGCGGGATATGCGGCAACGGGCCCTGGACCTCTATCGCGCCCGCGCCGCCGCCATGGCCAATTCCGTTCAATGCTGTCACCCCGGCGTGGACGGTACGCTCTGGTGCCACTGATGCCTTGTTACGGTTCCCAGAGCCGGGGTGACGTGTCCGACGGCAAGTTCAGGCAGAGCAGAGATCGGACGGTGCCCGTCCCGGCGATGACCGGGGAGCGATGGACCACCCCCCGGTCAGGACCGGCCTGCAGGCCCTTGAACAGGGCCACCGCCCCGGCAGGCAGTGCCTCCAGCGGGCCGCGGTAGGCGCGCTGGTCACGCAGCGCCTGCTCCGCATGGGCTTGCGGCACGATCTGGGTTGCCGGCCCGCGATATGTCGTCAGCAGGCGCAGACGCACCTGATCGTGGTGGAACCTCCAGCAAGCGTCATGGCGCAGCCGGTCCAGCCGGATATCGACGAGATCGGTGCCGGCGATGGCGGCGAAACGCTTGACCAGCATCAACATATCTTCGACCAGTGACCGGCCCAGCACGGTCGCGCCGATCGGCGTTTCGGCCAGAATGCCGGACAGGGCCGCTGCCGCATCCGGCAGCCAGACCAGCACCCGCCCCTGCGGCAGATGGGCGGGGCACAGGCCGGCCATGCCCTCCAGCAGCGTGCCCGGCGGTGCGCGTTCCCACACGGTAAGGCTGACATCCGGGTCCTGGATGTCGGACAGCACGGCCGCATCGGGTCCGCGGACCAGCGGATTATTCACGGTGACCGCCACCTTATGCCTCCCCCTGCCGTTTCCAACGGGGGAAGGGGTCGGGCAGACGCTTCCAGGCATTGACCTGCATCTCGCGGGCGTTGATGTCACCGACCAAGGCGCTGTCCAGGCGACGGCGGATTGCCGCCTCGTCCATCCCGGCGCCGATGAACACCAGTTCCTGGCGGCGGTCACCATAGACCGGGTGCCAGTTCTGCTGGATCATCTGCCGGTATTCGTCGCTGTCCGGCCAGCGGTTCTTCGGCACATTGGCCCACCAGAAACCCATGGCCTCATGCCGGACCAGGGAACCAGCCTGGCTGACTTCGCCCACCCAGTCGGGGCGGGTGGCCAGCCAGAAATGTCCCTTGGCGCGGATCACGCCGGGCCATTCTTCCTGAAAGAACTGATGCAGTCTTTCGGGATGGAAGGGCCGTCTGGCGCGGTAGACGAAGGACGAGACGCCATATTCCTCCGTTTCCGGCTTGTGGTCCTTGAATCCGTGCAGTTCCTTGAACCAGAGCGGGTGCTCCTGGGCCTTCTCATAATCAAAGCGGCCGGTCTCCAGAACCCGGTCCAGGGCCACTCGGCCTTGTGCCGTTTCGATCAGGTCGGCATCGGGATTCAGCGACCGGATGATCTTGCGCGCGACATCCGCCTGTGCCGGGGTGGCTGTGTCCAGCTTGTTCAGCAGGATAACATCCGCGAACTCGATCTGATCGACCAGCAGGTCGACCAGGGTGCGACTGTCATCATCGCCCAGGGATTCCCCGCGATCGCGCAGGAAATCGGTGGAGGCATAGTCGCGCAGCAGGTTCACGGCATCGACAACCGTCACCATCGTGTCCAGCCGCGCCACATCCGACAGGCTTTGCCCTTCCTCATCGCGAAAGTCGAAGGTGGCGGCGATGGGCAGGGGCTCGGCGATGCCGGTGCTTTCGATCAGCAGGTAATCGAAACGCCCCGCCGCCGCCAGCCGTCGCACCTCCTGCAACAGGTCGTCGCGCAGGGTGCAGCAAATGCAGCCATTGCTCATCTCCACCAACTTCTCATCCGTTCGCGACAGGTCGCTGCCGCCGGCGCGGATCAGGTCGGCATCGATGTTCACGTCGCTCATGTCATTCACGATGACGGCGACGCGCCGGCCCTCGCGATTGTTCAGGACATGGTTCAGCAAGGTAGTCTTGCCAGCGCCCAGAAAGCCGGACAGGACGGTGACGGGAAGGCGGGCATCGGACATGGGGGTGCTTCTTCGGCAGGGGTATTCATGCTTAGAAATGTTATAACATAACATTTTTGTCAACCACAAGCCCCGCTGCCATCGCCGAGGCCGGCATCAGCGATCCTCACATATGCGTCGCGTGAGAGACGCCTTGTGTTCGGTGGGCCGACCCGTTTGCTGGGGAGGCGTTGATGCTGTGCTGCTGCTCACGGTCGCCCTCCTCCTCGCCAGCCTTCGCCGTCGCTCCCATCCCGCATTAGTGTTGTTGATAATTAATCGCAATTCAGCTAGCTCATGGACGGAACGGATGTAGCCGGTCGGGGGTTGAGGTGGGTGACGCCATTGCAGATATCGGCGGGCTTTATGCTGCGCATGGCGGCTGGCTGCGCGATTGGCTGCGCCGGCACACACGCTGCCCCCAACGGGCGGCGGATCTGGCTCAGGACACGTTCTGCCGGTTGCTGGAGCGCCGCGCTGTCCTGCCTGATGATGCCAAGCGTTTTCTGGCAACGGTGGCCCGACGCCTTCTGATTGATGATATACGCGCACGGGAGGTGGAGCGGGCGTACCTGGATGTACTGGGTGACCGTTTTGGCACCGCCGACCACCTGACACCGGAGCGCATCGCCGAGGCGGTGCAGTTGCTGGAGGGTATCCTGCGGCTCTTGGACGCCCTGCCGCCTGTAACAAGGCAGGCTTTTCTGTTGCGGCGGCTGGAGGGGATGGCCCATGCGGACATCGCTACTGCATTGGGCCTGTCGGACCGAACCGTGAAGCGCCACATCGCTGCGGCTTACGCCCGGTGCTATGCCCTGGCTTACGGGGAGGCGTGATGTCGGCCAGTGCGGTTCCAAACGCTGAGCCAACCGCTGAGATTGTGGCGCGTGCCGCCCATTGGGCGGCCCTTCTGGATGATACAGATGTCACCCGGCAGGTGCGTGAGGCCTGTGAGCGCTGGTGTGGCCAGGACCCACGGCACCGTATTGCACTGGATCGCATGCGGGGTCTGGCCACCCGTTTTGATCGGCTGGACGGGGTGGAACGCGAGGCGCTGACGGTCGCGGCCACTCGCCGGGGACGGCCTGGCCATCGATCGGCCATCGCGGCACTGGCAATGCTGTTCCTGTTGGTGGGGGGCGGCTGGCTCATGGCACTGCCCCTGATGGCACCGCTGTTTCCTGATCACCGGACGGATGCGGGGCAACGCCGCAATGTCGCCCTTGCCGATGGATCGGAACTTGTTTTGGACGGCAACAGTGCCGTTGATGTTGACCTGTCGGCCACGGTGCGGCGGATCACCCTGTTCCGGGGGCAGGTGCAAGCGACGGTTACAGTGGATGCGACTCATCCTTTTATCGTGGCAACGGCGGACGGCACTGCAACGGCGCTTGGCACGGCCTACATCGTGCGCAAGCAGGCGGAAGGTACCCGCGTTACCGTGGTGGAATCGCGGGTGCGGGTTTGCGCCAACGCGCAGGCTGCGCGGTGTTCAGACCTTGTTGCCGGGCAACGGGCCCTGATCACACCCACGGGTATACAGCGCCTGTCAGATGTCGATCCGCGTGCGGCCACCGGTTGGGTGCGCGGCTGGGTGGAAGCCGACGATATGCCGCTGACCGAACTGCTGAGCGAACTGAACCGGCAGCGCCAACGGCCGATCCGCTTTGATCCGGCATCTCTGGCCGGTCGGCGTGTCACAGGCAGCTTCCCGCTGGATGATACCGATCGCGCGGTTCAGGCGCTGGCAGCCGCCACGGGCCTGCGCCTGAACCGCGCCCCAGACGGGGATATGGTGCTGTCGACCAGCCGCTGACATTTTTTGCTGGCCGCCCTGTCCCGTTTTGCGAACTCGCCCGTCCCCATGGTGGAAGACAATTTTGCCAAGGACAGAATGATGGTGCGCGACTGGATGAAGATGGGGCAGATGGCGGCGACTGTGGCGCTCCTGGCCGGGACGGGATTCGTGCAGGTGCCACGGGTCATGGCACAGGCTGCCGCGGAACAGGGGTTCGACATTCCCGCTGGTCCCTTGGGTGCGGCGGTAGCCCGGTTGGGACAGCAGGCGGGGATCATTATCACGGTCGATCCTGACCTAATCCGTGGCAAGCAGACATCGGGGCTGTCCGGCCGCTTCACAACCGTGGCGGCGCTGGAACGGCTGCTGGCGGGCTCCGGATTGCGCGCGCAGGCGGGGCCGGGGGGGACATACAGCCTGTCGCCCCTGCCAGCCTCTATACAGAGCGCAGCCCGACAACAGGAAGCGGCGGCCGACCTGGCCGCGATCGTGGTTGTCGGCGTGCTGACCGACATTGCCATTGATCAGCGGGAGATTGAGATGCGGCAGGCATCCGACCTGTCGGACCTGTTTCGCCAGGTGCCGTCTGTTTCTGTCGGCGGGTCGGTGGGTATTGCCCAAAAAATCTATGTACGCGGGCTGGAGGATAGCCTGCTGAATGTCACCGTCGATGGCGCGCCACAGCATGGCACCCTGTTCCACCATGTCGGGCGCGTTTCCATCGAACCGGAATTGTTGAAAAGCGTGGAGGTCCAGGCCGGCGCGGGTGAAGCGACCGCGGGCTTCGGGGCCATCGGCGGTGCCATCCGCTTTCGCACCAAGGATGCCGAAGACCTGCTGGCGCCGGATCGCAACATGGGTGGTATCGCCAAGGCAGGCTGGTTCAGCAACGATGGGCACAAGCTCAGCGGTACGCTCTACGGCCGGATCGCCGGTGATATCGGCTTTCTTGGCTCCTATGTCCGGGTTGACCGTGACGACATGAAGGACGGGGCTGGTAACAGGCTGCGCGGGACGTCGGCCGAACAGGAACTTGGTTTCGTGAAGCTGGGCGGTCCTGTCGCCGAGGATCATCATCTGAGCGTCAGCTTCGAGCAGCGTGACGAGAAGGCATCCTTCGGTCAGCGCCCCAACTGGCCTGTGCTCGAGGGGGCGAGGCTGTTCCCGGCAGAGGGCAAGCGGCAGACGGGCGTCGTTAATTATCAGGCCGATCTGGGGCGGGCTGAGCTGGAGGCGACGGGCTATTGGACCCGCTCCCGCTTTGTCCAGGACCGCTATGACCGCTGGGGTCTCTACGGCGGTTCTATCCGCACCCGCGGGGCCGACCTGCGTGCCCGCGTCGATCTGGATACCCATGATCTCACCGTCGGCGGCGAATATCGTGACGATCAGGTGGTGGGCGAATATCTGGGCGACCCCGCCGTCTGGGGCCGGTGGGCCTGGAGTGCTGCTGTCGGTCGCTTCAAGGAAAAGGGGGAATTGCTGAGCCTCTATGTCCAGGACCATTGGCAGGTGGCGGAGCCATTGCTGGTCAGCCTGGGGGCCCGCTATGACGCTTATGACCTGGAGCAGGTGACCTATGCCAATGGCACCGACAGCGATGGGATCAGCTTGAATGCCGGCCTGAACTATCAGATCACCGATGCCGTTTCGGCCAATATCGGCTATGCGCAGGCCTTCCGGGGCAAGGAGATTGGCGATGCCTTCACCCTGGAGAAGCGGCCGGGTCGTATCTCACTGTCGCCAACCCTGAAGCCGGAAAAGGTTGGCAATTTCGAAACGGGTCTGGCCTATGACCAGGATGGGTTCCGCGCATCGGTTGCCTATTACAACATGCGTATCAAGGACGTGATCCTGGATCAGATTGGCAACGGCGCACCGCCGCAGGACGCCGTCTATTACGAGAATGTGGGGCGGTTCCGGGCCAAGGGTGTGGAACTGAGGGCCGGATACAGCCATGGCCCCTTCGCCATCGATGCCTATTACAACCATTACCGGTCGCGCCTGAACGGTGACCTGATCGAGGGGTATGAACATATCGGTCTGGGCAATTCCGTCGGCGATAACTGGAGCATCACGGCGGGGTACGCCCCAACGCAAGACCTGGGCTTCGAGGTGGCGGTGACACGGTTCGATGCGCTGAACGATATCGAGGTTCTGCAGCGCGGCGTCGCCATCGGCTGGATCGGCGAAACGCAATATGTCAGCAAACCCGGCTATACGGTGGTTGACCTCTTCGCCCGCTGGCAACCGCTGGACGATGACAGTCTGACCGTGACAGCCGGTGTCTATAACCTGTTCGACAAGCTGTACCGGGCCCATGCCAGCGTCGCCGATTACAACGCAATTCCCGGCTGGGAAGGCGTGGCCGGTGTCTATGAACCGGGGCGGGATGTCCGCCTCTCAGTGGCCGTCCGCTACTGATATGGCCAAGACCATTGGGGAAAGGGGGGCGCCGTCCTGGCGATGGCGTCCCCTGGCAAGACGTCTGCATCGCTGGTTCGGCCTGCTGGCCGTGCTGTGGCTCCTGCCACTGGCGCTGACCGGATCGGCCATCACATTTTATGATGAGCTGGATCGTTGGTTGAATCCGGATTGGCGAACGGTTGCGGCAAGCGACGCGCCGCCGGCCCTGGATCGGGCCTTGGCGGCAGCGTCACAACATCTGCCGGGCTTCACGGCGC
Organism: Azospirillum sp.; assembly: GCA_027483805.1. Classification (GTDB taxonomy): domain Bacteria; phylum Pseudomonadota; class Alphaproteobacteria; order Azospirillales; family Azospirillaceae; genus Niveispirillum. The sequence goes on along the minus strand of JAIXTS010000215.1, from coordinate 6,951 downwards.
GCTTCCTGGATAGGCCAAACCGGGCGGATGAGAGTATCACCATCGTCGGATCGGCGCCGATTGATGGGGGAGAGGTGGTTTCTGTCCAGCTTTTCGCCGACCCGCGTGACGGATCGTTGTTGGGCTGGCGGGAGACCGAGGTCCTGTCCTTTGACCGCCGGCATCTGATGGATACGCTTTACGCGCTGCATATGGATCTGATGCTGGGGCCTGTCATGGTCTGGATCCTGGGGCTGATGGCATTGTTCTGGATCATCGACCACATCATCGCCACGGCCCTTTCCTTCCCCGCCCTGGCGAAGTGGCGTGCGTCCTTTGCCGTTGCCGGGCGCGGATTCAGCCTGAGATGGCTGTTTGACCTGCACCGGGCTGGTGGCTTGTGGCTGTTTGCGATCACCTTCGTTCTGGCTGTCACCTCCTTGACCCTGACCTGGCATGAGGAAACGCGGGATGCCACGCGGTTGCTGGTACCGGTGTCGGACCGTCTGCATTATGCGTTTCCCGTGCAACCGGTTACGGCGCCTGTGATCGGGGTAGAGCAGGCGGTCGCTCTGGCTGGCGGCACGGTGGACAGTGTCGTGCTGCTGCATCGCTATGGCGTCTATGGCGTTCGCCGTTTCGACGAACGCGACATGGATGGCTATGGTCGATTATGGGTCTATGTGTCGATGACCGATGGCCGCCTTCTGGGAAGCCGGCACGACAGAGGGCAGGGGGCGGGCGATCTATTCTTTGCATGGCAGTACCCGCTGCATTCGGGCAAGGGCCTGGGTCTGCCTGGCCGAATATTGGTGCTGCTGGCCGGCTTGGCCACGGCCGGCCTGTGCATCACAGGTTTATGGCTGTGGTGGCGGCGACGTTAGGCGATCTCTGCGTCGTGCATGGGGTTCAAGAACATCTGACAATGATCAAATGTCGACCAGTGATCCTGAATCGGCGCGATCTGGGCCGCGTCATTCCTTCCCGGGCTGGCAGGCTGCGGGCGCCGATTTTCGCCATTGCGCTCGGTTATGAGGATGGGGACGACCTGGACAGCCTGCGCCACGACCCAGCCCTCAACTGGCCTGCGGTCGGCGCCCGACAACGGGGCCGATCTCTGCTCCCAGCCGACGATCTCTCGACTGGAGAACACCCCCCGCCTGCGCGACGTGATCCGCCTTGGTGGCATGCTGGTCGATCTCTGGTGTGCCAACTATGCCAAGCCGACCGCTTGGGTGACGCTGGGTATCGACGACACCGCCGACATCGCGCATGGCCATCAGCAATTGTCGTTGTTCGAAGCGGATGGAGCCCGCCCCGGCTTTCGTGTTATGTCCCGTCAGATTGTGTAGAGTCAGGTGGTATTTCCCGTGGTCTTACATTTCTGAAATCACGAGGTTTCCATGCTGGTTAGACTTCATGCGAACGCCCGTACGACGCCCAAAATACGGACCTGCATTCAAGCCAGTGACAAGTCCGTCATCGAGCTGTCGCTGGAATACGGTGTGAGCGAGACGACGATCCGCCGATGGAAGGGGCGCGATCAGACGACAGACGGCTCGCATGTCCGGCATAATCTGGGGCAGAGCACATCCCCGACGGAGGAGGCGTTGATTGTGGAACTGCGCCGCACCGTTGGGCTTAGCCTGGATGATATCGTCGAGGTCATGAAGCGTTGCGTGAACCCGCGCCTGTCACGCAGCGCGATCCATCGGGCCCTGCGCCGATTGGGGGTATCTGGGCGTCCCCCGAAGGAGACTGGCCAGGCAGCGGCTGGCACCGGCACCTTCGACCAAACCATCACCTGCGGGTTCATTCATATTGATCTCAAGCACTTGCCCCGGCTGGACGGCAAGCCCGCCTATGTCTTTGTGGCCATCGACCGGGCGACCCGCTTCGTCCATATCGACATCGTCACCGACAGGCGGGCCGATACCATCCAGGCTTGCCTGCTGCGCTTCCTGGGAGCTTTCCCCCACACCGTCCACACGATCCTCACCGACAATGGCAGCGAGTTCACCGACAGGTTCGCCGTCGATATGAAGGGAAAACCCGAAGGAAAGCCTTCCGGTAACCATCCGTTCGACAGGACTTGTGCTCAGCATAAGATCAAGCATCGCCTGACCAAGCCATTCCATCCTCAGACCAACGGCATGGTCGAACGCTTCAACAGGCGCATCAGCGAAGCCATCCGAGCACTTCCGCCGGCTGCTACAAACCGAGGGAAAAACAAGTTCTCGTCCCACAAAGAGAGAAATGACTTCCTTGAAAAGTTCGTCGAGGATTATAATCGAACAAGACTCCGCATCCTCGCATACAAAAGTCCCGTCGAAACTCTACACAATCTGACGGGACATAACACGTAAGCGGGGGATGAGCGCTGTTTCCTGCCCATCCACATCTATGACACCGAGACCAGCCGCCCGGTGGTCATGATCCGGCAGCCGGGAAAGACGCCGACCGGCGTGGAAATCCGCGGCTATCTGCGCCGTCTGGTCCGCGTCTGCTGAAGACCGAGCTTCGACACAAGCTGCGCCATCGTCAACTCACCCGGGATCGCCTTCCGGGTACCTTCGCCTTGAAGTCAGCTGAGTATTGCTTCCTCTGTCCCGTCCTGTCGGTTGTCCTTCAACAAGGGCGAACCAAGCTTGGCAAACTGTCCGGTCACGGCGGACCAGCTCTGCTCGTTGGCCGGCACATCCGGTCGGATCAAAAGCGCTGCCATGGCACATCATCGCCTAAGACCAATCTCCCTTGATCGTGACCGATCAAGGGAGATTTTTTGTTCCCTCACGCGCCGGGCGCCCGCATCCGCGGGCTTGGCTTACGCCGCATGAGCGGCGGGCCGGCAGTCGCCGGCCTCCAATCTGCCAAAGGTCAAGCCTTCGGCAGATTGGTATAATTGTGTGTCTCCGCACAGAGAAACAACACCCTTGCCGCGCCGCAACCGCAGCAACTTCAGGGTCAGATTGTTCCCGCCTTGTCATTATAAGTAGTTTCCGGCCCTGCCGCAGATCGGCCCGGGGGCGTAGGGTAGGTAGGGTCGATTGCTGGCTGCCCAACTGAACTGGGTCGGGAGCGGCCAGCCAGTGCTTGAATGCGCGTTGCGCCCCTATGGCCAGGGCCGGTCCGCCACGATTGAGGTGACAGAAAGCTTTCGTTGCATGGAGGGAACGTCGCCCCCCGATGCAGTGCCGCCCAACAGCGTGTCCTGTGCCTTTGGCCATTCAAAGAGAGGCGGCATCCATGAATATCGTTATGTTTGAAACCGAAGCCTGGCAGGAGGCAATCTGCCAGCGTTTGGCCCCGCTTCATCAGGTCCGCTGCGTCTCCATGCCGTTGAGCGATGCGAATGCCGATAGGTTCGCCGACGCCGAGGTGATATCGACCTTCATCGACAGCAAGCTGGACGCCGCGACGCTCAAGCCATTAGGCAATCTGCGTTTGATCGCGACACGGTCGACCGGCCATGACCATATCGATCTGAATGCCTGCCGTGCAGCGGGCGTGGCCGTGTGCAACGTTCCCAATTATGGCGATCCAACGGTCGCGGAGTACACATTCGCCCTGCTGTTGGCGTTGCTCCGGAAGGTTCCGGCGGCCGTGGAACGCACGCGACGGGGTGATTTTTCCCAAGATGGGCTTCGCGGTTCCGATCTTGCGGGAAAGGTTATGGGCGTTATCGGCGTCGGTCGCATCGGCCAGCGGGTGATCCGTATCGCCCGGGGTTTCGGGATGAGCGTCCTGGCCTTCGATGCTCGGCCCGACAAAGGGCTTGAGGTGCAACTGGGCATGCGCTTCGTAACGTTGAACCAACTTTTGAAACGCAGCGATGTGGTGAGCCTGCATGTGCCCGGCGGCGTTGGCACGCATGACTTGATCTCTGCCCAGAAAATGGCCCTGATGAAGCCGGCAGCGGTGTTGATCAACACAGCCCGTGGCGACGTGGTCGATACCGAGGCACTGATCCGCGCCCTGGCGGAGCAACGGATCGCCGGAGCCGCCCTGGACGTGTTCAGCCAGGAATCCTGGCTGCGCGACGAGGCGGAGATTTTCCGCCCCAATGCCGACCCCACAATATCGGGCTTGCGGATGCTGGCCGCCGACCGGGCCCTTCTGTCCGTGCCCAACGTCATCGCGTCTGCTCACATTGCCTACGACACGCATGAGGCTGTCACCCGCATTCTTGACGTCACGCTGGCCAATATTGCGGCTTTTGCGGCGGGGCGGCCGGAGAATCTGGTCGGTCAGCCGATCAATGGACAATCCACCGCCCTTGTCACGTTCAACGCGTCACATGAAAGCGCACCCGACCATTCGGCAGGGTTTGAAGCGGCCATCGCCCCCCTGATCGAGGATGTGCGCCGCCACACCGCAGCGTTTTTCGAAATGCCGGACGCCGCCTGCGTGCATGCCCTTCGCGGGGCGCTTCGCCGCACGCGCGCCTGCCTTCTGATGTTCAAGACGTTGCTGCCCGCAAAGGATTGCAGTTGGGTCCGCCGTGAACTGGGCCAGTTTACCCGCCAATTGGGGCCGGTTCGCGATCTTGATGTTCTGATCGGGCGGCATTCCGCGCACACCGTAACGGGTCCCGCCGGTATCGACGAATCCAACCTTGAAGACGCCGCCTGGTATGCACGCGCGGTCGCGGCGGCTGTTGCACAGCGCTACGCCCGGACCGCACGCGTGACCATCATGGTTGAGGGACTGGGCAATTGGCTGCAGGCACAAACCTGTGCGGTGACCGGCGATGCGTTGTCCACCCATATGGTGGATTGGCTGTTATCTGCGGATGCGCGGGTAAGGAAGGCCGGCACGCTCAATATGAACCGTGGCGCCAACGGCCGCCATCGGCTAAGGCGGCGTCTGCGGACCCTGCGCTACAATGTCGAGCTATTCCTGCGTCTCCATAACCCGAGGTCCGACGGTGCCTATGTCGCGGCCCTTGATAACCTTCATGCCCTGTTGGGCGACATCAACGATGATGCCGTCGGCGAGAAGCTGGAACGCACGCTCAAATCCCCGATCCAGGCCGGCGGATCAGCGCACCCGCACCGGGAGCGGTCAGACAACCTGAAGGCGGCGTGGGCTCGCTTTGGCGCGTTGTCCCCGCCATGGGCATCGGCCGGCACTACCAGGGCGGCGTAGTTTCGGCTCCTGCGACCCCGCACGCACCACATTTTCCCATTCGATGTCGAAAGACAAAACCTTGGACAACCGCAATGACAAGGCTGCGGCTGCATCGGGAAACACACAACAGCGATGGCACAGGATGGCTGCGGGCAGCTGTGCTGGGTGCCAATGACGGACTGATATCTACCGCCAGCCTTGTCCTGGGCGTGGCCGCGGCAGCGACAGACCATCGGGCTGTGCTGATTGCCGCTGTGGCCGCCCTGCTTGCCGGGGCGCTGTCCATGGCGGCAGGGGAGTATGTTTCCGTCAGTTCCCAGGCGGATGCCGAGCACGCCGATCTGGCGCGTGAGGAACGGGAACTGGGCGAAGACCCTGTCGGCGAACAAGCGGAGCTTGCCTCCATTTATGAATCCTGTGGCCTACGCAGTGAGACGGCAGCGGAAGTGGCCGCACAGTTGATGACGGAGGATGCACTTGCGGCCCATGCCCGCGATGAGCTTGGTCTTTCGCCAACAGGCCGGGCGCGTCCAATACAGGCGGCTCTGGCGTCCGCCGCCGCGTTTATCGCTGGTGCCGCCGCTCCGATCATTGTGGTGGCGGTCACCCCAGATGCGATCCTGGTTCCGGCCCTGTGGGGCGCTTGCCTGTCTGCTCTGCTGATGCTGGGTGCCTTGGCAGCGTATGTGGGCGGTGCCAACCCCTGGCGCGCCGGCATCCGGGTGGTGTTCTGGGGTGCGGTGGCCATGGGGATCACCGCCTTTGTCGGCAATATCGTCGGTCATGCGGTGTGACGGTTGTGTGCGGGAGAGCCCGACCGATCGACATGCGTAGATTCCGCCCCTGTCGGGCGTCACGGCGACAACATAGCCTTAATGGCCTGTTCGCTGTTGAAGGTCGATATCATGTCCCACCATGCTCCTGCCCCCACATCCCCAGCATTGACCAATGCCTATGCCTCTACCACGGGGCAGAACCGGCGGACCCTTGACGCCATTTTCCGGCATCCGGTGGCGCATAACCTGGCCTGGAGGGATGTTGTCGCCTTGTTGACCGGGATCGGTGACATCGATCATCGGCGCAGCGGCGAGTATTCACTGCATGCCGGCGGTGAGCATATTCGGATCGACCGGCAGCATGACAAGGATGTGACGACCGACAACCTCATCAAGTTGCGGCATCTGCTGACCCGAACGGGCTGGGCACCCGACGCGCCGCCCCTTCATCCGGCGCTTCCTTCACCCGCCACGATCATTGTCATTGATCATGCTGGTGCCAACGTGCTGACGCTTGGCGGGCCGGAGGATGATCTGCCGACAATGTCGGCCCAGCGTGAGGAGCTTCACCATTTCGTTCATCATATCAAGCGTATCGGACCAGACCGTGACCGCGAGGAGACGTTTCCTGGCGACACGGAGTTCTTTTCGCGCGTTGCCGACGCCATCGGTCACCATGGTCGTATCGTGCTGGTCGGCCACGGCAAGGGCCAGAGCAACGAGGCCCATCATCTGTGCAATTACCTTCAGGCCCACAATAAGGACGCCTATGCGCGGATTGCCACCACGCTGGTGGCGGACCTTTCGCATATGACGACAGCGGAGCTGCTGCAACTCGGGCGGGAGGCATTGATCTGACCGGACCGCGTATGCTGCAAGCAAATGATAGACGATGCTGGCATCGGCCTGGCTGAATACAGGGCTCACATCGTGGATATCCTCGGTGTATACCATGTGTGGACGGCCCTGCTTGAACAAGGGGTAGGTCTGAGATTTTGATCGGGACGAATGCGTTCATGTGTCCGGCCTGTTGGTGCGGCACATGACCGCTGGCCCAGATGGGGTC
>JAIXTS010000027.1 GCA_027483805.1 Azospirillum sp. | reverse complement strand
GGCATTTGGCGATCAGGGACACGATGGATTACGGTCGCGCCTTCGATATCAATTTCGGCCTTTGAGAGCAAGGATTTCGGGCGATGATGCACCCCACGCCGCACGCAAGGCAGCCCCTCCTTCTGCTGCCGGGCCTGTTGTGCGACCGGGCGCTGTGGGCGCACCAGATTGAAAACCTCTCCGACATAGCGGAGCCCTATGTTCCGGACCTGACGGGCCATGATCGGATCGGTGATCTGGCCGACTCCGTTTTGGTTAACGCACCGGCTCGTTTTGCCCTGGCGGGTCTGTCCATGGGCGGCTATGTGGCGTTTGAAATCCTGCGCCGCGCGCCGGAGCGGGTGACGCGCCTGTGCCTAGTCGATAGCTCGGCCCGGCCCGACACGCACGAACAGCGGCAGCGGCGCGAAGCCATGCTGAAGCTGGCCCGCATCGGCAAATTCCGGGGCATGTCGCCCCGGCTGCTGGCCACCCAGGTCCATCCCGACCATGTGGCCGTGCCGGAAATCGGCGGCGTGGTGCTGGCCATGACCGAACGGGTCGGACGCGACGCCTTTTGCCGGCAGCAGGCGGCCATCCTGTCACGGCCCGACAGCCGGCCCGATCTGGGCAGCATCAAGGTGCCGACACTGGTGATTGTGGGGGCTGATGATGGTCAGACACCGCCCGACCGGTCGCGGGAAATCGCGGCGGCAATCCCGGATGCGCAGCTCCATGTCCTGCCCCGCTGCGGCCATCTGGCCCCGCTGGAGCAGCCTGTCCAGGTGACCGCCCTGATGCGGCAGTGGCTGGGCGCGGTCTGAAAGCCGTTCTGGCCCGGATACGGCATCGGTGAGGGCGCCCACGCCCGATATCGTCCCCGACGATCCAGGGCTGGTTTTGGGGAGCGGGCGGCACCGACCGCTCCCACATCGAACCTCACTTGGCCTTCTTCTCCAGCGGACCAAAGGCCAGGGGCGATTCAGATGCCAGCCACGCGAAGCTGGCATAGGCCGCGACGGCCTGATCAATCTTTTTCGGATCAACCTTGTCCAGCGTGTCATCGGCCGTGTGGTGATAGTCGAAATAATCGCTGCCATCCATGCCCAGGCCGGCGGTCGGTACACCTTCCGCCGCCATCGGGCCGATATCCGGTCCGCCGCCGCTGCTGCCGCGACCGGGCACAATGCCCAGTGGCGACAGCACCTTGCCGATGGCGTCGATCACCGGCTTTGCCTCCGGCCGGACAGCGGCATTGAAGGTGATGACGGGACCGGCACCGAAATCCGCCTCCGTCCCCACCTGATGTTTTGGCAGTTCCGCTGCATGCTGCTTGGCATAGGCCACGGCACCGACCAGCCCCACTTCCTCCGCCCCAAACAGGACAAAGCGGATGGTACGGCGCGGCGCCTGCGGCATGGATTTCAGGATTTTCGCGCTCGCCAGGACAATCCCGACGCCTGCGCCATCATCCAGGGCGCCGGTGCCCAGGTCCCAACTGTCCAGATGCGCGCCGATCACGACGATCTCGTCGGGCAGTTCGCGGCCCTTGATCTCTGCCATGACATTGGCATCCGACAGCGGCCCCATGGCTTGGCTGGACAGGACCAGCTTCACATTGACCGGCTGCCCCAGGGCCAGCACCCGGTTCAACTGGTCGGCATCAGGGTTGGACAGGGCGCCGGCGGGAATGGCCGTCACCCCGTCGGCATAGCGGGTGATACCGGTATGCGGGAAACGGTGGCTGTCGGTGCCGATGGACCGGATCAGCAGGGCAACCGCGCCCTTGCGCGCCGCCGCCTCCGGCCCCTTGCCGCGCACGCCGACGGCTTCGCCATAGCCGCCGCCATCCTGAAGTCGGGTCATCTTCTTGTCGACGAAGGCAATCTTGCCCTTCAAACTGCCTTCAGGGGCCGCCTCCAAATCCTCCAGCGTGTCGAACCGGATCACCGGCGCGCTAATGCCCTCCGGCGGCGTTGTGACGCTGTGCCCCAGGGCAGAGACATGCAGATGATGGGCAACCGGGCTGGTGATCGTGGCCGACTCCACCCCGCGTTCCCAGCCATCAACGGTGAAGGGCTCGACCCTGATATTGGACAGACCGAGCGCCTTGAACTGTGCCTGCGCCCATTCATGGCTGGCCTTGGCAGCCGGCGACCCGGCCAGGCGCGGACCCACACGCACCGTGAGTGATTCCACGTAACCGAAAGCCCCGGAGCCGGCCAGGGCCTTGGCTTGGATATCGGTAGCAGCCTTCACGGCAGCGGGCGACAGCGGGGTGGCATCAGCGGCCATGACCGGGCTGCCCAGGGCCAGCACTGCGACACTGGCGGCCAGCAACAAACCGAAACGCTTCAAGGCGGACGCTCCTTCGACAAACAGTCGGGGCTTTCCGCCCCGCAAGACAAGAAGGGTAACCCAGCAGGCGCTTGACGGAACAAGGGATTTGTCACCGGAACAATCGCCCGCCGCCGCTCCGGGCACCGGGCAGCTTTTCACATCTGCACCGCCACGCCATGACCTTCGGGATAGGGTCGCCGCACCCCCACAAAAATGCTTGACGCCCATGCGTGATGGGCGCACCATCAAATCGTAACAAAGATACGGAGGGTGATCTTGAAGGTCAAAACGCCCCCTACGCAGTGGGCGGCCTCATAACTAAAGGCGATCAACTGCGTTCCGTAGCCTGGGAGGGTGTGTAGAAACATGATCCCACCGCAGCAACATTTGGCGATTACTTGATTTATCGCAGCAACCATCCCGAAGCCACGCTTTGACATAGGTCCTTGTGGTTTCGGTCGTGAAGAGACCCCCGTGGGCGCATCCAGCCACGGGGGTTTTCTTTTGCCCCAATATCGGCAGCTTGCCCAATCATGGGGCTTTGGGCTGGGCCCGGATACGGTTATGCAAAGAACGGCGACGGCCATCGGCCGGACAAGCCGACAAGACAGACAGACCGGACGGAAACAGATCATGCAATTGAACAAGGACATCGCCGCCATCGTCACGGGGGCGGCCTCGGGCCTGGGTGAGGCAACGGCGCGCGCGCTGGCTGCGACGGGGGTGAAGGTCGCCCTGTTCGACCTGAATGCCGAACGGGGGCAGCAGATCGCGGCGGAGATCGGGGGGCTGTTCGTGCCCGTCGATGTCACCAGCGACGACAGCGTGACCCAGGCCTTTGTGACGGCACGTGCCGCCCAGGGTCAGGAACGCATCCTGGTGAACTGTGCCGGCATCGTGGCAGGCGCCAAGACCGTTGGTCGCAATCGGGAAACCGGCGCCATCACCGGCCATTCACTGGCCCTGTTCGAAAAGGTGGTGCAGGTCAACCTCATTGGCACCTTCCGCTGCATCGTGGCGGCGGCCACGGGCATGGCCGCTGCCGCTCCGCTGGATGACGGGGAACGCGGGGTGATCATCAATACCGCTTCGGTCGCCGCCACGGATGGTCAAGTCGGGCAAGCCGCCTATACGGCATCCAAGGCCGGCATCCTGGGCATCAGCCTGCCTGTCGCCCGTGATCTGGCGGCAGAGGGTATCCGCATCAACGCCATCCTGCCCGGCATCATGGAAACACCAATGATGGCCGGCATGGCGGACAATGTTCGCGACAGCCTGTCGGCATCGGTCCCCTTCCCCAAGCGCCTGGGCCGTCCGGCCGAATATGCCAGCCTGGCATTGGAAATCTGCCGCAACACCTATCTGAATGGCGAAAGCTTCCGCCTTGACGGGGCCATCCGTCTGGCCCCGCGGTGACCGGCCGGGGCGGCCCTTCCGGTCGCCCCTTCCCGCTTTCCTGCCCGACGGTTTTTGATGATGCCAATTGACCTGGACACACTTGCGGCCTTTGCAGTCACCGCACTGCTGCTGGCCTACGCCCCCGGTCCGGACAATGTTTTCGTGCTGACCCAGTCGGCACTGAAAGGACCGTGGAAGGGGGTGATGGTGACCCTCGGCCTCTGCACCGGATTGATTGTCCATACCAGTGCCGTGGCATTGGGGGTAGCTGTCATCTTCCAGACCTCACAATTGGCCTTTACCCTGCTGAAACTGGCCGGTGCCGTTTACCTGCTTTACCTTGCCTGGGGGGCTTGGCGCGCGGGCGCGGAGCCACTGTCGGACGCGGCGATGGAGCGGGGCGAATGGGGTCGGCTTTATCGGCGCGGTATCGTCATGAATGTCACCAACCCCAAGGTGGCGATCTTTTTCCTGGCTTTCCTGCCGCAATTCACCGCGCCCGAACGCGGCGGCATGGTGGCCCAGATGTTCATCCTGGGCGCGGTGTTCATGCTGTGTGCGCTGGTCGCCTTTTCCAGCATCGCGTTCGCGGCCGGCAGCATCCGTCTGTGGCTGCATCGGTCGGCGCGTGGCCAGATCCTGCTGAACCGCATGGCCGCCCTGGTCTTTGTCGGGCTGGCCGTCAAGCTGGCGACGGCCCAGCGGTGACGGGTGCCGGAAGCGGCAACGCCGCTCCCGGTCCCCATGATCACTTGCGCGTGTCCAGCTTACCGGACAATGAAAGGGTGAAATAGGCACCCTGATACTTGTAATGCGGCGTCACGCTCATCTGTACCCGGAACCAGCCGGGCTCGCCCTCGACATCCGTCACCTGGATCAGGGCATTCCGCAACGGACGCTTGGCGACAATGTCAGGACCCGGATTCTCCTGATTGGAGACATACTGCATCAACCATCTCTTCAGTTCCGCTTCCAGGACGGTGCGGTCGGTGACCTTGCCGATGGCTTCGCGCTGGATGACCTTGATGTAGTGGGCCAGGCGGTTGATGATCAGCATATAGGGCAATTGCGTTGACAGCTTGTAATTGAACTCCGCCTGCTTGCCCTCTTCGGAGATACCGAAGTTTTTCGGCTTCTGCACCGATTGGGCGGAGAAGAAGACGGCATTGTCGCTGTCCTTGCGCATAACCAGGGAGATGAACCCCGATTCCGCCAAGTCAACCTCGCGCCGTTCCGACAACAGGATTTCGGTGGGCACCATGTTGCGGTGCCGCCCACCCTGCTCATAGGTGTGAAGCGGCAGATTATCGACGGTGCCGCCGGCCCGTGGACCAATGACATTGGAACACCAGCCGGATTTGGCAAAACTGTCGGTCATGCGCGCAGCAAAGGCGAAGGCCGTGTTACCCCACAGATATTCGTCACTGTTGCCGGCGGCCTTCTCCACACAATTGAAGGCCTTGACGGGCAAGGTGTCAGGTCCATAAGGCAGGCGCAGCATAAAACGCGGCACGGTCAGCGCGACATATCTTGCATTCTCGCTTTGGCGGAAGGCTTTCCACTTGTCATATTGCGGACCATCCATGATGTCCTTCACGTCCTGCTTATGCTCCAGCTCCGTGAAGGTTTTCAGACCGAACATCTGCGGTGCTGTGGCGGCGATGAAGGGGGCGTGGGACACGGCCGCAACCTGGGCGATGTCCTGCAATAGCTTGATATCATTCGCCTTGTGGGTGAAATCGAAGTTGCCGATGATGGCACCATAGGGTTTCCCACCCAATGTCCCCAAATCGGCGCTATAGACACGTCTGTATAATGTGGATTTGGGTAATTCCGGCGCTTCCTCGAAATCGTCTGCCAGTTCCTGCTTGGTGGCGTTCAAGACCTCGATACAGATGTTCTGACGGAAATCTGTGCGATCGACCAGGAATTTCAGGCTGCGCCAGGCGGATTCCAAGGATTGAAAATCCTTGTGATGCAGAATCTCGTTCATCTGCGCGCTGATCTTGGCATCAATGGCATTGACAAGGGCGTCAACCGCCTTGCCATTGATCTTTTCTTCCTTTTTTTCCGGCTTCAGCATCTCGGCGATGAAGGCGGCCACACCCTGCCGGGCAGAACTTTTCAGCGACTGATCCTCGAATTCCTCGTTGATCGGGTCAAGGATGCTGTCGAGGATGGATGTTTCAACCGCGGGCGCAGTACCGGGGGACTGGGCTTCCTGTAAATCGGTCATGGTCTGGTCCTTCAACATCAAGGGGGCTCAGGCGACGGATGGGCCAGTGACGAGTTCCAGTTCCTTGAGCAGCTTCTCGCGCTTTTCCGGATTCTGGATGACCTCCTGAATGGCCTTACGGAAAGCCGGGATGTCGCCCAGTGGCCCTTTCAGCGTCAGCAGCGCGCGGCGCAGCTCCAACAGCTGACGCATCTCCGGTACGGTCTCGGCAATCCGATCAGGCTCGAAATCCCGGATGCCCTCGAAGGTCAGGGCAACCCCCAGTTCCTCATGCCCTTCCCCCTCGACCAGCCGGTTGGGCACCTTGATCTTCAGCGACAGGTCCATGCCAGCCATGACGCTGTTGAAATTGTTCTTATTGATGTTCTCCGGAACACGGCGGTTCAGCTGCGTGGAGTCCTCGTGCTGCTTGAAATCACCAACCACAAGCAGCTTCAGCGGCAATTCCTGTTCTTCCACCGCGTCGCCGGTGGCCGCCTTGTAGGTGATATTGACGCGTTCCTTGGGTGTTACGGTGACATCGGATGACATGGTTGCACTCCCCTGTTGCTGGTTAGCACGGATCAGAATTTGGCGAATTCGAGCGCAGCCGCAGGGTCCACCCGGAACAGCCGCGCTCGGTGGGAAACCAGAGCAGCCCGCCGATCAGGATCGGGCCGGATTTTGGTGGCGTCGGCATGGGTCAGGCATTGGCAGGCCAGCCGGTGCAGCTCCGCTGCCAGCGGCGGTTCCCAACATTCCAAACCCAACCGCATCGCCTCGGCGCACAAATCGTCGATGATCGGCAGAACGATGCCGATCAGGCCGCCTTCGAACGCGAAACGCGCCTGGGCCAGCAAAAGACGAAACCGGTCACGACCGTATCCTTTGGCACCGCTCGCTGCGAACAGGGCAAGGGCTGCCTTCATCTCACCCCTGGCCCGCAGACCGCTGGCCGTCGTCAGCAGCTCCGCCATCGGGTCCATGGTAGTGGCAGCCGCCTTGGACCCCATGAATTGTGCAATCCAGGCCTGGGTTTCGGGATCCGCAACCACCGCCCCGTCGGCAAAACGCGCCGTCAGGAGATCGGGAAGGCGCACCAGCAGCATTGCGACGGCCCCGCGCACCGCGCGCTGCGCCGGCTCATGCTTCTTCCCCAGACCCTGAAGCCCTTGGTCGGTATAGCGGTGCAGGTCCAACCACAGCGGGCGACCGGCCAGCGCCTGTTCCGCCTCGTTGATCAACTCAGCGAACTGACCGCCCGCGTACAAAGCCGCCAAGGCGGCCCGACGGTGCGCCGGCGGACCGTTGCCATGCAGCCTGCCGTCATTCAGCGCCAGCCCGTCGAAGGTCAGCCACTCCCCCAGGCGCAACAGCAGATAGGACCGGCTGTCGGCCAGGTTGGCGGCACGCAGACGCGTGGCCTCTTCCCGCGTCCAGATTGGAAATGCCGTCAGATCAGGGGGGCGTGGGGCGGCCGGGGGCACCGGGGGGCTGGCGAGCTGCTCAGGCTTCGGTTTCGTTTCCATGGTCGGCGACGGTGAGGACTGTGCGGTCGCTTCTTTTGCCGCCTCCTGCTGGTCCGACATGTCCACTTGTACGGGATCGGCCGCCGGGGTGGGAATCAGGACCGCCAGCCTGGCCTTGTAATCCTGCAAGCGGCCCCATAGGGGGTTCAGCCCGCCATCCCCATCATCCTCCCGCGCGCGCAGCGCTTCGGCGGCAACGGCTTCAAGCCGGACCCGCAAACTGGCCAATTGTTCCTGCACCTGGGCGACGGGTGCGATGTCACCGGACGAGGGTTCGGTGTGCTGAACAACAAGGGCTGCGCGTTCCCCAACCATGCTGAGGGCGGCCAGGCGGGCGGGCACACGCTTGGGATAGATGCCGTCCCAGAAATCCCGAACCAACCCGTCCAGAATGGCCAGCCCGACAGCAAGACCGGATTGACGCTCAGTATAGAGCAATGCCAGGACCAGATAAGCGGCCAGCCGCAGATCCTTGGTCTTGCGTTCCAACAAGGTCAGGCTGTTGGATTTGATCAGGCGCCAGTCCACGCCCCCGGCACCAATGGAACCCAACAGGTCGATCTGCGCCTGCACCGCCTCATACAAGGGGTCGTTACGCGCATCATCCCCAATCCCGCTTCCGGCGATGGGCTTCAGGACCAAAGCGATGCGTTTATCGTCCAACGACGCCGCCATGTTTTATCCTTTCCCAGGCTCCCAGGCTTCTGATGGCACCGCAGCACCAGCGGATCGGGCACCCCCGTCCGGTCGATAGGACATGAAGATGAGATCCGGGCCGCCTGTGCCCGCATATCCATTGACCAATGCCCGAATCCCCATGTGCAAAGATTCCAAATTTCTTAGGTCGTAAT
>JAIXTS010000458.1 GCA_027483805.1 Azospirillum sp. | reverse complement strand
TGCACCCTTGTAATCAAAACCCCGTAACGTGGGGGTTTCGAACTGTAACGGGCGTGTAAAGACACAAAATTGACCAAATCAACCGGGGCCGGCGAACAGACCGGCCCGCCCGCGTCACTCCGCTGCCAGCCGTGTGACCTTCTGCCCGTAATCCGGGCCCGGCTCCGCCTCGGCGCGGCGATCTTTCTCGCCCATGCGCAGCAAGGCCGGCAGCAGCAGCAGCGTAAACAATGTCGACACGGCCAGCCCGCCTGTCAGCACGGCGGCAATGCCGCGATAGATGACGCTGCCTTCGCCCGGCACCACGATCATCGGGGCCATGCCGGCCACGGTGGTCAGGGTGCCCATGAAGATCGGCTGGATGCGGGACCGGAGCGCATGATGCACCGCCTCGGCCCTGCCCTTGCCCTCTGCCTCGCACAGCCGGGTTTCATCGACCAGCAGGATGGCATTGTTGACCACAATGCCCAGCAGGATGATGAAGCCGATCATGGTCAGCAGATCCAGCGGCTGGAAGGTGAACAGATTGGTCAGGTCCAGCAGCGCCAGCCCGCCGACCGTGGCCAGCGGGATGGAGATCATCACCATGGCGCTGTCCTTCACCGACTTGAAAGTCAGCGCCATCAGCAAGAACAGCAGACCCAGCGCCACGATGAAGTTTTTGCCCATGGCCGCCACCGTGGCATCCAGCCGGTCCGCCGACCCGCCATAACGTAAGGTGCCATCCGGGGGCAGCAGGGCGCGCAGCTGCGGCTCGATATCCCGCCGCAGCATGGTCATCACATCCTCCAGCGCGATATTTTCACCCGGCTGCAGGTTCAGCGTGATGGTACGCCGTCCATCAACACGGGTGATGCTGCTGGGCCCCACCTCGCGCGTCACCGACACCAGTTGACCCAGCGGCACCACGGTTCCCGACGGGGTCGCCACCGGCACCTGCTCCAGCTCCTCCGGACCCGTCCAGGTGGGGGAGCGCAGGATGATGTCCAGCCGGTTCTGCCCGTCAAAATGTTCACCCAACCACAACCCGTCGCCCAGGGCGCGGACCGCCTGGCCCACCTGCACGCGGGTCCAGCCCACCTCGGAAATCCTGCGGTCATTGGGCATGACGGTCAGTTGCGGCTGCGCCATTTCCGGGTTGGGGTTGGACCAGGATTGCACATCGGGCAGCTTCTCGCGCAGCAGCGCCAAGCCCTTGGAAGCCGCGTCGGACAGGCCGGCCGCGTCGGATGATTGCAGCAGGATGGAGACATTGCCCTCCGCCCCCAACCCGCCGAACAGGTTGCCGCGGTTGGTAAAGCCCTGCACATCGGGGAACCCGGCCAGGATCTCGTTTTTCACGATGCCCATCATCTCGTCCAGGCGCGTATCATCCTCCAGACGCACGGCGATGGACCCGCCGCCGGGCCAGCCCAGCACATAGAAATTTTTGGCCTTGGGCTGCTTCTCGCCCGTGTAATAGGGCATGAACCGGTCCACGATGACCTTCGCCACCTCCTCGCGCGACAGATCGACGGAGGTGCCGACGGGGAAGTTCAGGAAGGCGTCGACACTATCCCGCTTCACGGGCGGCAGGTACGACATGGACGGGAACAGCAGGTACGACCCGCCCAGCGACAGGGTCACCAGACCGGCCACCACGGCGGCGCGGCGTCTGTTGGTGGCCGTCAGATCCATGATCTTCAGCGACAGCCATTCCACCCAGCGTGCCTCGCCGCCCATGCGCGGCGTCACCTTCATCAGCTTGGCCGCGGCCACGGGCAGGACCGTGGCACAGACGATCAGGCTGATGGTGACACCCACGGCAATGGTCAGGGCCAGGTCGGCAAAGATCTGCCCCTCGACCTCGCGCATGAACACGATGGGCACAAAGGTGATGACGGTGGTGGCCGTGCTGGCGAACAGGGCCTTGATGACGCGCCGCGTGCCCTCATGGCTGGCCTCATCATTGCCCATGCCCCGGTCGCGCATGCGGACAATGTTTTCCAGCACCACGATGGCACTGTCGATCACCATGCCCACCGCAAAGGCCAGCCCCGCCAGGGAGATGACATTGATCGACCGCCCCGTGATGGCCAGTACGGCAAACAGCGACAGAAGCGAGATGGGAATGGTCATGGCGACCAGCAGGGTCAGCTGCGTGCGCCGCAGGAACAGCCACAGCACACCCACCGCCAGCAAAATGCCCGACAGAAGATTGCCGGTCAAAAGGCCGATGGCGCTCTCAATATAGACGGACGGGTCAAAGCTCTGATTATTGGTCAGGCCCTTTTCCTTCATCTCCCCGTCGCGCATCTCGGCCATCAGTTCCTTGACCTCGGTCAAGGTGGCCAGGACATTGGCGCCTTCCCGGCGGATGACGCGCAGGCCGATGGCCTCATTGCCATTCTGGAAGGCATATTGCCATTGCCGGCCCAGCTGCACCTTGATTTCGGCCACATCGCCCAGCTTCACCGGGCGGCCATCGCGCCATTCCAGCACCAGATCGCTGAACTGTTCGGGCTTGAACCTTCCCTTGTAGCGCACGGTATAAATGCGCCGCCCATCATCGACAAAGCCGCCCGTCACATCCTGCGCCCGGCCCACCAGGCTCGATACGGTGGGGATGGTGATGCCGTACTGGGCCATCTTGAACGGGTCAAAGATGATCTGCACTTCCTGCTGCGGGGCTTCGGCCTGCCCGCCAAAATCCACGCGCGCCACGCCCTGGATCGCCTCGATCCGGGGGATCACATCCTCGATGATGTAATGATAATGGTCGGTCAGGGCGCCGGGCGTGCCCGGCAGCTTCTGCACAAAATAATAGATCAGGGTCTCATTGGCGTTACCACCGCCATCACCGCCGCCCATGATCAGGCGCGGCGGATCGGCATCGGCGGGGCGCGACGGGATGCGGTTCAGCCGGCTGATCACATCCAGCATGGTCTGCTGCATGTCGGTCTTGGCATCAAATTCCAGGCTGACAAACGCCCCACCGGGATTGGCAAAGCCCTGCATCTCGGTGACGCCGGGCAGGCCCTTCATCACATCCTCGATGGGCTCCAGGATCTCGCTCTCCACCTCCTGCGGGGAGGCGGCGCGCCAGGATGCCTCAATGCCCAGGGTGGGTTGCTTGACCTCGGGGAACAGTTGCACCGGCAGGGTCAACGCCGACCAGATGCCCACCCCCACCACCAGCAGCACCGCGACGGCCAGCGCCGCCGGATTGCGCAAACCCAGCCTGATGACATCCATGACCAACCCCTGTCCGTACGGGACTTGATTAAAAGGGCGGTGACAGCCGTCCGAAAACCGACCCGCCCATGGCATCACCATAAGCGGGACTGTGTAACCTGTCCGTTGGGCTTGGTTAATACAATGTTGAGATTTGTAACGGGCTGTTACAGGGGGTGCAACCGGGCAGTCTAACAGTGACACTGCCTTGCCGGCCAGAAGCCGCAAGTGATCGACACCAAAGTATAGCCACCATTCGTAATATTATTGTCACTTTGACGCGATCATCTGCCAGCGTCATTCATATATCCCGATGGACATTTGATCAGGCGCATCGTTTCAAAACAAAATGGTTCGCAGCGACGTCGAGGAGAACGGATATGCTGTCGAGCCTTTTCCACAATACGCTGGGGCGCTTCCGGGATCGCCGAATCCTTCAGCAGTCGCTTGACGCGGTCGTGATTATCGATGGCAACAACCGCGTCACCATGTTCAACGACGCCGCCGAGAAACTATGGGGACTGAGCCGGCGCGAGGTCATCGGACAGAATGTGAAGATGCTGGTGCCGATGGTCCATCAGGATAGGCACGACAGTTACGTGGACGGCCACCGCACCTCCGGCGTCAACAAGATCGTCGGAACATCGCGTGAACTGGAACTGGAACGCCGCGACGGCCGGAAAATCTGGGTTGACTTGGCCTTGTCGAAAATTGGCAGTGGTCGCAGCGCGGGCTATGCGGCTTTTGTCAAAGATATCACAGAACAGCGGGCCGCGCGGGAGACCATCCGACAGACCCTGGAGCAGGCGCTGGACGCTGTGATCAGTATTGATCACGAAAATAATGTTACGTTCTTTAATGCGGCCGCGGAGAAGATGTGGGGCTACAGCCGGTCCGAAGTGATCGGCAAGAATGTCAAAATGCTGGTGCCGATGAATATGCAGTCATCCCATGATGGCTATGTCAATGCCAACCGGACAACGGGGCAGGACAAAATTGTGGGCACCTCGCGTGATGTCAGTTTCGCAAGAAAGGATGGATCAATCGTCTGGGCCAACCTGTCCTTGTCCAAGGTCAATGTTAACGGGCTGATATCCTATACCGCCTTCGTGAAGGATGTGTCGGCACAACGCGAAGCGCAGGAAACAATCCGCCAGACCTTGGAACAGGCCCTTGACGCTGTGGTGACCATTGACCAGGCCAACAATGTCACCTTCTTCAATGCGGCGGCAGAGCGCCTCTGGGGCTGGAAACGCGAAGAGGTGATCGGGCAAAATGTGAAAATGCTGGTGCCCGAGATCATGCGCAGCAAACATGACAGCATGGTCGATGCGAACCGGACGACCGGCAAGGACAAGATCGTCGGCACCTCGCGCGAGGTCTCCTTTCAGCGCAAGGATGGCAAGACCGTCTGGGGCAACCTGTCGCTGTCCAAGGTAAAACTGGATGGAAAGATCATCTATACGGCGTTCGTCAAGGATGTCACGGAAGAGGTCCAGCGGCGCGAGCAGTTCCGCCTGTTGTCTTTGGTCGCCAATGAGACCGACAACTCGGTCATCATCTGTGATCCCAATGGTCTGATCGAATATGTCAATCCAGGCTTCTGCAAGCTGACCGGATATACCGCAGATGAGGTGATGGGCAAGAAGCCCGGATCTGTTCTTCAAGGTGAACATACAGACCGCAATACAGTATCAAGAATCCGCGATAAGCTTGCTAAGTGCGAGCCATTCTACGAGGAGATACTGAATTATTCAAAAAGCGGCGAGGCCTATTGGATTTCACTTTCCATCAACCCGGTATTTGACGAAAACCGGAAACTGTCCCGCTTTATTTCCATTCAGGCCAATGTGACCAGAACAAAAAGCCAGGCACTGGAGTTCAACTCCCGCATGGAGGCCATTCGTCGCTCCAATGCCGTGGCAGAATGGGACGCGGACGGACAGCCGGTGGAAGCCAACGCACTGCTTTGCCAGTTGCTGCACCTGTCGCCCGACCTGAACACCCTGCCGGATTCTTACCTGTTGCGCACCCTGCTGGGCGAGGCAGAGATGAATGCCCTGCGACAGGGGCAGCCCGTCAGTCTGGATCTGGCCATGCCGGCGCGCACGGGCGACCCGGTCTGGATTTCGGGCAATTTCCAGCCGATCCTTGACTATAAGGGCAGGATTTCCCGTGTGGTCATGTATGGCAATGACATCACGGCCCGCCGCCGCGCCGTTGAGGAGACGACGGCCCTGATGACCGATGTGCTGAACCGGGTGGGGCAGGTGGCCAGCGAAATCAGCGGCATTTCCAGCCAGACCAATCTTCTGGCCTTGAATGCCACGATTGAAGCGGCGCGTGCGGGCGAGGCTGGCAAGGGCTTTGCGGTGGTGGCCGGTGAGGTGAAGGCCCTTGCCGCACGGTCGTCTGGCTCTGCCAATGAAATCACGGCACTGGTGGATGATACGCGGGTCGAGGTAAACAAGCTGGCAGCCCGGATGTAACACCAAACCGCCGGAAGGCGGCACCCGGCACCTGAGAGAACACAAAATCTCCCTTGATCGGTTATGATCAAGGGAGATTGATGTAACCCCCATCGTCCCATGGAAGGGTGAGCATTGAGACCGTTGACCGACCGCCAGGGTTTCAGCCGTCGAACGCTCAGCCTCGCAGCCCTGCTCCTGCTGCTGACCGCCCTCCTCCCCCTCCCCGCCGCCGCGCAGACCACCGACCTGCGCTGCGGCCCGGACCTTTATCGCCCCGGTATCATCCTGACCGCCTCCCCCGTCTGCGGTGGCGTTTACAGCCAGCATGTGCCCGATGTCGGCCGCCTGCATCTGGGCGTCTTCCATTCGCTGGACCGGTCGAAGCCGGACGAGGCGGCGGGTCGCGTCATCAACCTCACCGCCGGCAGTTTCACCCGCCTCTCCGACGATTTCGCCGCCTTCACCGATTATGGTTTGCGCATTGAGGATGGGCATCCGGCGGCCGCCCTCTATCATGATTTCATCCATTACGCGTCCGACGATCTGCGTTTCTTCGCGGGCTATGAGGGGGTGCGCTTCTTCAACGGCTTTACCCGCGCCTATGACAGCCTGCATGTCGCCGCCGAACAGAAGCTGCGCCTGGATGAGGGGCGTCTGGTCATCGACCTGGTCGCCATGGCCTATTGGACACGAAAGGGCGACGGTCCCGGCGCCGACAGCTTCTCCGGCCTGAACCCCTGGGTGGAGGCGACGTATCAGCCCTGGCGCAGCACCGGGCCGCGCTGGCGGCGCGTGCTGCGTTTCTATGGCCAGGTCGCGGGTTTCACGGGACAGCCGGGCCGCCCCGGCCTGTACCTGACGGGCTTTGCCGGCATCCGCACCAGTTTTTGAACAGGGCTGGCGTCCGCCCGCAACCCATGGTGAAATCAGCCATCCCCGGTTGCGACAGGCCCATCATGCGTGAACTGCTCTATGCCATGCCCGCCCCGCTGATTGCCCTGCTGCTGCTGGCCGCCCTGGCCGGCATCACCGGGGCCGGACTGGCCCTCGGCCGCCGCCGGGCCGGCGGGCGCAGCGAGGCTTTCCGCGCGCATGTCGCCACGGCGCAGGGCTCGCTGCTGGGTCTGCTGGCCCTGCTGATGGGTTTCACCTTTTCCATGTCATTGCAGCGCTATGATGCGCGCGCGCAGGCGCTGGTGGAGGAGGCGAACGCCATCGGCACCACCTGGCTGCGTGCCGCCCTGCTGCCCGAGCCCGCCGCTGCCGCGTCCAAGGCGCTGCTGCGCGACTATACGCATCTGCGGGTCGAGGCCGGAACCGTCAGCCTGGACCGGGCCGCCGACCGCGCTGCCTTGAATGCCCGCGCCGCCGCCCTGCAGGATCAGCTCTGGCAACAGGCCCGTCATGCCGTTGAGCTGGATAAAAGCCCCGCCACCAGCGGCCTATATATCCAGGCGCTGAACGGCATGATCGATGCGTTTGGCGCGCGCGATGCGCTGCTGTCGCGACATGTGCCGGAAATGGTGCTGATCCTGCTGTTCGGCACGATCCTGATTGTCGGTGGCGTGACTGGTTACACCTGTGGCCTGAATGGCCACCGGCCATCCATGGTGGCCCATCTGTTCGGCCTGCTGATCGTGGTGGTGGCGCTGATCATCATTGATGTCGACCGGCCGCGCCGCGGTTTCATCACCGTCGATCAGACGCCGATGCAAAGCCTGAAGGCCGGTATCGACGCTTCATTGAAATGATTGCCACCCGCCCCGCCCCTGTTGCATGGTCCCGCCGAACGGAACGGAGGCCTGGATGTTGGACAAGCTTTTGCGGGGTGTGACCCTGGCGGACCTGGAGGCCGCCCTGGAACGGCTGGGCCTGCCCGCCACCCAGGATCTGACCCCCGCCGGTGCGCCCGTCCTGCGCTCGGCCATTGGCGGCCTGACCTTCAATATCCGTCCCGGCGCGCAGCTTGATCCGGAGGCCGCCCGTTTCGGCGACTATAATTTCAACCTGATGTTCCAGGTGCAGGAGCGGTTCGATCCCGCCATCCTGAACCAGTGGAACCGCCATAAACGGTTTGCGCGGTTTTCGCTGCGCGACGATTTCCTGGTGCTGGAAATGGACAATCTGGCCGTCGGCATCTCGGGCGATCAGATCCTGGCCTCGCTCGAACTCTGGGGCCGGCTGGTGGTGGAAGCGCTGAACTTCCTGCGCACCGCGCACGGGGCCGAGGCCGGGCATTCCTAACTAACGGTATACGGCACCGCCCGCCTTTCATGCGCATCCACGCGCAGGGCCTTGCCGATGGGCGGAAAGGCGCGGTGGCGGCAATCCTCGCGGTCACAGACCTTGCAATTGGACCCGATCGGCACCGCCGCATCGACATTGCGCAGGTCCAGGCCGGCTGAATAGACCAGCTGGTCGGCATAGGCGATTTCACAACCCAGGCCCACCGCCGCCTCGCGCGGGCGCGACAGGTAGGAATTGCCCTTGGCCACCACCGTGCGCGCAATGCACAGATATGTCGCCCCGTCCGGCATACGCGCCTGCTGCACCAATATCCGCCCCGGCTGGGCAAAGGCCTGATGCACGTTCCATAAGGGGCAGGCCCCGCCAAACCGCGCGAACTGGAACCGGGTGGCGCTGGAGCGTTTGGCGATATTGCCCGCCATATCCACCTTCACAAAATAGAAGGGCACACCCGGCATGCCCGGCCGCTGCATGGTGGACAGGCGGTGACACACCTGCTCGAAACTGACATTAAAATGCGCCGACAGCCGGTCAATATCATAGCGCATTCGTTGCGCCTCCGTAAGGAAGCGCTTGTAGGGTAGGATCAATGCGCCTGCGAAATAATTGGCCAGACCCACGCGCAGGATCGACCGCGCCTCGATGCTGGACAGGCCGGCTTCCGCCACCAGCCGTTCGATCTCCACCCCGTAATCCAACAGCGCGATCTGATGCGCGGCAAAAAACGTCCGGCTTTCGCGCGGCGTGCCTTCCGATACCAGCAATTCCTTGTCATCGGGATCATAGCGCCACAACACATCATGACGCGCCAGCATCGGCGACACCCGGATGGTCACGCCATGCCGGTCGGCCAGATGCTGGGCCAGATGTTCCAGCAGCCGATCCTTGGAAAAATGCCCACCCTCGAACAACTCTTCGGCCGCATGGTCCAGCGCCTCAAAATGGTTGCGCTGCGCCTGGACAAAATCGCGCACCTCGTCATAGGGAAAGGCCGCCGGCCCCGCCACATTATCCCCACCGCCGACCTTGTCGACCAGGGCCTTATATTCCTCGTCCAGCCCCTGATAGGCACGATAAAGCTTCAGCAGCGATCCCATGATGGATGGTGCCGCGCGCACCGCATCGCGGATGCCGGCAAACGTCACCGACGCATCCCCGAACAGGGGATCGCCCAGCACTTCGCGCAGTTCGGACGCCAGCCTTGTATCGCTGTCATCGGCAAAATGGCTGGGCTCCACCTGAAAAAAGGTGGATAGCCGGATCACCGCCGCCGCCGACAGGGGCCGCTGGTTATTCTCGATCTGGTTCAGGTAGGAGGTGGACAACCCCACCTCCGTCGCCAACTGCGCCTGACTGATCCCGCGCGTCTCCCGCAGGCGGCGGATACGTTCACCGGCATAGATTTTGGCTGACATATCCCCGTCCCTTCCTGTTGCGGCCCTATCCTACAGGCCGGATTGCGAATTTGCAAAATTTGCAATTCGCGTCTGCCGCCTTCGCAAAACCACACCCATCCACGCCTTTCCAGGCAGGCCCGAACTTTGCAAACTCCACCCAAACTCCCATGAACCATTCGACGGGGCGGATTTCCCATGCAGGACGTGCTGGTACGGTTGGAAAAGATGCGGGCCGGCGCCCGGCAGGGCGGCGGTGAAAAGCGCATTGCGGGCCAGCATTCCAAGGGCAAGCTGACCGCGCGCGAACGCATTGAGATCCTGCTGGATGAAGGTTCCTTCGAAGAATGGGACATGTTCGTCGAACATCGCTGCGCCGATTTCGGCATGGAGGGGCAGAAGGTCCCCGGTGACGGCGTGGTCACCGGTCATGGCACCATCAATGGCCGTCTGGTCTTTATCTTCTCCCAGGATTTTACGGTCTTCGGCGGCTCGCTGTCAGAGGCGCATGCCGAAAAGATCTGCAAGATCATGGACCAGGCCATGAAGGTCGGCGCCCCCGTGATCGGCCTGAATGACAGCGGCGGTGCGCGCATTCAGGAGGGCGTGGCCTCGCTGGGCGGCTATGCCGAAGTGTTTCAGCGTAATGTGCTGGCCTCCGGCGTCGTGCCGCAGATCAGCCTGATCATGGGCCCCTGCGCCGGTGGCGCCGTATACTCCCCCGCCATGACCGACTTCATCTTCATGGTGAAGGACAGCTCCTACATGTTCGTCACCGGCCCCGACGTGGTGAAGACCGTGACGCATGAGGTGGTGACGGCCGAAGAACTGGGCGGGGCCGTGACGCACACGGCCAAGTCCGGCGTGGCCGATCTGGCCTTTGACAATGACGTACAGGCGCTGCTGGAAACCCGCCGTCTGGTCGATTTCCTGCCTTTGTCGAACCGGGAAAAGCCGCCCTCGCGCCCCACGCCCGAT
>JAIXTS010000511.1 GCA_027483805.1 Azospirillum sp. | reverse complement strand
TGGCGCAGGGCATCAGGCCGCGTATTGCCCGTATCCGCAGCGACCGGCGGGGATGGCTGCGCGGCGGCGCAGTTGCCGCCATCGCGGCGGGGCTGGGCCTGACGCTTGCGGCGCTGCTGCTGGCTGAGGCGAACTGGCATTTGGCGCTGGGCCTATCGGTCGCGGGGTTCCTGTGGTGTGCGGCGCTGCGACTGTTCTTCGTGACAGAGATTTGTGCGCACAGCGTGCCGTTCGAGGGTGCGGTGCGTCTGGCCCCGGACCAGCCCTGGCCGCCGCGCCTGCTGCGCCTGGCGCTGATCCTGTCCTTCGCGGGGCCGCTTTATGTGCTGACCTGGGTCAAGGGGCTGGACGTCATGGATGGGGACGGGCCCTCCATCTTCCTGGCCCTGATCTGGGTCTGGATGGTCTGGGGCCGGGTGAAGGCCTTGCGGCGGGAAAGCCGGGCGCTGGCTGCCTGTCTGCAAACGGCGCCGCCTTGATCCGATGGACCGGGGCCTGCGGCCTCAGCGTGGCGCCACCATGCGCATGAACAGATCCACCACCTTCGCGATGTGACGCTCCACCTCCACCGTATCGGGAATGGGGCGCATACCGGTGACGGTGCGGTAGAACAGATCGCTCTGCATCATGCCGCAGAAGGCATTGACCACAGCCGCCACATCCGGGCAATGCACGATGCCCCGGCCATGCAGGTCACCCAGATAGCGGATCATGGCTGCCTGCAACGGGTCTGGCCCGCAGCGGAAATAGATCTCGGGCAGGCGGGGGAACTTGCCCCCCTCCCCCATCACCATGCGCCAAAGGCCCTGCGCTTCCGGATCCATCAGCACGCCCATCAGTCCGCGCGCAATGCGTGTCAGGGTCTGACGCGGGCATTGGTCGGACAGGCTGGGGGCGGTCAGCGGCTCCATGATCTCCGCGCAGCGCTGGGTGATCATGGCCTCGAACAACCCCTCCTTGCTGCCGAAAAGCTGGTACATTGTCGACAAGGACCCGCCCGACCGGCGTACGATGGCGGACAGGCTGGCCCGCTCGAAACCATGTTCGAAAAAGATGGCGGCAGCCGCATTGATCATAGCCTGCCGCCGTGCCGCCATGCGGGGGGTGTGGTCGGCGGCATCGGCATCGGTAGGTGTGGTCATGGAAGGATCATCGCACTCCCGCCCCACATCCCGCAACCGGGCGTGATGGCCATCACTTGAAAACTGTAATGTACGTTACATTATTCTGCACATCCATACAGGATTAATTTGGGGGTATCAGATGGTGGGGGTTCGGGGCACCGGCGATGTTCGGCGGGGGGTGGCGCTGGCCATCCTTCTGCCGTTGGTTCTGGCCGGTTGCGGTGCGAAGGAGGCAGAGCCGACGCCGGCCCGGCCCGTGCGTGTGGCCGCGGTCAGCTTCAATGACACCGATGCCGCCCGGTCCTTCACTGGCACCATCGTGCCGCGCACGGAGGTGCAGGCCGGGTTCCGGGTCGGCGGCCGCATTGCGGCGCGCATGGTGGAAGTGGGCGACCGGGTAAAGCCCGGGCAGGTGCTGGCCCGCCTGGACCCGACCGACCTGGAGCTGGCACTGAAGGCCGCCGAGGCGCGGCTGGCCCAGGCCGAGGCGCAGGCGATCCAGACCGCCGCCAGCCTGAAGCGCTATACGCCGCTGCTGGCCAGTGGGGCCGTTTCGCAGGCCCAGTACGATCAGGTAAAGGCAGCATCCGATGCCGCCGCGGCGCAGAAGCGGGAGGCCGCGTCCAGCCTCGCCATCACCCGCAACCAGCGGGCCTATGGCTCCCTGACCCTGGACCAGGGCGGCGTGATCACCGCTGTCCTGGCCGATGCCGGACAGATGGTCGGCGACGGGCAGACGGTGCTGCGGATGGCGACGGACCTGGGTCGTGAGGTGGCGATCGACGTGGCGGAGGGCGATCTGTCCCGGCTGTCGGTGGGGGGCGCCGCGACCGTGGCGCTGTGGGCCGAGGGCGACCTTTCGCTGAACGGCACGATCCGGGAGATCACACCCGTGGCCGATCTGGCCAGCCGGACCTTCCGCCTGCGTGTCAGCCTGCCCGCCGATGCGCCGGATGCCGTTCGCCTGGGCATGACGGCGCGCGTCAGCTTCCCCGACGCCAATGCCACGGCCCTGGCCCTGCTGCCCTCTGCGGCCCTGTTCCAGCAGGGCGACAAACCCGCTGTGTGGGTCCTTTCGCCCTCGCGCGATCGTGTCCAGCTGCGCCCGGTGGAGGTGGCCGCCTATCGCCCCGATGGGGTGGCCGTGAAGGCCGGGCTGAAAGAGGGTGAACTGGTGGTGACGGCCGGCGCCCACCGGTTGGATGCCAACCTGCCCGTGCGCGTCTGGGACGGGGGCCTGCCGTGAGTGGATTGAACCTTTCCGCCTGGGCCATCCGGCACCAGGCGCTTGTGCTGTTTATGATCGTCATGTCCATCGCCATCGGGGTCTATTCCTTCGTGACGCTGGGCCGGGCCGAGGACCCGCAATTCGCCATCCGCACCATGGTGGTCACGGCCCAGTGGCCGGGCGCGACCGCGCGCGAGGTGCAGGAACAGGTCACCGACCGGATCGAACAGACGCTGCAGCAGGTGCCGAACTATCACTTCACCCGCTCCTATGCGCGGCCGGGCGAAACGGTGATCTTCATCAACCTGCATGATTATACCCGCTCCGACACGCTGCCCGACATCTGGTATCAGGTGCGCAAGCGGGTGGGCGACATGGTCCATACCCTGCCCGCCGGCGTGATCGGTCCGCAGTTCAACGACGAATTCGGCGATACGTTCGGCATCATCTATGCCTTTTCCGGCGATGGTTTCAGCCAGACGGAGATGCGGCAGGTGCTGCTGGCGGCCCGCCAGCGGCTGCTGATGCTGCCTTCCATCGGCAAGGTCGACCTGCTGGGCGTGCAGGATGAGAAGATCTATGTCGAGTTCGATACCGGTCGCCTTGCCTCCCTGGGCGTGACGGTGCAGCAGATCGGCCAGGCCCTGGCCGCACAGAATAATATCAACCCCACCGGCACCATCGATACCGGCACCGACCTGATCCGGGTGCGCGTCTCCGGCGCGCTGAAGACCGAAGAACAGGTGGCGCAGGTGCCGATCCAGGCCGGCGGCCGGCTGATGCGCCTGGGCGACATCGCCACCATCCGGCGCGCGGCGCGCGACCCGGCCGAAACCCTGATGCGCCATAATGGCGAGCCGGTGACGGGTCTGGCCATCGCCATGGCGGCGGGCGGCGACATCCTGAAGCTGGGCGACGCCGTCAAGGCGGAGATGAAAACCATCCAGGCCACCCTGCCGCACGGGATCGAGATCGCCCTGGTCGCCGACCAGCCGACGGTCGTGCGCAGCTCCATCAATGAATTCGCCAGCGCGCTGGCCGAGGCGCTGGGTATCGTGCTGATCGTCACCTTCCTGTCGCTGGGGCTGCGCACCGGCGTCGTGGTGGCCCTGTCGGTGCCGCTGGTGCTGGCCGTCACTTTCGGTGTCATGAAGGCGGCGGGCATCGACCTGCACAAGATCTCCATCGGCGCCCTGATCATCGCCCTGGGCCTGCTGGTCGATGATGCCATCATCGCGGTGGAGATGATGATGGTGAAGCTGGAACAGGGCTGGGACCGCGCCAAGGCTGCGGCCTTCGCCTGGACCTCCACCGCCTTTCCCATGCTGTCGGGCACCCTGGTCACGGCGGCGGGTTTTGTGCCCGTGGGTTTTGCCCATTCGGCGGCGGGTGAATATACCGGCGCCATCTTCTGGGTGGTGGCGACCGCCCTGCTGGTCTCCTGGCTGGTGGCGGTGATCTTCACGCCCTATCTGGGCTACAAGATGCTGCCGCAGAATCTGGAAGGCACGCATAGCGAGGACCATAACGCCGCCTACGACACGCCGCTTTACCGCCGGCTGCGCGCCAGCCTGGTCTGGACGGTCAATCACCGTTACATCGTGATTGCGGCGACGGTGGGGGCCTTCGTGCTGTCCCTGGCCGGCTTCGGCCTTGTGCAGCAGCAATTCTTCCCCAATTCGGCGCGCCTTGAACTGGTTGTCGATCTGGAACTGCCGGAAGGCACCTCCATCGGCGTTACCCAGGCCCGTGTGAAGGAACTGGAAGCCGTGTTCGCCAAGGATGAAGGCATTGAAAGCTACAGTGCCTTTGTCGGCAGCGGTGCGCCCCGCTTCTATCTGCCCCTGAACCAGGAGCTGAAGCGGCCCAATTTCGCACAGTTCATCGTGGTGACCAATTCGCTGGAGCGGACCGTGGAGATGGCCCGCACCCTGCCCCATGATCTGGAAACCCGCTTCCCCGACCTGCGCACCCGTGTGGCACGGCTGGAGAACGGGCCGCCGGTAGGCTACCCGGTGCAGTTCCGGGTGATGGGCCGCGATCCGGAAATGCTGCGCAGCATTGCCGGCGAACTGCGCGATCTGATGCGCAACAATCCCCACACGGCCGATGTCAATCTGGACTGGACGGAGAAAGTGAAATCCGTGCGTCTGGTGGTTGACCAGGACCGGGCCCGCGCGCTGGGCGTCACCAGCCAGGATCTGGCCCTGGCGCTGCAGACGGTGATGACCGGCTATACCGCCACCCAGTATCGCGAGGGGATTGAGCTGATCGACGTGGTGCTGCGCGCCGGACAGGATGAACGCGTCGCCGCCGACCGGCTGGCCGAACTGCGCCTGCGCGGCCCCAACGGCCCGGTCCCGCTGTCCCAGGTGGCGCGCCTGGACTATGGGCTGGAGGAAGGGATTCTCTGGACCCGGTCGCGCGATCTGGCCCTGACGGTGCGGGCCGATCTGCGGGGAAATGTCCAGGCCCCGACGGTGGTTGCGGAGATCGAAGCCGTCCTGGGTCCGCTGCGCGCCAAACTGCCCACCGGCTATCGGATCGAGGTGGGGGGTGCCGTGGAGGAAAGCGCCAAGGGCCAGGCCTCCATCATGGCGGTCATGCCCGCCATGATCGTCATCATGCTGACGGTGCTGATGGTACAGCTGCAAAGCTTCCAGCGGGTGGTGCTGGTGTTCCTGACCGCCCCTTTGGGCCTGATCGGCGTAACGCTGGCCCTGCTGGCCTTCCAGCAGCCGTTCGGCTTTGTGGCGCAATTGGGCGTGATCGCGCTCGCCGGCATGATCATGCGCAACTCGGTCATCCTGGTGGATCAGATCGAGCAGGATATCGCTGCCGGCCATGGCCGGTTTGATGCGGTGGTCGATGCCACGGTGCGCCGGGCCCGTCCCATCGCCCTGACGGCGGCGGCGGCCGTGCTGGCCATGATCCCGCTGTCGCGATCCAGCTTCTGGGGACCCATGGCCATCTCCATCATGGGCGGCCTGATCGTGGCCACGGCCCTGACGCTCTATTCCCTGCCGGCCATGTATGCGGCCTGGTTCCGGGTCCGCAAGGATGAAACGGGACCGACGGCACCCGGTGGCTGGGGCGGGGCTGAATAGCATGAAGGCGGGGGATCGCTCCCCCGCCTTCTTTCTGTCCCCCCGTCGCCGGGCGGCGGCAATCGCCACCGTACCATCGGTCAAAAATTTTGGCCGATGGTATCAGTCGTCGCGGCCCATCTGTTCTTGCAGATAGTTCTGCAGGCCGACAGACTTGATGAGGCCCAGTTGCGTCTCCAGCCAGTCGATATGTTCTTCCGTATCCTCCAGGATGCGGCGGAAAATCTCCTTGGACTGATAATCGCGGACACCTTCGCAATATTGCATGGCGTCCAGCAGTTCGGTGCGATTGCGGGTTTCAATCGACAGGTCGCCCTCAAAACATTCCGGCACATCCTCGCCGATCTTCAGCTTGTGCAGGTCCTGAAGGTTCGGCAGCCCTTCCAGGAACAGCACCCGGTCGATCAGCAGGTCGGCATGCTTCATCTCCCCGATGCTTTCCTCGTACACCTTCTTGCCCAGGCGCAGAAAACCCCAGTTCTTCAGCATGCGGGCGTGCAGGAAATACTGGTTGATCGCCGTCAGTTCGTTGACCAGGATGGTGTTAAGATGACGGATGACAGTGGCGTCGCCTTGCATGGGAACCTTCACGATGGATCAGGAGGAACGGGTTGGAACCGATGGTCCACAAGGCCCGATACTGGCATGGTCCACCTTCTTTGTCTTCTGATAACGTCTTGCAATTGAAGGGGAAAGCGACTGATAACCAATCGCGTGTCCCCACCCGAAAGGAGCAGCATGACCCGCCCCGTCCGTTACCTGGAAGATTTTGCCCCCGGCATGGAACTTGAATTCGGTGACCGGCTGGTCACGGCGGAGGAGGTGGTGGCCTTTGCGCGGGAATATGATCCACAGCCCTTCCATCTGGACGAGGCGGCGGGCAAGGCCACCCATTTTGGCGGGCTGGTGGCCAGTGGCTGGC
Source organism: Azospirillum sp. (assembly GCA_027483805.1). Lineage (GTDB taxonomy): Bacteria > Pseudomonadota > Alphaproteobacteria > Azospirillales > Azospirillaceae > Niveispirillum. Next base: position 35,532 of record JAIXTS010000511.1, on the reverse strand, counting down.
AGACGGCCGGTTTCATGATGCGCATGCTGGTGGATCATATGCTGTCGCCGCAGACCTCGCTGGGTTCGCCCGGCCTGGATGAACTGCGCTGGCTGAAACCGGTCCGGCCGGGCGACCGGCTGCGGGTGCGGGTGCGCATCCAGGAAGTGAAGCGCTCACGCTCGCGCCCCGAAATGGGCACCATCCGGCAAACGACCGAAGTGCTGAACCAGAAGGATGAAGTCGTGATGTCGACAATTTCCATCGGCATGGTCAGGGCGCGTGCCATTCCGGAAATTTCGGCAGGTTAACTTGTTAAAGTGGTCGACTCTGCTGTTTTAGACATGCGGATGCAGCAGTGTTATTCCGTATGGACTACCCCGACCTTCCGCCACCCTTTCCAAAAGGTTGGGAATTGGCTTATCATGTCCCCCTGTCGGTGCAATGGGAGCCATCATGGCGCGCGAAGTGATTGATTTTTCTCCGGGGGAATGGGTGGAGGAGTTGACGCCGCCCAAGCGGCGGTTCCAGATCATGGCAGTCCATGCAAAGCCGGGAACACGGGCGCCGAATGTGGAACTGGCCATTGATGGCAATCCCGTTCACCGCCTCAGCCTGTCGATTTTTGCCCTGGCCGATATGCAGCGTTTCCGCCGCGTGCGCTGATCCCCTGCCGATCCACCGTCACAAGAACCAGTAGGCGGCCCCGCCGGCCAGCACGGCCAGAACGCTGGGGCCGCCCACATAAATCCCCAGGCGCCCGCCGCCAACCGAACTCGCCATCACGGATTTTGCCACCGTATTCACCGCCACGGCCAGCAGAATGGCGCCGGCGGCCAGATGCAGGCTGTCAGGCTGCTGCTGTCCCAGGCGGGCCATGGCGATCGTTATGGCATCGACATCGGCGATACCCGATGCCGCGGCCCCGATCAGCAGACCGGCATCCCCCACGAACCGGCGGAGCAGTTCGGCGCCGACCAGCACGATGGCGATGAACAGCGCCAGTTTCAACGCTGTCCCCAGTTCCAGCGGGTTGGACAGGGCGAGCGGCGGGCTGTCGGTCTCCACGCTGTTGCCCTGGTCATCGCGCAGCAGCAGGAGGGCGCTGGCCAGACCCAAAACCAGAAGCGCCGCCAGGGCCGGCATGGCCAGTGTCATCAGCAGCGCCCGGTTCAGCAGGCCTGCCACCAGCACGACCCGCAGGCCCATCACCATGCCGGCGATCAACACCCCCGCCGCCAGCAGGGGCCCCGCCTTGGGCTGTTGCCGTGCCAGACGGGACAGAGTCAGGGTGGTGGCGGTGGAAGAGGCGAGGCCGCCGGCCATGGCCGCCACTATGACACCGCGCTTTTCCCCCAACAACCGGACGGCGACATAGCCCCCGAAGGAGATGGCTGCAATCATGATGGCCAGAAACCAGATTTCCGCCGGGTTCAGCACGCCCCAGGGATCGATCGTGCGGTTGGGCAGGACGGGCAGGGCCAGGAAACTCATGGTCGCCAGGATCAGAACGGCCCGGATCTCCACCCATTGCAGCTGCCGCAGCCAGTCATGCAGCGGATCGCGCAGCGCCAGCAGCAGGGTGGCCGCCACAGCGACCGCCACCGCCACCCGCAATTCCCCCAATGTGGCATAGGCACCCAGCAGGAAGACCAGCAGGCCCGAAATGACGCCCGTGACGGAATTGCGCCGCTCCTCCCGCGATTCCAGCCAGTGAAAGGCCGTGAAAGCAGCGGCAAAACCCAGAAAGGTCACGCCCAGGAACAACAGGTTGTCGAAAGAATGGGTCAGCAGCCCCGCCGTGCCCCCCAGCAGTCCGGTGATGGCGAAGGTACGCAGGCCCGCCGCGCGCTGCCCCTCCGGTGTGTCGCGCAGGCGCCAGCCACGTTCCAGCCCCACCAGGAGACCGATAGCCAGCGCCACGGCCAGCCGTGTCAGAAGGTCAAGCTCGTCCACGTTGCCCTGTATCCATCGGTTGTTCAGGCCGCCAGGATGCGCCGCCCGCCCCGTACCGGCAAGGGACCCGCTTTCAGATCATAACCAGATATATCTGATATGCATCGAAACCCTATCGACTTTTCGCTGGTGCGGGTCAATATCAGATATATCTAGTTACGATCGGACAGGGAGATACGCCATGCGCGGCTTTTTTGGTCACGGCGGCTTCGGCCGGGGCAAGGGCCTTGGTTTCGGGGACGAGGATGATGAGGATCTGCGCGGCTTCGGTGGACAGGGACGGCATGGCCATCCGGGACGCGGCGGGCGCCACGGGCGCGGCTTCGGCCATGGCGGCCTGCGTCTGGTGCTGCTGAAACTGCTGGAGGACAGGCCCCGCCATGGTTATGAGCTGATCAAGGAGATTGAGGAGCGGTCGCAGGGCCGCTACGTCCCCTCCCCCGGCGTGGTCTATCCGGCGCTAAGCTGGCTGGAGGATGGCGGCCTGATCGTGATCGCAGCGGCCGATGATGGCCGCAAGCTGGCGCGCATCACGCCCGCCGGCACGGCATTCCTGGCCGAACAGGCGGCGGAGGTAGCGCGCCTGCTGGCCGTGATGGATGGGGCCGGAGCGGAGCAGGAGCGCGGCGGTATCCATGAATATGCCGCCCTGTTCCGCGCCATGCACAATCTGAAGACGTCGCTGCGCACCCGCGGCCTGCGCCCTTTGTCCAAAACCGAGACGGAAACCATCGTCGACTGGATCGACGAACTGGCCCGCAAGATCGAAAGGCTGTGAGCATGCCCGACACCATTCTGCCGGTGCGCGAGCCGCGCCGGGTCCGTTTTGAAACCCGCCGTCGCGACCTGACCGTCAAGACCATCGACGACCTGTCGCCGCATATGCGGCGCATTACGCTGGCGGGCGACATGGAGGGATTTCAGTCGCTGGGCTTCGATGATCATGTGAAGCTGTTTTTCCCCGATCCCGAAACGGGGGTGATCACCCTGCCGGGCGGCGAGGCCAAGGCCATCGCCCGGGACTATACCCCGCGCGCCTTTGATGTGGCGGCCGGCACCCTGACCCTGGATTTCGCCCTGCATGGGGTTGATGATGGCAGCGCCGGGCCGGCCACGGCCTGGGCCTGTCGCGCCATGGTGGGGGACATCCTGGTGCTGGGGGGGCCACGCGGGTCCACAATCTGGCCCGTGGATTATGCGCTGCACCTGCTGATCGGGGATGAAACCGCCCTGCCCGCCATTGGCCGCCGGTTGGAAGAATTGCCGCCGGGCGCGCGCGCCATGGTGCTGGTCGCGGTGGACAGCCCGGCGGAGAAGCTGCAGCTGCACACCCGGGCCGATGCGACGGTGCATTGGCTGTTCCGTAACCCCACCCATGGCGGCCACGCGCTGGCCGACGCGGTGGCCCGGCTTTGCTTCACGCAGACGGACATTTTCGCCTGGGTGGCGGCGGAAGCGGAAGAGGTGCGGGTGATCCGCGAACTGCTGTCCACCCGCCACGGCATCGATGCGCAGCGCCTAAAGGCATCGGGCTACTGGCAGAAGGACGCGGGCGGGGCGTGATATCAATCCGCCTTAAGTGCGGGGCCGGCGTGCCGCCGGCCATGGATCAGCCCCGCTTGCCCCGCGCCAGACGCCAGCCCATACGGCCCAGATAAAGGGCGATGCAGCCATAGACCACGACCTTGGAGACCGGGTCCACCCAGGTCTCCACCTGGTCATAATGGCTTTCCAGCAGATATCCCGCCGCCGTCAGCACGCTGGTCCAGACCAGCGATCCCAGCGTGGTCAGCACCAGGAAGACCGGCATGCTCATCCTTGCCATGCCGGCAGGCACGGAGATCAGCGTGCGGATGGCGGGGATCAGGCGGCCCAGCAGGACCGCCTTGCGCCCATGCCGTTCGAACCAGGTGAAGGCCATCTCCACGTCCGGCGGATCCATCGTCATGATAAAGCCGAATCGCTCCGAGAGGGCGATCACGCGGTCATGCCCGAAAATCCGGCCGATATAGTACCAGGGAAAGGCACCCAGCACCGATCCCGCCGTACCGACCAGAACCACCAGGATCGGGTCCATCTTGCCCTGTGCCGCCAGGAACCCGCCCAGCGGCATGATCAGCTCGGAGGGGATGGGTGGAAAAACATTTTCCAGGAACATCAACAGCAGCAGGCCCCAATAGCCCAGCTGATCCACCAGGTTCAGAAGATTGTCGAACATGTTTCATTTATCCGGTCATCGCCCCGGGCCAACGGGACCGGCAACCCTGTAGCGCATCGCGCGGGTCCCCGCCATGACAAAGGTGGAAGGGATGTTCCTGCCCTTTCGACACATGTTGCGGCATGCTTCGCCCCTCGACCTAATCCGGATGGTCTATTCCTTAGGGAGAAATTTCCGCTATCATAGGGGCGTGGATAAGGCTATCCACCCGTTATCCCGTTCAATGGCGCCAACCCGTCTGGGCTCCGGCGGCCGCGGACGGTGGTGACCGGTTTCGGCGTCGTTCCGGATGGAAACGGCGGCGCATCGTGCAGGAGAGTGGCGATGGTATTGTCCAGGCGTGTGGCAGAGCCCCCCAAGGCCGGGGAATGGTTGGAAGAGCTGAAGATGCCGCGGCGCCGGTTGCTGGTGCATGCCGTGCATCAGCACACCGCCCGTCCCACCCATGTGGAATTCCTGGTGGAAGGCCGGAACAGCGACCGCCTGTCGCTGGCGCTGGAAGTGGTGCTGGACGCCACACGCTTCCGCCGTCTGGGACACAGTCAGCACGCCGCCTGATCCCGCCACATGCAGCAGGACAAGGACGCCGCCGGGCCCCCTGGACGGGCCGTGGCGGCGTTTTTTGTTCAGGCCGGTGCCTTCGCGAACCAGACCGCGGCCGCGCGGGCGGCCTGGGTGAAGCTGGGATGCACCGGACCTGTCACCGGATCGACCAGCATCAGGTTGACCGGCAGGCCGAACTCCTCCACCTCCATCTGGTCGGCATCGCGCCAGACCCGGCCATCATGGGCCAGGTACTGACGCGACTGCGTCCGTTGCAGCAGCGGGCGGATATCGCCCGACCAGGGGAAGACCGGTTTACCCAGGGCCGCCGCATATCCCATCTCATAGGCGGTGCCGTCATCGACGGACGGGCCCCGGAAGGGCATGCAATTGGCGATCACGCCATCGGCCCCCCGGATCAGGTCCAGGTTGGCCTGACGGATGCGGGCGGCAAACGCCGCCCCGCCTTCGCCATCGGCCGGGGACAGGGCGTTATCCATGGGAAATACGCCCTCCAGCCCCAGTTCCTCGCAGATCGCCTTCATTGATGCGGCCGCAGCCAGCGGATCGGGCAGGAACACGTCGGGTCCGGCCAGGTAGAGCCGGGGGCACGCCCCCGTCACTTGGCACCCCCGCCGATCTTGGCCGGATCGATGCGGTAACGGGCGAAACCGTCCGGTGCCGGCCCCTCATAGCGCAGCGCCGGCTGCTCGGGCAACAGCTCCTGGGCCAGCGGCGAGCTGTCGATATACAGATTGACGCCGGCCGGCAGCGGCGCGATGCGGAAGCTGTTATCGGTCGAGGGCTCCACCACGCCCTTGGCGCGGATATAGTCGATGATGGCCGATTGCACCGTGTCGGGCGACTGATAGACGACCGTGGATCCGTCCAGGGCCGGGACCGCGCCGCCGCCATTGGCGCGGTAATTGTTGGTCACCACCAGGAACACCTGCTTGTCGTCGATGGGCTTGCCCTCAAACATCAGGTCCTTGATGCGGTGCGCCTTGTCATTGGCCAGCTTGCCGTCGCGGTCAAACCGTTCGGGCTGGGTCACATCGATCGTGTAGGTCACGCCGTCAATGATGTCGAAGGCATAGGCGGGCACGCGGGCATTGACCAGCGGCTGCGGTTCCGTCCTGGCCGGGTCGACGACCGACAAGGCGCGCGACGACATTTCCAGCCAGTCGCGCACCTGAGCCCCCGTCAGCTTCACCACCGCCAGTTGGTTGGGGTAAAGGTAGAGGTCGGCGACATTGCGTATGGCGACACTGCCGGCCGCGATGTCGGTATAGAAAGCCACGCCGGGACGCCCACCCGACTTGAACGGGGCCGCAGCCGACAGGATGGGCAGGCCGGCATTCTCTGTGCCCGCCAGGGCCCGCGCCACATAGGCGCGCTGCGCCTCCGCCACCAGCTCCACGCCGGCACTGTCCCCCAGATAGGAGAAGTAGGAATGGATACGGGCCGTGACCTTGCCCACGGGGCGGCGGACATAATCCAGCGTGCCCTGGTGGCTGGGCGCCAGCACCGCCGTCATTTCGGCATCGGGCTCGGCCACAACCATGCGGCCATCCTGGCGTTCCTGGATCGGCTTGGCCATGGCCGTACCCTCCACCACCTGCCAGGCCTTGCCCTTCCGTTCCAGCTTCAGCTGAATGATGCCCAGATGGCTGCCATAGGACCCTGACATCACCAGCGGCTTGCCATTGACGGTGCCCTTGGTCAGGTCGACCTTGGGCAGGCCTTCATAATCCTTGCCGGGGAAAACGCGGTGGCTATGGCCGGTGATGACCGCATCGACGCCCGCGACCTCGGTCAGGGCGTTGGAGATGTTTTCCTCCCCCCCTTCACGCGGGAAGAAGGACAGGCCCGAATGGGAGAGGACGATGACGACATCTGCCCCTTCCTTCTTCATGCGCGGTACATAGACATTGGCCATGTCGATGATGTCGCGCGTGGTGACACGCCCTTCCAGCTTGTCCTTGTCCCAGGTCATGATCTGCGGCGTCAGCAGGCCCAGGATGCCGATCTTCACCTTCTGCTTGGCGCCCTTATCGTCAACCAGGGTGCGTTCCTGGATGATGTAGGCCGGGTAGAGGGTCGGATCGTTGGCCGGGTCCTTGTCGCCATCGACCTTGAATACATTGCCGGCCAGCACGGGGAACTTTGCCCCCGCATATATATTGTGCAGCACATCCAGGCCGAAATTGAACTCGTGATTGCCCAGAACGGCCGCGTCATAGCCCAGAAGGTTCATGGTGGCCATGGCCGGATGGGCCGGCTTGTCCTTGCCCACGCCGCGCTCGCGCACCACCCAGTCGCCCATGGGCGTGCCCTGGATCAGGTCGCCATTGTCCAGCAGCAGGGTATTGGGGTTGGCCGCGCGGGCAGCCCGGATCAGCGGCGCAACCCGGACCAGACCGACACCCGCATCGGGCTTGTCGGCATAATAATCGTAATCCTCCAAATACATATGCAGGTCGGTCGTGGCCAATACCTGCAGATCGACCTTCTCCTGTGCCGATGCCGGACCGGCCAGCGCCAGGAACAGGGCGCCGGCCATCAGGGCGCCAGGATGGGAAAGACGAATCACGGAACACGCTCCATCGGGCTCTGTTGCCGCCGGGCAGCAGGTGCATCGCAGCAAACACGGTCAAGAAATGCAGGGGACGCGGGTCTCGGCCCCTGAAACCGGCATGCTGCGCCGCAAAACTGTGGCGGTAATGATACGCTGGTTGAGATATAGCCGTTCAAGCCCCTGCAGGCATAGCTGCAGAGGTGCCTGTCATGGAACTGTAATTTATTCGTTACCTAAGCGTCACGGGCATCTGGTGTTGTCCGCGCAATCCGGTCCGGCTTATTGGGGGCTCTTCGTATGACCATCGAGAATAAGAAGGCGGCGGCCATCCTCCGCCGTCAGCTGTCCGCTTTGAATCTGGGTACGGGCGCACTGGCGCTCGCCGTTGCGTCTTCCTGGGCTATCCCGGCCGTCGCGCAGCAGACGACCTCGTCCATGACGGGTCAGATCACCACCGCCGCTGGCGCGCCTGCCGCCGGCGCCGAAGTGACGATCGTCCATACGCCGTCGGGTACGCGTTCGGTCACCACCGTCAATGACCAGGGCCGTTTCCAGGCCAGCGGTCTGCGCGTCGGCGGCCCCTACACCGTGACCATTACCTCGTCGGGCGCTGAGCCGCAGGTGCTGGAAGGCATCTTCGTCGCTCTGGGCGAGCCGTTTGCCCTGGATCTGGCGCTGGGCGCCCCGATGGAAGAGATCGTGGTCTCCGGTCAGCGCATCGCGGCCAAGACCGTGGGCATCGGCACCAATTTCGGCGAGAGCCAGGTCAACAACGCCCCGTCAATCAGCCGTGATCTGAAGGACATCGTCCGCAACGATCCGAAGGTGTTCATCGACACCGGCAATTCCAACGCCATCCAGATCGCCGGTGCCAACAACCGCTTCAACAGCCTGACCATCGATGGCGTGAAGCAGAATGACGATTTCGGCCTGAACAATGGCGGCTACCCCACGCAGCGCTCGCCGCTGTCGCTGGAGACGGTGGAAGGCCTGTCGGTTCTGACCGCGCCCTATGATGTGGAATATTCCGGCTTCCAGGGCGGCACCATCAACGTGGTGACCAAGTCGGGCGGCAACGATCCGCACGGCTCCTTCTATTATTTCTATGGTGACGAAAGCCTGTCGGGCACGCGTTCCGGCAACCGCCGCAACCTGATCAGCCCCTATAAGGAAACCACCTGGGGCGGCTCGCTGTCGGGTGCGCTGGTCGAAGACAAGCTGTTCTTCTACACCAACTATGAAAAGTACAAGAACCAGGCCCCGGTGGTGTTCGGCACCCAGGATAGCGGCCTCGGCAACCCGATCATCGGCGTGACCACCGCCCAGGTCAACCAGGTCCGCGAGATCGCGCAGCGCGTCTATGGTTATGACACGCTGGGTCTGGCCGATGGCAGCCTGCCGGAAGCGGATGAGAAGATCCTCGCCAAGCTGGACTGGAACATCAACGACGACCACCGCGCCTCGTTCGCCTATCAGCGCAACAAGGGCAACAACATCATCGACGCCTCGTCCAGCACCAGCGCCAACCCGCGCACGCTGTCCTTGCAGTCGAACTTCTATGATCGCACCCAGATCATGGACAGCTATTCGTTCCAGCTGTTCTCCGACTGGACGTCCGATTTCTCCACCGAAGTCAAGCTGGCCCGCAAGGAAGTCGAAAGCCTGCGTCTGCCGCTGAACGGCCTGGGCTTTGGCGAAATGCGCGTCACGACGCCGGGTGGCGGTCAGGTCGTGTTCGGTCCCGATATCTCGTCGCACAGCAACTACCTGACGACGACGACGGACAGCGCCAAGTTCAAGGGTACCTACCTGCTGGGCGATCACAAGATCACCGGCGGTTATGAGTATGACAAGTACGACTACTTCAACCTGTTCCTGCAGCGCAGCCTGGGCTACTGGGAATTCAGCTCCATCGCGAATTTCGAAGCCCGCAATGCGTCGCGCTTCCGCTACGCCAATGCCCCGTCGGGCGATGCCAACGACGCGGCGGCTGACTGGAAGTACACGCAGCACTCGTTCTATCTGCAGGACACCTGGGATGTGACCCCGGACTTGCAGGTCCAGGGCGGTCTGCGTTACGAGCTGTATGAAAACGGCAAGAAGCCGAACGCCAATGCCAACTTCCTGTCCCGCTATGGCATCTCCAACACGGAGACCATCGACGGCAAGGATATCTGGCTGCCGCGTCTGGGCATCACCTACAAGCCGTTCGAGGACACGACCGTCCGCGGTGGCGCCGGTCTGTTCACCGGCATGGGCCCGGTGGTGTGGCTGTCCAACAACTACTCCAACGACGGTATCACCCAGCGTTCGATCGACGTGTCGCGTCCGACCGGCACTATCTCGGCCGCCGATGCGCTGCTGCTGAACGGTGTCACCGGTCAGGTTCCGGCTGCCGCCACGGCGCGTCTGGCCAGCATTGGCGAAGGTTTCGTCAATGCGCTCGACCCGAACTACGAACTGCCGTCCAGCTGGAAGTACTCCATCGCCATCGACCAGTCGGTTGACATCCCCTATCTGGGCGACGACTGGCTGTTCACGGCCGAGGCGATCTACACCACGGTGAAGAACGCCAACTTCTACAAGGATCTGCGTCTGGTGCAGGTTGGCACGGCCCCCGATGGCCGCCCGATCTATGGCCAGCGCGCGCAGACCACCGTGAATGCGGCCGGTGCCACCGTGACCCGTGCGGCCGGTTCGGATCTGCTGCTGACCAACACCACCAAGGGTGATGGCCTGGTCCTGTCGCTGTACGTCTCCAAGAACTGGGAGACCGATTACGGCACCTTCGATCTGGCGGGCGGCTACGCCTACCAGAATGTGAAGGACGCCAGCCAGGGCACCAGCTCGGTCGCCGGCTCGAACTACGAACAGTTCGTGACGACCGACCCGAATGTCGACCTGCTGGACACGTCGAGCTATGAGCTGAAGCATCGATTCAACGCCAGCACGACCTACAGCGTCGAATATTTCGACGGCTACAAGACCTCGCTGAGCCTGTTCGGCGAAGCGCGTTCCGGCAAGCCTTACAGCTATGTGTTCGGCTGCTCCAACACCCAGAACCCGTTCGGCGATCCGGCCTGCCGCAGCACCCGCTCGCGTCAGGCGCTGTATGTGCCGACCGGCGCCACCGATCCGCTGATCGACTGGGCCGCTTCGTCGATCACCCCGGCGCAGATGGACAGCTATATCGAGCGTAACGGCCTGTCCAAGTATCGTGGCCAGGTCATGCCGCGCGGCGCCCTGGAAAGCAGCTGGATCTACTCGCTGGATGCCAAGCTGGCCCAGGAAATCCCGGCCCCGATCGAAGGCCACAAGGCCATCCTGACGATGGACATCACCAACCTGACCAACCTCATCAACAACCGTTGGGGCCGCAATCAGGAAATCCCGTTCTTCAACGCGGTGAATGCCATCAACGCCAACATCGTGAACAACAAGTACGTGTTCACGGGCGCCCTGCGTGAACCCTCCGAAACCGTGCGCAACCGCGCCTCGGTCTGGAAGATCCAGCTGGGTGTGAAGTACGAGTTCTGATCCTGTCCAATTGGATCAATGGCTTGGGGAAAGGGCGGTCTTCGGACCGCCCTTTTTCGTTATACCTGTCCTGCGTCGGCAACAATCTTTCTATTTCGTCTGGGGAGTATCGGATTGAGGGGTATTTTGGTAAAATTGTCCCCATGATCGCTATGTCCGACACGCCGGCCGAACGCCGCATCCATCCGCGCACCCCGACGGAACCCATCTATCTGATGGTGGCCGGCCGTCCCGCCCGTCTGCTCGACTGGTCGTTCGGCGGTTTACGTGTGCGTCCGGAAGATGGCGGCGGCGGTTTTATCGTCGGTCAGCGGGTGGATGTCACCGTGCTGCGCCCGGATGGACACAGCTGGGCCCGCCTGCCCGTCACCATCCGCCATGTCGATTCCGATGATGGCGGGGCCTTGGGCATGATGCTGGTCGATCGGCTGTCGGCCTTCCCGCTGCTGCTGGAACTGTTCAACCATTCCCTGGCCCGGGCCTGACGCTTGTTTTAAGCAGGCACCAGCCGTAGGTCAGGTCGAGCGCGCCGCGCGCGCCCTGACAGAGATGGATCGAAGGCCCTTGCCGTCAGGGCGAGGCTCGGCCTCGCCCTGACATAAGCTTAGCGCAGAGTATCAATCAGCCCCGCCCCAGCCGCCCGGCGCGGTCGGCCCCGTTTCATCCTTGCGCACCCGGAACCAGGCCGCATACATGGCGGGCAGGGAATAGAGCGTCAGGGCCGTGGCCACGATAAGTCCGCCCATGATGGAGATGGCCATGGGTCCCCAGAAGCTGCTGCGCGACAGCGGGATCATGGCCAGCACGGCGGCCGCCGCCGTCAGGGCGATGGGACGGGCCCGGCGCACGGTCGCATCGACAACCGCATCAAAACGGCCATGGCCGGCGGCGATATCCTGTTCGATCTGATCGACCAGGATGACGGAGTTGCGCATGATCATCCCGGCCAGGGCGATCACACCCAGCTGCGCCACGAAGCCGAAGGGCTGATTGAACAGCAGCAGGGCCAGCGTCACCCCGATCAGGCCCAGCGGTGCGGTCAGGAAGACCAGAACCACCCGCTGAAAGCTTTGCAGCTGCACCATCAGAACCGTCAGCATGATGACAATCATGGCCGGCATCACCGCCATGATGGAGGCCTGGCCCTTGGCGCTTTCCTCCACCGCACCGCCCACCTCGATCCGGTAGCCGGTCGGCAGTTTGGCGCGCAGCGGACCCAGCACGGACACAATCTCCGCCACCACCGTCGGGGCCTGCACATTGCCGCGCAGGTCGGCCCGCACCGTCAGGGCCAGATCGCGCGACCGGGTCCAGAGAATGCCTTCCTCCAGCCCATAATCCAGCCGCGCCACCTGTGACAGCGGCACCGGTCCGCTGAGGCCGCGCAGGCGCAGTTCGGACAGCCGGTCGGCGGCCACCCGCTCATCCTGTCCGGCGCGCAGCACCACGTCGATCAGTTCGATCCCTTCCCGGTACTGCGTGGCGGTATAGCCGGTCATCACCGTCTGCAGCACCAGTGCCAGATCCTGGCTGGTGACGCCCAGCGCGCGGGCCCGGTCCTGATCGACGACCAGCCGCACGGATTTCACCTTCTCCGTCCAGTCCAGATTGACGTCGGTCGTGTGCGGATTGTCCCGCATCAGGTCGCGCAGTTCGCCGGCGATGCTGCGCAGCATTTCCGGATCGCGCCCCATGACGCGGAACTGCACCGGATAGCCGACGGGCGGCCCATTCTCCAGCCGCGCCACGCGGGTCCGCAGGTCGGGGAAGCGGGTTTCCAGATCGTGCGGCAGGGTGCGCGCCATCTCCACGGTCCGTTCCAGCGACTTGGTCACCACGATGAACTGCGCGAAGTTGGGCCGCTTCAGCTCCTGGTTCAGGGGCAGGTAGAAGCGCGGGGCGCCATTGCCGACAAAGGCGCTGTAGCTTTCGATACCGTCATCCTTGGCGAAGACGGCTTCCAGCTCCTTCACACGCGCCTGGGTCACACCGATGGAGGTGCCTTCCGGCAGTTCCAGATCGACCACCAGTTCCAGGCGCGCCGAATTGGGGAAGAATTGCTGCTGCACAAAGCCGAAGCCGACAATGGACACCACGAAGGCCCCAACCGTCGCCGCGATCACGATGAAACGGTGATTGACGGTCCAGACCAGGCTGGCGCGCAGGCGACGGTATAGCGGCTTGTCATAGGCCGCATTATGGTCCTGGCCATGCCCGCCCTCCAGATTCTGCGGCAGCATCTTATAGCCCAGATAGGGCGTGAAGATCACGGCCACCAGCCAGGAGACCAGCAGGGCCGTTGCCACCACCCAGAAGATGGCGCCCGTATACTCACCGGCGGCCGAATGGGCGAAGCCCACGGGCACGAAGCCCGCCGCCGTGACCAGCGTGCCCGACAGCATGGGAAAGGCGGTGGAGGTCCAGGCAAAGGCGGCGGCCTTGGCCCGGTCCCAGCCCTGTTCCAGCTTCACCATCATCATTTCCACCGCGATGATGGCGTCGTCGACCAGCAGACCCAGCGCGATGATCAGGGCGCCGATGGAGATTTTGTGCAGGTCGATGCCCGCCGCCTTCATCACGCCGAACGTGACGGCCAGCACCAGCGGCACCGACAGGGCCACCACCACGCCGGTACGCAGGCCCAGCGACAGGAAGGTGACGATCAGCACAATGCCCAGCGCCTCGGCCAGTGCACTGGCGAATTCATTGATGGAGCTGCGCACCACCGTCGGCTGGTCGGCGACCAGCGCGATCTCGATCCCGTGCGGCAGGGTGGCCTGGATGGTCTTCATCTCGGCCTTGACGGCGTCGCCCAGTTTCAGGATGTCGCCACCCGCCGCCATGGCAATGGCCAGACCCGTCACCGGCTCACCATTATGGCGCATCAGGGTCTCGGCCGGGTCACGCGCCGCCCGGCGGATGGTGGCGATGTCGCCCAGGCGCAGCAGCCGGCCGCCGGCCTGGATCGGCACCTGCGCCACCTGTTCCTCGGTCTTCAGGGCGCCGGAGACGCGTACGCGGATCAGGTCGGCGCCGGTATCGATGGTGCCGGTGGGGCTGACCGCGTTCTGTGCGGCCAGGGCCTGACCGATCTGCTGTACCGTCACGCCCAGCGAGGCGAGGCGGCCGGTGTCGAATTCGACATAGATCTTCTCATCCTGCACACCCAGCAGGTCGACCTTGCCGATCGACGGCAGCATCAGCAGGCGCTGGCGCGCGGCCAGCAGGACCTGCCGCATCTCCGTCTGGCTGAACCCTTCGCCGGAGAAGGCATAGATGATGCCGAACGTATCGCCGAATTCATCGTTGAACTGCGGACCGACCACGCCGGCGGGCAGGGTGTGGGCCATGTCGCCCACCCGTTTGCGCACCTGATACCAGATGTCGGGCAGCGTGTCGGACTTGGTATAATCATGCAGGTTGATGAAGATCACCGTCTCGCCCGGCCGCGCATAGGACCGGGTGAAGTGGTAATTGGGCACCTGCTGCAAGGTCTGTTCGATACGGTCGGTGACCTGTTCTTGCACTTCGCGCGCCGTCGCGCCCGGCCATTGGGCCGTGACCACCATGGTGCGGATGGCGAATTGCGGGTCTTCCGCCCGGCCCAGCGTCACAAAGGAATAGACGCCGATGGCCAGCGACATGATGATCATGAAAAGCACAAGGGCCTGATGCCGGATGGCCCAGGCCGAGAGATTCAATCCGCTCACGGCAGGCCCCCGTCCCAGACGCGCACGGGCAGGTTGGCATCCAGCCGGTGGGCACCGGCCGTCACCACCAGTTCACCCTCTTTCAGCCCGGCCTTCACCGCCACCCCGTCGGGGCGATAGGATGCCACCTCCACCATACGCAGCTGCACCCTGTCCTTGGACGGGGCCAGGACCCAGACGGCGGGCTTGTCCCCCTGCTGGAACAGGGCGGCCGATGGCAGCAGGGCCAGGGCCGGGACATCGGCATCGGGGAAGCTGACACGCGCCGTCATGCCCAGACGCACCGCGTCCGGCGCATCGGCCGGCAGGGTGACGCGCAGGCGGAAGGTGCGGCTGGCCGGGTCGGCCACGGGCGTGATTTCCCGGATCGTGCCGGTCAGCGTAAGGTCGCCATCGGCCCACAGCGTGACCGTCGCGGCACCACCGACCGACAGGCGGGCCAGATCGCCCTCCGCCACATCGATGGCCACCTCCCGGCCCAGGTCGGTGGCCATGCGCAGCACGGTCTGCCCGTCGCCCACCATCTGTCCGGCATCGGCCAGGATGGCGGTGACCACCCCCCCCTGGTCCAGGGTCAGCGAGCCATAGGCGCGCTGGTTGCGGGCGATGGACAGGCTGGATGCCGCCTCCCGCTTCTGTGCGGCGGCGCTATCGGCTGCGGCCTTCACCTGATCATACTGGGCCTGCGAAACCGCCCCGCCGGCCAGCAGCGGCGTATAACGCTTCAGGCTGGCGGCGGTCTGGATCGCCTGCGCCTCGGCCTGGGCCAGCCGCGCCTCGGCGGCCTTCAGCGACAGTTCCAGGTCGGTCGGGTCCAGGCGGGCCAGCACCTGTCCGGGCTTCACCCGGTCACCCACTTCCACCAGACGGGCGGCAATGCGGCCGCCGACACGAAAGCCGGCCTGCACCTCGGTGCGCGGCACGATGGTCCCGGTAAAGGACCGGGCAGCGTGGGTGTCCTTGAAACTGACCGCCGCCACACGGACGGGCCGGGCCGGAACCGGTTCCGCTTCCTTGGCGCCACAACCGGCCAGAACCAATGGCAGCAGGATGGCCAGCGCCACCCCCCGCCGCCGCATCCCCCCGGCGCCCCGAACCCCCACCATCTGATACCCCCAAAATGAATCCTGTATGGATAGGCAGGATAATGTAACGTACATTACAGTTTTTAAGTGACGGCCATCACGCCCGGTTGCGGACCGTGAGGCGGGAGTGAGATGATCCGTCCATGACCACAGAAACCGATACCGACGCCGCCGACCACACCCCCCGCATGGCGGCGCGGCGACAGGCGATGATCGACGCCGCCGCCGCCATCTTTTTCGAACATGGCTTCGAACGGGCCAGCCTGTCCGCCATCGTCCGCCGGTCTGGCGGGTCCTTGTCAACATTGTATCAGCTTTTCGGCAGCAAGGAGGGGCTGTTCGAGGCCATGATCACCCAGCGTTGCGCGGAGATCATGGAGCCGTTGACGGCCCCGCGTCCACCCGACCAATGTCCCCGCGAAACCCTGACCCGCATCGCGCGCGGATTGATGGGGGTGCTGATGGACCCGGAGGCGCAGGGCCTCTGGCGTATGGTGATGGGGGAGGGGATCAAGTTCCCCCACCTGCCGGAGATTTATTTCCGCTGCGGGCCCGACCCGGTGCAGGCGGCCATGACCCGCTATCTGGGCGATCTGCATGAACGCGGGATTGTCCGTTGCCCCGATTCGACGGCGGTGGCCAATGCCTTCTGCGGCATGATGCAGAGCGATCTGTTCTACCGCACCGTCACCGGCATGCGCGCCGGTCCCGACGCGGCGGAGGTGGAGCGGCATATCCAGAAGATGGTGGACCTGGTCATGCGCATGCTGGCGCCGGGGTGAGAGGTCAGGGACGATGATGGTTCCCTCACCGCTCGCTGTCCAGATGCGCCATCTGCACTGACGGATACCGGTCCCCGGCCACGGCATCGGCCGGCATTGCCGCCTCGATGGCGGCCAGCTCATCCGCCGACAGGACCAGACCCGCCGCCCCCAGGCTTTCCGACAGCCGGTCCCGACGCCGCGCACCGATCAGCGGTACGATATCCGCCCCGCGGGACGCGACCCAGGCGATGGCCACCTGTGCCACGCTGGCCCCGATCCCGTCCGCCACCTGGCGCAATGCCTCCACCAGTGACAGGTTGCGCTCCAGATTCTCGCCCTGGAACCGGGGCACGGCGGCGCGGTATCCGGCATCGCCCCGGTCCCTGGTCCAATGGCCGCTGATCAGGCCGCGTGACAGCACGCCATAGGCGGTGATGCCGATGCCCAGGTCGCGGCAGGTGGGAAGGATCGATGCCTCGATCCCCCTGCTGATCAGCGAATATTCGATCTGCAGGTCGCTGATCGCATGCACAGATGCCGCCCGGCGGATCGTGTCGGCCCCCACCTCCGACAGGCCGATATGGCGCACGAACCCTTCCTTCACCAGATCGGCGATGGCGCCCACCGTCTCCTCGATCGGCACATCGGGGTCCAGGCGGGAGGGGCGGTAAATGTCGATATGGTCGGTGCCCAGCCGCGTCAGGCTGTAGGTGACAAAGTTGCGGATCGATTGGGGCCGCGCATCATAGCCCAGGAAGGCCCCGTCCGGCCCGCGCACGGCCCCGAATTTCACCGACAGGATCACATCCTCGCGCCGACGTTGCTTCAGCGCCTCGGCGATCAGCATCTCATTATGGCCCATGCCATAGAAGTCACCGGTGTCCAGCAGGTTGATACCGGCATCCAGGGCGGCATGGATGGTGGCGATGCTCTCGGTCCGGTCGGACGGGCCATACATGTCGGACATGCCCATGCAGCCAAGGCCGATGGGGGCGGTGGCGGGGCCGGTGGCGCCAAGATTGTTGCGGTGCAGCATTACGGGTCTCCAGGGGATGAGGATTGGCGTGGCCCCATCCTGCCATCCGGCTTATTATGCGATAATCCGTCTTAATAAGAATGACCTGTTCGGAAATCCGTACAATGGCACCACCGACTGTGAAGCCCCATTCCCTGGCCGATCTCGACGCCTTCCTGGCTGTGGCGCGGCATCGCCATTTCCGGCGCGCGGCCAAGGAACGTGGCGTTTCCGCCTCCACCCTGTCCCAGGCGGTGCGCGACCTGGAAGAGGCGATGGGCATCCGTCTGCTGCACCGCACAACGCGCAGCGTAACCCCGACCGAGGCGGGGCAGCGTCTGGTGGAAAGCCTGGCGCCCGCCATGGATGCGGTGACGCAGGCGCTGGACGGGCTGAACCTTTATCGTGACACGGCCGTCGGCACGCTGCGCCTCAATGTGCCGTCCATCGTGGCCCGTACCGTCCTGCCCGGCCTGATCGGCCCTTTCCTGGCAGCCCATCCGGGGATAAGGCTGGATGTGGAGGATAACAATGCCCTGGTCGATATCTTTGCCGCCGGCTTCGATGCCGGTGTGCGGTATGAGGAAATGCTGGCCCAGGACATGGTGGCGGTGCCCATCGGGCCGCGTGTGCAGCGCTATATGCTGGCCGCATCGCCGTCCCATGTTGCGCAGCATGGACTGCCGCAACATCCCACCGATCTTCTGTCGCGCCCCTGCCTGCGCCACCGTTTCCTGGATGGCGGACCCCTGCCATGGGAGTTTGAGCGGCGGGGAGAGGTGCTGAAACTGAACCTGCAAGGCCCGCTGGTCAGTTCGCATACACCGCTGCTGCTGCGGGCCGCCCTGGACGGGCTGGGCTGGGTCTATACGTTTGAGGATTTGCTGAAGGAACATTTCGCAGAAGGGACCCTGGTACCGGCCCTGACGGACTGGTCCCTCTCCTTCTCCGGCCCGTTTCTCTATTACAGCAGCCGCCGGCATGTGCCGGGGCCGCTGCGGGCGCTGGTAGACTGGTTGCGCAGCCATCGGTGACGAATGTGGGGGCGGCGTTCCATTGACTGGAAGCACCCCCTCATCCTCATCCCGGTGGAAGCCCATAGGCGCCAGATGCGTCTATCAACATCCCCTTGAGATTGGCTAAACCGCAATCACTCTGCATGGCCGTTACGCCCCGTCAAACGCCGCCCGCAAGGCCCGGCTTTCCCGCCGCAACGCCTTCACCCGGCCCCAGACCAGCCAGATCCAGACCAACGCCATGAAGATGGACGGCCCATCGCCATCCATCACGTCCAGCCCCTTGACCCAGGTCAGCACATAAAGCGGCCCCGCCAGCGACAGGATGAGTGCCAGGCGCAGCAGGCGCGGCGGCCAGGGCTGCTCCGGTACAAGCGTCACTGCCCCGTCAAACGGCACGCCCCGCGCGCAGACCTCCGTCACAAAGAACAGGCGCAGCACCGCACACCACAGGAACCCCGTGACCGCCAGCCCCAGCGCCAAAGGCCAGTCCCGCTCCGCCAGCAGCAATGCGCCAAGCGTCAGGCCCAACCCACCCGCCATGGCGGCAACACATCCGCCCCGCAGCCACTCCCGCCGGTCGCTGCGGATACAGGCAATACGCGGCCTGATCCCCTGCGCCACCCGCTCCGCCGACAGGACCGGCGGTTCCAGCAGCGGCGTGACACGCTCATGCCAGTAAAGCTGGCCTTGATTATCCTGATACAGCGGCATCGCCGGCTCATTCCTAGAGTGTGATCGGTTCAAATGGAATCATTTAAACCGTGAATCACACGACAAAACAGAAGCTTAGAGTCCATCAGGGGTTTCTATGAACACCTGATGGGACTCTAAACAGGGCGCACGGTCCACAACCGTTGTCGCTTGCCGACCTTCTGTGATATAGGTAATTGATCCTAAATCAGGCGGGCGGAGGAAAGCTGTCATGAGGGAGGCTTGTCGGAGGACGGAACGGTGGTGACAGTGGATTTTTTTCCGAAAATCCAGAGCGCAGATGCAACTGCAACGCTTTTTTTGTTGCATCATGTTGCATCTGCCCCAGGTTTTCGTTCCTCTATCAGATTTTCGGCACGAAGGTCACCGCCGCGCCATCCCGCTTATGCACCGTGCCCCGGCGCATGACGAACTGCACGCGGCTCAGTTCGGTCACATCCTCGATGGGGCTTTTGGCCACCGCGATGATGTCGGCATCCTTGCCGGCTTCCAGGGTGCCGATGCGGTTGCCACGGTCCAGAAGGTCGGCGGCGTTCACGGTGGCGGCCTTGATGGCGTCGGCCGGGGCCATGCCGGCTTCGACCATCAGCTTGAACTCATAGGCATTCTCGCCATGGTGGGACACGCCGCTGTCGGTGCCGAAGGCGACCTTGACGCCGTTCTTCACGGCATTGCCGAAGCTGACCTTCATCCGCTCACCCACATCCAGGGCCTTGGCGGCCTGGGCCGGGGTCAGGGTGGTGCTGTTTTTGGCCATGTTGACGACGGTATGGCCGGCCAGCAGGGTCGGCACCAGATAGGCACCCGATTGCTTGAACAGCTTGATGCTGTCCGCATCCATGAAGGATCCGTGTTCGATGCTGTCCACGCCGCTGCGCAGCGCCAGGTTGACGCCACCCGCCGCATGGGCGTGGCTGGCCACCTTCTTGCCCATCATATGGGCGGTATCGATGATGGCCTTGGCCTCATCCTCGAACATCTGCTGGCCGGTGCCGGCGGCGATGTTGGACAGGACACCGCCCGTGGTGGCCAGCTTGATGACATCGGCGCCCTTGCGGATCTGTTCGCGTACCGCACGGCGGCAATCATCGGCACCGTTGCAGATGCTTTCCGGGCGCAGGGCGTGGGTCACTTCCTCGCTGAAGCCATTGACGTCGCCATGGCCGGCAGTGATGGAGATCATCATGCCGGCGGCCAGGATGCTCGGCCCCTCCACCTCACCCTTATTGATGGCATCGCGCAGGGCAAAACCGGTGCGGGCGGGCGAGCCCAGGTCCCGAACGGTGGTGAAGCCGGCCATCAGGGTACGGTTGGCATAGACGACACCGTCCAGCACCGTCTCCTCCGGATCATCCTCCACCTCGGCCAGCTGGGAGCGGGGACCCAGTTCACCCGTGATATGAACATGGCAATCGATCAGGCCGGGCAGGACAAAGGCATTCTTCAGGTCGATGGTCTTGGCATCTGCCGGCGCCCCGGCCGCCGCGGCATCCAGGTACCCGCCCTTGACCGCGCTGACCTTGCCGTCCGTGACCACCAGGGTCTGCTGGTTCAGCGGCTTCTGCCCCGGAACGGCCAGCAGGGTGCCGGCATGGATCAGGACTGTTTCAGCCCCCGCCGCCCCGGTCAGCAATGCTACAGACGCCACGGCCCCCGCCAGGTTGCGGCGCCAGATGGAATGCATGGACATGGAATTGCCTCACCCGGTTTGTTATCCGTTAAGGATGGAATGACCGGGTTCGGCGATAAAGGCAAGTGCTTGATTTCGGGCATGGATTTCGCCGCACCGCACCATGGCGCGACCTTATCCCTCGTCCCGGACGGCCAGCATGAACAGGGCGGCCAGGATCATCGACGACCCACCCAAAACCAGGGCCCAGATGGCCTCTCCCCCGAACCCGGCGCGCAGCACGGCGCCCAGGATGCTGGCGGCCAGCACCTGCGGCACCACGATGAAGATGTTGAAGATACCCATATAGACGCCCATCTTTGCCGCCGGTACCGCCGCCGACAGGATGGAATAGGGCGCCGACAGGATCGACGACCAGGCAAAGCCCACCCCGATCATGGGCAGCCACAGCAGCGCCGGGTCCTTGATGAACATGAAGCTGATCAGGCCGGCGCCGCCCAGGCACTGGCTGAACATATGCGCGCCCCGCCGCCCGACCAGGCGCGCGATCAGGGGCAGCAGGAAGGCAGCCAGGGCTGCCACGCCATTATAGACGGCAAACAGCAGACCGACCCAGTCCGCCCCGTCATTATAGGCCTGCGACGCGGTATCGCTGGTCCCGTAATGAAAGGCGGTGACGGCGGAAGTGGTGTAGATCCACATGGCGAACAGGGCGAACCAGCTGAAGAACTGCACCACGGCCAGCCGGCGCATCACCGGTGGCATGGCAAACAGATCCTCCATCACCTCGCTGAACCCGTTCTGGCCATTGCCAGCATTCTTCAGCCCGGCATGGACCAGCAGGCACAGGCCGAAGGCGATCAGACCGGCCCCCAGAATATAGACCTCTTTCTCCAGGCCCAGCGCCCCCACACCCACCGTCACCACGGCACCGATGAGGGCCGACATCAGGCCCCAGCGGCGGAAATCGCCGGCGGGACGCTCGGTGCGCGTGGCGGCATCCACCCCGCGCTGGGCCAGCCGGGCTGCCTCGAATGCCGCCATCTGCTCGGGCGAATATTCCTTCGTGGTCAGCACGGTCCACATCACGGCAATGAAAATGGCCGCCGCCCCGACATAGAAGGCGATATGCACCGTCAGCGGCACCAATCCGGGGGCCGCCGTATTGTCCATGCCGAACCAGTGGGTCAGTATCCAGGGCAGGGCCGATGCCCCGACGGCCCCCACCCCGATGAAGAAACTCTGGGCGGCAAACCCGCTCATCCGCTGCTCATCGGGCAGCAGGTCACCGACAAAGGCGCGGAACGGTTCCATGGTGATATTGATGCTGGCATCCAGGATCCACAGCATCGATGCCGCAAACCACAGGGCCGGGGAGGAGGGCATGATCAGCAGGGAAAGCGTGACCAGGACGGCACCCAGCAGGAAATAGGGCCGGCGGCGGCCCAGTCGGCCCCAGGTCTTGTCCGACAGGTGCCCGATGATCGGTTGCACCAGCAGGCCGGTCAGCGGGGCCGCGACCCACAGGATCGCCAATTCGTTGATGTCGGCGCCCAGCGTCTGAAAAATACGGCTTGCATTGGCGTTCTGAAGGCCGAACGCCACCTGGATACCCAGGAAGCCGATGGACATGTTCCAGATCTGGATCAGGCTCAGCCTGGGCTTCTGCATGGTCCCGTTTCCCCCGATGATTTTATTGCTTGCGGGCGACCATGCGGGGGGCCCTTTCGCCCGTCAACGCCTGCCCTGCTTGAATACGTAGTCAGTGCAACTTTGCCCGCCATATTAGAAAATCTAACAGCTGGCCCCAGAAGATATCGCAAACCCACAAGGGCTTGTGGCCTTTGTGATCTTCCGCCCCTGGCCTACTCTGCCATCCGACCCCAAACCGATGACAGGCCCCGCATGACCCGCCCCGCCCTTGCCCGCCGTTCTTTGCTGACCGGTGGTGGTGCCGCCCTCTCCATGGCCCTGCTGTCGGGTTGCGCCAATGGCCCCGGCAAACCGATCGTTGCAACCGCGCCCAAGGGACCGGTGCTGACGCTGAACCCGCTGCGGGTCAGTGTGGACCGCATCACCCAGATCACCGTCTGTACCCGGCCGTTCAGGCCCCAGGGACCGCGTATCGAACGGGTGGCGTTCGGCGACAAGGCCCTTGTCCATCACTATGGCCATGGCGGGTCCGGCTGGTCCCTGTCCTGGGGATCGGGTGCCCTTGCCACCGACCTGGCCATGGGGACCGGGGCAAAGGATATTGCTGTGATCGGTTGCGGTGCCATGGGTCTGACCACGGCATTACAGCTGCAACGGGCCGGGGCCCGGGTGACGATCTATGCCAAGGACCTGCCGCCTGCGACGCGCAGTTCTCTTGCGACCGGGGTCTGGTCACCCGACAGCCGCATCTGCCTGCAGGCGCACGCAACCCCGGAATTCAAGGCACAATGGGCCGGCATGGCACGGGCCAGCTTTGATCGCTACCAGACCCTGCTGGGCCTGCCCGGCACACCCATCGAATGGATCGACACCCACAACCTTTTCACCGACGCTCCGTCCGAGCCCGATGACCGCCCTGCCTTTGCCCATGGCCTGACGCGTGAGATGACGCCGGAACTGCGGGCACCCCGCCGCACCTACGCCGCCGGCAATCACCCGTTCGGGGACCGGGAGGTGCTGACCACCTCGGGCCTGATGTTCAATATCGCGGCCTATTCCGACTATCTTCTGTCCAGCTTCCTGTCGCTGGGCGGCAAGATCGAGGTGCGGGAATTCCACAGTGTCGTCGATCTGTCGGCCCTGCCGCAGAAGACCCTGGTCAATTGCACCGGATATGGCGCCAAGGCCCTGTTCGGCGATGACAGTCTGGTGCCTGTGCGTGGACAGCTGGCACGCATGATCCCCGATGGGGATGTCCATTACGGCCTCTATTTTAACCAGACCTCCTTTGTCCCACGCCGCGATGGCTGGGTGTTTCAGGTGACGGGGGCCAATGAATATTACGGCTACGGCATCGAAGACGCCGTGCCTGACCGGGCGGAGGCGGAGCGGGCGGTCACCACGATCGCAGGGCTGTTTGCAGGCGCCTGATCACTCAGCGCCGGTCAACAAATCCGGGCGGGCGCAGCTTGATCAGGTGGTCGGGGTCGGCCGCACTGCCATCGGGGTTCAGGCCCAGATAGTAGCTTTTCTGCCATTTTTCCGACTGGGCGGCGGAACCGGGCTGGGCCAGGTCGGCGTTGAAGCGCATGCGGCCCGCCGACCATTCCTGAAACCGCCGCTCCAACTCGGGGTCATCCTGGATGGAGCGGATTTCCGGCTCAACGCTTTCCAGCAGGCGGCGCTGTACCGGAAAAAGTACGCAGAACGGTTCCCCCGCCACAAACCTTGTCACACGGCCCGGGGCCGTGAATTTCCAGTTCATGGTGAAGCTGTAGGGCGCCCAGTCGGTTTCGATGATGCCAGTCAGGGCGGTGATGCCGTCCTTGGGAGCGTTCACCGGGCCCTGGGCATAAAGGCTCCATCCCGGTTCGGTCCGGAACACAGCCTCGATATGGAAGGTCAGCACCCCGGACCCGAAATGGCTGATGGCCGGGGCCACGGTGCCGGGGTCCGGGGTGATGGTAATGGCATCCTTGGAGGTGCCGCCATCCCAATGGGCCGTGAAGCCCGTCCGGCACAGTACTTCCCAGCCATGGGCGTTGGCGATGTTCAGCGGCAGGCAGCGATAGGCATAGGCCTGGGGCGTCGCATCCATCCAGTCACGCGTGGCGGGGGCGGGGCGCAGCAGGGGCGGCTCACCATGCAGGGCATAGCAGGTGAGTTTCATGGCTCAGGCCCGCATGGGATTCAGGGCCGCGCCAATATCGATGCCGGGCTGATCGGAGATCTGCATCAGCAGTTCATCCACCTCCCGCTCCGCTGTGTCGGCGAAGCGGTCGAACAAGGTCTCCAACACCACCTGCTGAAAGCGTCCCCGCGTGCACTCACCGCTGGCATAGTCGGTTTCCAGCGCCACCTGCTGCGCGGTACGGAATGGTGCCGTCAGGGTGCCGGGGATATTTGCCGCTTCCATCAGGCAATGCAGGCCCAGGATACCATCATCCCAGGCCAGGATGCCGGCGGCCTGTGGGGTGATGTTGGCCCGTGCCGCCATGCCGGCGACAAACAGTTCCAGGTCGCCGGCGCACAATGCGCGGAACAGGACCTGCGGCGTCAGCCGTCCCTGGCGATAGAGATGCTTGGCCACCATTTCCGCATCATCGCGGGACAGGAGCAGCGGTTGCAGCACGCGCAGGGTTGCCGTCTCGCGCCCCCCCTCCGCCAGCCGCTTGGCCAGGGCGGGTTCGATCTTGTGGTCGCGGATCAGTTGCTGGCGCACATCCTCCGATACCAGGGCGATCATGCGTTCGACGATGGCAATCGTCACTTCCGGCCGGGCCGCGATGCTGTCGGCGACGATGCGGAATTGCCCGAACCGTTCGGCCGCCCTTGTCAGGGTGGCTTCCCGTACGGCGGCACCCCGGTTGCGCAGCAGATGGACCACGGTAACGACGTTGCCGGTTTCCACCAGGGCAGCCGACACCGCCTCCGACACGGTTCGGCGGCCGGCGATGGCCAGCTGTTTTTGGGGATCGCGTTCCGCCACAATCTCCAGCAGCAGTTTCTCCGGCAGGCTGTCCACATATTTCAGGATGGGGACCGCGACCTGTGCCACGTCACGCGCCAGCTTTTCTGCGATATCGCCGGTCAGGATGGGGCTGTTATGGATCTGCCAGGCGACCGCGGCCCGCACCTCGGCCTCCGCATCGGAGGCGAAGGCGCGCAGGATATCCAGCGCCAGCCGCTTTTCCGCATCGGTCAGGTCGCCTTCTTCCATCTCCATGACCAGCTTGGACATGGTGTCAATGCGCGGGGCCGCCCCCGGCTGGTGTAGCAGCCGGTCGACATCGCTGCTGTTCAGCCGGGACCGAAGGATAGGGCGTAAGGGGGCTTCCGCATCCCCGCTGGTCGGGGGCATCATCATGGATCAGTCCTGGCCACGGCTGTCATAGCGCACGACATCGCCCCAGACGCGTTCCAGCCGGCGCAACATGCGATAAGTGGCCTCCAGATCCTGGGCGTCGGCGGGGTTGCGCAGCAACTGCGTGGCCTGCCGGCTTTCCAGCTTGCCGATCTCCGCGCACAGCCACTCCCCCTTTTCCGACAGGCGCAACCGGGCGGCGCGACGGTCACGGGCGGACGCGCCACGATCAACATAACCCTGTTCGACCAGATGCTTCAGGTTGTAGCTGGCATTGGAGCCGAGATAGTAGCCGCGTTCCATCAGGTCGCGGACCGTCAATTCGTCGTGCCCGATATTCAGCAGCATCAGAACCTGCATCGGACTGATGTCATCCACGCCGACACGGCCCAGTTCCACCCGCACCACGTCATGCAAACGGCGTTGCATATGGTCGATCATGCGGGCGATATCTGCATAAAGCGAGACTTCACTGACTGGGGCGTCACCCCGCTCAGGCGAAAAATGCTCGATGGGTGCGTCGCCCATGCGGGCAAGCTTGATCATTGTTCCAAAGCCCCGACCCTCGTCACCCGCCATCATGCCCGCCTTTTGGCTCGCGGAGCCTGCAAACAAACCCACGCCTGCGCATAGATTATCCTCTATGGCGGCTATCGCAAGTGCGCAGGAAGGAAAATTGCGCTTCCCTGAGACATAGGTCATAGGTGAGGGGCGGGGATCAGCGCGCGAAGATCATCGCCTCATCCCGGAAAGCCTTAAATTCCAGGGCATTACCCGACGGGTCCAGCAGGAACATCGTCGCCTGTTCGCCCACCTTGCCCTGAAAGCGGATGCCGGGTTCGATGATGAAACGCTGTTCCGCGGCGCGGAAACGGTCCGCCAGCGCATGCCATGCGTCCCAGTCCAGGATCAGGCCGAAATGGCGCACCGGCACATCATGCCCGTCGACGGCATTGGTATCGGCATCGCCGCATTCATTAGGGGCCAGATGAGCCACGATCTGATGCCCGAAAAGGTCGAAATCCACCCATTCCGGGCTGCTGCGTCCTTCCGGACAGCCCAGCAGCCCCCCATAGAAGGCGCGGGCGGCGGCAAGGTCATGGACGGGAAAGGCCAGATGAAAGCGGGGGCGTGCGGTCACGGGGCGGAACATCCTTCATTTCGCGGCGATGGCGATGGTCACCGTATCTTCATACTGGCCGGCCTGACGCTGCGTGCCGGCGGGGACGGACACCGACAGAACCGTCTGACGTCCTATACCCGTCACGTCGCGGGCCGCCGACAGGGTGCCGTTGCTGCTGCTGCTGTCGCCATATTGCAGCGTGTAGGCAATAGTCGCAGCACCGGAGGAAAGTGCGCCGCCATTCTTTGACGTCAGGCTGACCGTATAGCCATTGGCGGCATTGCAGCGTTCCTCCACCGTTGCCACGGGGATGGGTGTCGCGCCGGCATTCAGGTCCAGCGTGGCATTGCCGTTGGAAAGGGTAACGGCGCAGGTGGTGGTGACGGTCCCGCGCAAGGTGATGGAGCCCTGTGACGAACCCTGTGCCCAGACGGGGCCGGCCAGCAGGAAAAGGCCCGCCATAGATCCCGCTGATAATCGTGCCATCCGCCCCATGGCCGGTCCTTTCTGCCCATTCTGGGCAACCACGGCGGTTTGACCCGCGCCGTGACGGTAAGATTGGTTGGTCCATACCCTTCCGCCTTGATCGGGATCAAGGGCCGGAAGCCGGACCAATATCAGATTGCGATCAGTTGGCGGTGATGGTCAAGATCAAGTTGTCATTATAGGTGCCGGCCAGCACCTGTCCCGCCGCCCCGGTTTCCACCCGCAACTCATATCGGCCGGCCCCCCCCAGATCGACATTGGCCCCGCGTGCCACGGAAACGGCCCGGCCCGAGACAAAGAGCTGATAGCCGATGCTGTCGCCGCCCGTGGTGATCAGCTGTCCGCCATTCTGCGACGACAGGGACAGCGAATAATCACCATTGCCGCTGATATCCAGGTCGAAACGGCCACTGCCCCCCCGCGTCAGGTCGCCCAGATCCACGGTACCGACGGTGCCGTTCAGGGGGCGTTCGACACCATCGACAATGACGCTGGCGCTGACCACCGACCGGACCTTCGTGCGGACCTGTGCCGAGCGTGAGGCGATGGGCCCGACCGGTATGCCATCCAGCAACTGATAGACATTGACCGTCACCCGGTCTGAATAGGTGCCCTTGGCCACCAACTGTCCGCCGGGGATGTTGGAGAAGAATTGGATCGACGCACTTTTGTTCTTTGGGTCCATCGACAGGGCGAACATGTTGCTTTCGCTGCCCCGGATATCCCCGACCCGCTGGCCCAGCCGGCTGTCTTTGTACAGGTCGTAAACCAGCCGGTCCTTGGAGCTTTCCAGCAACCGGCTGCCATTATTGCCATCATCGATCCCGACCAGCAGGGCGCAGGCTGGCCCGTCATCATGTTCCAGTTCCATCGTATGATAGCCCGTGGCATTGCCGCCATAGGGATCATATTCACCCGTCGGTTCGATCCGGTCGATATTGCGGATATCGATCTCGCACCGGTCCTTGTCCTTCGCGCATACCGGTGCCGACAGCAGCAGGCACAGGGCCAGGGCGGAGGCGAGGCAGTACGGGCGGTCAAGGATTGGCATGTTCATTCCAGGCGTCAACGGTACCACCAGAGGTGGATGCAACGACAATGCCAGCTTCGGGGGCGCCAATCCAAGCGATACGAGGGCCCCGCCACCAAAAGCATGGATCGGTTCGCTGCCCCCGCTATGATGGCGCCTTCCTGAGACAGAAGCCAGCGCCGTCCCCATGCCCGATTTTGCCCGCATTGCCGAGACCGCCCTGAACCGTATCGCCCGGTTCGACCCGCTTCTGCGCGCCTTTGCCCTGGTGGAGCCGGAATGGGTGCGGGAGGAGGCCTGGCGTCAGGATAAGCTGGCCGTCAGGGGACCGCTGGCTGGCCTGACCCTGGCGGTCAAGGATCTGCTGGACCTGCGCGGCCTGCCGACGGGTGGCGGATGCCGGACACCCGTGGTGGCCGATGCGCCGGCCCCCGCCGCTGCCGTTGCCGCCCTGACGGGGGCGGGCATGCTGGCGCTGGGCAAGACCCACACGGTGGAACTGGCCTTCGGCACATGGGGCATCAACCGGGCCACCGCGACCCCGCGCAATCCGTGGGACGCCACGACGGTCCGTGTGCCCGGCGGATCGTCCAGCGGGTCCGCCGTGGCGGTGGCTGCGGGGCTGGCCGATGCGGCCCTGGGCACCGATACCGGCGGGTCCATCCGCATCCCCTCCGCCCTCAACAATCTGGCCGGTCTGAAGCCCACCAAGGGACGGGTGCCAATGGGCGGCTGCCTGCCGCTGTGCCCGGAACTGGACACGGTCGGCCCCATGGCGCGCACCGTGGAGCGGGTGGCCCGCATGCTGGGCACCATGCTGGACCCGGCAGCGGGTCCGGTCCGGCCGGCACCCAAGCTGGCCCGGCAGACGCATTTCGACGTCGATGCCGCCCTGTCGGCCAGCCCGCGCGGGCTGGTCCTGGCCATCCTGCCCGACCGGTACCTGGACGGGGTAGACAGTGCGGTGGGGGCTGCCTATCTGACGGCCCTGGCCCGGCTGGAGATGCTGGGCGCCAGGCTGGTGGAAGCGGCCCCCGCCATCGAACCACCGGCCTGCGTGGAGCCGTCGGGCCTGCTGATGGCGGGCCGGGCCTGGCGGCTGTGGCGGCAGCGCATTGATCATTACGGTTCAGAAATGGACCCCGGCGTGCTGGCCCGGCTGCGGACGGGCGAGGATGTTCCGGATGCGGAACTTTCCAGGCTGGTCCGGGTTCAGGCCCAGGAGCAGGCCCGGTTTTATGCCTGGGCCCAGGATTTCGACGCCATCGCCACCCCCACCGTTCCGATCCCGGCCCCCGCCCTGGCCGATGCGGATGAGGGGCGGCTGCCCTTCAGCCGGTTTGTCCGCATTGCCAACTGGCTGGACCTGCCGGCGCTGGCGATCCCTTGCGGTTCCAGTGCGACGGGGCTGCCCCTGTCGCTCCAGCTTCTGTCCACGCCCTGGCGGGAGGCGGTGCTGGTGACGCTGGGCCACGCGTACCAGTGCGCCACCGACTGGGCCGACCGGCGGCCGGACCTGGACACGCTGCTGTCTATGGCAGGCGGATCGGGTCCAGCTTCACCACACCTTCCGCCTCCTTCGATACGGTGATGGGGAAGGGCTTCTTTTCCGCCCCCGTCACGATCAACTGCCAGTCGCCGGGCCGCACGCTGTCGATGCGGAACAGACCGGTCCGGTTGGTGAAGAAGGGCAGGTCCTTGGCATCCTTGATCCCCACGGGCCGCAGCACGCCCGACAGCAGGGCGGCGGGCTTGCCATCGGCCGTCACCAGCGTGCCCGACAGCGATGCCACGGCATCGGTGCCGATGGTGATGATGGTGCCGGATTTGTACCCGGGCTGCACCGCGGGCCGATCCTCCCCCAGGTCATAATTGGCCGGGGCATCGGGCACGTCCAGCAGGATGGGCCGCACCAGATAGGCCGAGATGTTGGGCACGACCGGCACGCCCAGCCAGTCGGTCTGGGCCGAGTAACGATCATCGACCGGATCGACCCCGATATCCTTGCCCGCCAGCCTTGGGTGCGGCACCACGATGGCGAAGCTGTTGGTGATGGGCCGGCTGACCCCGACATGCCCGTCGGCATAGGCCAGCGCCGTTGCCGCCGTAAGCTGCGTCCGGCTTTCCACTCCCTTGGCATCGTTCAGGCTGCGGCGCACCGTATCCTGGCGCAACTGCGCCTCGAACCGCTGATGCGTGTAGTTAAGGTTGCCCTGTACCCGGTCGCCTGCCGTCCCTTTCTCATTCAGCAGTTCCAGCCCGCCCGACAGGGCGTTGATGGGATAGAGCGACTGGAACCGCCAGTCCAGGCGCTGCTGCCGGGAGATCGTATCGACATTCAGGCCGGCACTCTGCCGCCCGCCGCTGAAGATGAAGCGGGTGGTCAGGTACAGGCCCGTTTCCTTTATCCCGAACCCGTCACGCCCATGGCTGAAGGTCAGGTCGATATTGCCGGTTTCGAACAGGCGGCGGCGCAGGGCCAGATCGGCGGAATAGCTGTCCCCCTCGCTGCTGCCGCGCGTCTGCCGGTAGCGCCCGCCCAGCGAAGCGGTGATGTCGGCGAACAGCGGATGACTGACACGCAGGGCCGCATCCAGCTTGGTATTCGAAATGAAGGTGGAGCCGAAGGAGCGGTAATTGGGATCGTAATAGGAGATTTGGGCCGTGATCGCCTGGCTGTCCAGCACCGAGGCGCCATTTGTATAGGAGCGGTAGCGCAGCGTGCCGCCGAACCCGTGTTTCTTGTCCGCCGGGGTTTCGGTGGGGCCCCAGTCGGTCCGCCGCAGATAGGCGGCGGGTTCCAGGCCGAAGGTGCCGACCGATGTCGCCACCAGCGCTTCCGCCGTGACGCTGGTCTCCGTCTTGTCGATCTGTGTACCCAGGGTCAGGGTGAAATTGTCGGTGATGCCGACCCGGTGATAGGCCGAGAGGACGGGGTCCTTTTCGTCATAGACATAGCGGTCATCGACGACCTGGGAGGTGACGCCCAGGCTGTAGCCATATTCCTGCACCCCGGCGGCCAGCAGCTGGCTGTCGAAGAAGAAGGGGAAGTCGATGGTCTGTTCCCGGCCATAGGCATCGGTGATGCGGATCTGCACATCATTGGTGCCCGAGGCGCCGGGGAAATTGTTCAG
This sequence comes from Azospirillum sp., assembly GCA_027483805.1. Classification (GTDB taxonomy): domain Bacteria; phylum Pseudomonadota; class Alphaproteobacteria; order Azospirillales; family Azospirillaceae; genus Niveispirillum. The sequence continues at coordinate 3,997 of JAIXTS010000511.1, read as the reverse complement.
ATTGTAGGGGCCGGGTTCCAGCCGGAAGGTGCGGGTGGGCCGCCCATTGACGATCACCTCCACCACCGACGGGTTTTCCAGGATGAAATCCCGGTTGCCGCCCGGCTGTATCTGGTCATAGGGGCGGATGGAGAAATTCTTGGCCACCGAGATACCCGCCATGGCGCGGCCCACCTGTGCCCCCGTGACCGGCACCGACAGGTCGCCCAACTGTGTCCGCATGCCCATGTCGGTGAAATCATGGATCAGGCGCACCGGCCCGCGCGACAGGCTGCGGACCGCATCTTCGCGGTAATTCACCTCCCCATCCACCACCCAGCCCTTCCAGTTGATGGAAGGTTCCAGGACAACGGACAGGGGGCCTAGCCCGTCCTGACCCAGACCCGTGGGCACGGAAAGGTAATCGATGGCGGCCCGCATGTTCATCTGTGCCGACAGGTTGGCCTGCGGGATGATCGTATAGGCCCGCGCCGCCGCCCCGCGTTCCAGCACCGACAGGTCGCGCGGCTTGCGCGCCACCGCCGGCACCGTCACCTTCACCAACTGGTCCCCGCCATCATAAGCCAGCTGAATGCCCGTGCGCGCCATGCGTGACGGCATGCCCAGACCGTCCGGCCCCGCCTGCGCCAGGAGGGTCTGCAACGGCTCATCCTGGGCGATGGGGCGCAGCAGGTCTGCCAGCTTGCGCAGATCCACCGCCGTTTCGGCCGGGTTCAGCGACACCATGGCCGGGACCTGCCCGATTTCGAACCCGTCGAAAAAGACAGGGATGTCCGCCTTCTGGCTGGCCGCCTGTTTTTTCTGGCCAAAGGCCTTCTTGAACAGCTCGTCCGCTGTCAGCTTGGTGGCCGGCGCCGGGGCGGCCGCAGGCTGTGCCGTTTCCGATCCCGCCCCCACCGCCAGCCGGGCCGGGGCCAGGGCAAGCGCCAGCGCCGAAGGCCAGGCGATGGCCAGCCTTCTTTGCTGTCGGGTCAGGAGGGGGCGGAGGCGGCGCATGGGGCGGAAGAACGGGTCAGGGCAGGGTCAGCTTGCCCTGCAACGGGCCCTTGGGCAGGTCACCCGGCCAGGGCAGCAGGAACCCGCGCGTCACACCCGGCAACACATTCTCCCCCGCCAGCCCGCCCAGCCGTTCGGTCGGGATGGTCACCGACTTGCCCCCCGCCGACACGGTCAGGCTGGGGTCCTTCAAGATCTTGTGGGCGGTGCCGTCATTGCGCACCTGCACCTCCATCACGGTACCGTCGACCAGCTGCCGTGGGCCGGCGCTGACCACATTGATCTGCGGCTTCACCCCCGGCGGCGTGACATAGATCGAGGCCTTGTACTGCACCAGCAGCTTCACCTTGCCCCCCTCTGTCGGGGTCTGGCCGATATCGACATCCAGCTGTTCAGCGATCAGCCGGTATGCCAGTTCACGGTCGGGCGTGGCGGTGCCTGTCCATTGCACGCGCACCGACTGGCTCTGGTTAGGTTCCAGCACGATCTGTTCGGGGAAGATGATCCATTCATCGGACGGTTCGGACGGCAGGTCCTCCCCGTCGGGTCCCATCTTGCGGCTGGTGATATGTACCTCGATGGCGATGGGCTGCTGGGTATCGTTTTCCACCCGGAATATCTGGGTGGCCCCCCGGCCCGCCGGTTCAAACTCCATTTCGATGGGAATGAGGCGGAAAGCGGCGGCCGGCGCGCTGCCCAGCAGCAGCACCCCCAACGTCAGCAACAGCCCGTGAATGATCGGTTTCATGATCCTTGCCCCGGATTTACGTTCCCCAGCCGCCCCAGCTGGCGGCCCCCTGACCTGTCCCAATGGTTTATGCCCATCGAGCAGACCTTTGAATCATATCGATCCATCATTTGCCACAACGAAGCGTGGGGCAAGATGAGCCGATGCGCCTTGGGAAAGGGCCGGTTTTCACGCCCCATCCCTGATCGCGTACCAGCCCCGCCGTTTCAATGCAAGTCGATGCGGAAAATCCATTGAAAATCCATGTTAATGTGTTCATGAAACAGGGTAGAATATTGTTCATCCCCGACTATAGATAATGTTGACGAAACCAATGGGCAGTGGTGATTGCTTAATGAGCGGCCCTGTTGCAAGATGGCGGCCCTGCTCAATCTTCTGTTTACGGTTGTCGTTGTCATTTTGCCGACCATGAGCCTGGAATACGCTTTGCTGCTGGTCAACGCCGCACCCCTGCTGGGTGGTGCTGCGCTGCTGGCTGTCATCTGGTGGCATGGGCGGCGGGAGACCTATGCGCTGTGGTGGGCGGGGGCGTTCGGCATGGTCCTGCTGGGCGCGCCGCTGATCAGTGCCGTGAAGGGGCCGTTCACGCTGGCCGGCGGTGCGGCCAGCCTGCTGGGCGATCTTCTGTACAATCTTGTTTTCTATTTCTTCGCCCATGGTGCCGCCCTCTATGCCGGCCAAAGGCTGCGCTGGCGCCGCTGGCTGATCGGCGGGGTGCTGGTCATGCTGCTGGTGGCGGTGGCACTGGTCCGCAATGATGGGGTGCTGCGCCAGCTGCTGAATGCCGGTTTCATCCAGGTGGCGGTGATTGTGGCCCTGGCGTCGCTGGCGTTGGTGCAGCCGCGCCGCCTGCCCGAATGGGTGCTGCTGAGCGCCGTGACACTGGCCCTGCTTGCCAATTCCGTCTATCTGGCCGACATCCTGATGACCCGGCCGGAGGATGTGTTCGATCCGCTGACCATCGGCAATCAGGCCATCACCTTTGCCCAGCCTTTTGTCGTGGCTGCCATCACCATGGGGGCGTCGGCATCGGCGCTGTTGCGTATTACCGACCGGCTGGCAGCCGAACGCGCAGCGGCGGAAGTGGCGGCCGAACAGGCCCGCGCCGCCGACCGCGCCAAGTCGGAATTCCTGGCGACCATCAGCCATGAGATTCGCACGCCCATCAATGCCATCCAGGGCTGCCTTCAGATTCTGGAGACGCATAATCTTAATGCCGGACAGATTCGCCTGCTGGAAGTGATGGGCGGGTCCAGCGCATCGCTGCTGACCCTGATCGACGATGTGCTGGACATGGCCCGGCTGGAGGCCGGGCGGCTTGAGATGAAGTCGGGTCCGGTCGATCTGGGCCTGCTGCTGGGGGACCTGATGTCCACCGTCGGCCCCCGGGCGGAGCGCAAGGGCCTGACCCTGTCCTTGCGTACCGGGGACGGGGTGCCGTCGGGCGTGGTCACCGATGCCAAGCGGCTGCGCCAGATCCTGCTCTGTCTGCTGGACAATGCCGTGAAATTCACCGAACTGGGGCGCGTCACCCTGTCGGTGGACCGGGTGGAGGCGCCGGGCGCCGTGCCGGGCCTCCCCAGCCCGTCGCCCATGCACTGGGTGCGGTTCCAGGTGGTGGATACCGGTGTCGGCATCCCACCCGACAAGCTGGACCGCATCTTCGAAGTATTCAGCCAGGCCGACAATTCCATCACCCGCCGGTTCGGCGGGGCCGGCCTTGGCCTTTCCATCGCCCGGTCCCTGACGGATATTCTGGGCGGCAACCTGACCGTCGACAGCGATCCCGACCACGGCAGTCAGTTCACCCTGTGTCTGCCGCTGGTGCCGCTTCCCGTGGACCGGCCGCGTCAGGATGCCCCCATCCTGGAAGTGCTGCCCCCGGGCGCCAGCGGCCCGCCCGTCATCCTTCTGGTGGAGGATGACGAGGTCAACCGTTTCGTCGCCACCGAACTGCTGGTCCAGCGCGGGGCCGATGTGCTGCAGGCCGCCAATGGCGGCGACGCGATCGCCATCGTCAAGGACCGGCATGTCGATGCCATCATCATGGACCTGTCCATGCCCGACATGGACGGGCTGGAGGCGGCACGGCGGCTGCGGGCCATGGGCGGGCGCGGACATCTGGTGCCCATCATCGCCCTGACCGCCAACCTGTCGCCGGAAATCCGTCAGCAATGCCGCGATGCCGGCATGCAGGCCTTCCTGGCCAAGCCGATCAAGCTGGAACATCTGATCGGTACCCTGTCGGCCGTG
>JAIXTS010000366.1 GCA_027483805.1 Azospirillum sp. | reverse complement strand
GACGAAATCCTCGTTCTTCACAACGGCGATTTCCTGGGAACCGGCCTTCTTGACGGCGGGGAGACGGGCACTCATGCGGCACCTTTCTCGGTGATGGTCTGCTGCAGGGTGAAGAGGAGGGCTTCACGGTCGAATTTGGCCACGTAATCATTGAACCCGGCCTGGCGACCGCGTTCCAGATCACGCGGCGCGGCGTGGCTGGACAGCGCCACCAGCGGCGTACCGGACCAGCGAGCGCTGGCGCGGACCGCCTGGGCAAAATCCAGGCCGCTCATGCCGGGCATTTCGATATCGGAGACGATGACATCGAAATCCTCCCCCGACTCGCAAAGGGCCAGGGCTTCGTCCGCGCTTTCAACGGCCGTGACGTCGTAACCGGAAACGGTCAGCAGCGGCGTCAGCAGATTGCGGAAGAACGGGCTGTCATCGACCAGCAGCACACGGTGCTGACGGTCGTCTTCGAAGCTCTCATGATTGTTGCCGAACCAGTCCTTGAAGGCACGGGTCAGGTAGAAGCCGGCATCAATGACATCCGTCGCCTTGTTGGCGATGATGGCGGAACCCAGGAAGCCCTGGCGCTCGGTGCCCAGTTCGACCTGCAGACGGTCCTCGACGATATCGACGATCTCGTCCACGACCAGACCCATGGAGCGGTCGCCATCGGCGAACACCACCACCGGCTGGCGCTTGTCGCGCACGATCTTCCAGTTCGGGTCGATCGGTACAAGCGGCATCAGCTTGCCACGGTACTGCACCACCGGCTCGCCGTTGGACAGTTCGACCAGATTGAGATCGACATCTTCCAGGCGGGCGACCAGCGACAGCGGCACGGCCTTCGGCCCGCCCTCCCCGGCGCTGAACAGCAGCAGGGCCATCTTGTCGTCCTCGCGACGGGCAGACTTCGCCACTTCCTGGGCCGATGTCTGGGCATTGTCGGCGGTGCCGCCCATGGAACCGGACGCCGTGGCAATGCCGTTGGGGTCCAGGATCATGATCACGGAACCATCGCCCAGGATGGTGTTGCCCGAGAACAGCTCGATATGGCGCAGAATCGGCGCCACCGGCTTCACGACGATTTCTTCGGTGTCAAAGACGCGGTCGACAATGATGCCGAACGTATAGTTACCCACCTGACTGACAACGATGAAGGTCTCGCGCTTGTCGTCATCCTCGGCCTTGCCCAGTTTCAGCAGGTTCTGCAGGCTGACCAGCGGCAGCAGGCGGTTGCGCAGGCGCAGGACCGGGGCGCCGTTGATACGCTCAATCTTGTGCTCGCTGTCGCTGGCGGCGCGCACCAGTTCGATGACGCTGATCTGCGGCACCGCAAAACGTTCCGACGCGCATTCGACGATCAGGGCCGAGACGATGGCCAGCGTCAGCGGGATTTTGATGGTAAAGGTCGTACCCCGGCCTTCCACCGACCGCATCTCGATGGTGCCGCCGATCTTCTCGATGTTGGTCTTCACCACATCCATGCCGACGCCGCGGCCGGACACGGAGGTCACCTTGGCGGCCGTGGAGAAGCCAGGCTTGAAGATGAACTGCTGCACCTGCTGGTCCGACATCTGGGCCAGCTCGGATTCGGTCGCCAGACCATTCTGGATGATCTTGGCCTTGATCTTGGAAAGCGCCAGACCGCGACCATCATCACTGATTTCAATGATGATGTGCCCACCTTCATGGTAGGCGTTCAGCGTAATGCGGCCCGTTTCGCCCTTGCCCGCGGCGACACGGTCGGCCGGGGTTTCCAGACCATGATCACCGGAATTGCGGACCATGTGGGTCAGCGGATCCTTGATCAGTTCCAGAACCTGACGGTCCAACTCGGTCTCGGCGCCCAGCATCTGCAGGTCGATCTTCTTATGAAGTTCGTGGCTGAGATCGCGGACCAGACGCGGCAGCTTGGCCCAGGCATTGCCGATGGGCTGCATGCGCGTCTTCATGACGCCTTCCTGCAGCTCCGACGTCACATGGTTCAGACGCTGCAGCGGCGCTGCAAACTCGCTGTCCTTCTGCGAGCGCAGGATCTGCAAGAGCTGGTTGCGGGTCAGCACCAGCTCCGACACCATCGTCATCAGGTTTTCCAGCAGATCCACATGCACGCGGATCGTCTGCTGGGCAAGTGCGCTTTCCTTGGATTCGCCGCGCACATCATCATGCGGCTCGCTGCGCGGCGGCGGCGGCGGGGGGGGTGGCGGCGGTGGCGGCGCGGCTTCCACAACCGGGGCCGGCGTCTCCACCTTCGCAACGGGGGCCGGGGTCGGCGGCGGCGGGGGGGGCGGCGAAACCGGGGCCAGCGTATGGGTCAGGTGGGCCGGGACGGGCGTGAACAGCTCGTCCGGGTCGTTTTCGGGCGGCGGTGCGGCAACGACCGGCGCCGGCGCCGGGGCGGCGGCGACCTTGGGCAGTTCCTTGCCTTCGGCCATGGCGTTCAGCCGGTCGATCAGGTCCTGGTCACCACCCGGCGGCTCCGCCTCAGTCGCTTCCAGAACGGACAGGATGCCCTTGATGGTGTCCAGCGATTCGAGGATCAGGGACACGGCATAAGGCGACACATGCAGCTCGCCGTCGCGGAACTTGCCCAGCACGTTCTCGGCCGCATGGGCCACCGATTCCAGCCGGGGCAGGCCCAGGAACCCGCAGGTTCCCTTGATCGTATGAACCAGACGGAAGATGTTCGACAACAGCCCCGGATCGTTGGGGTTCTGCTCCAGCTTCACCAGCTCGACGTCGAGGACGGCGAGGTTCTCATTGGTCTCAGTGAGGAATTCACTCAG
>JAIXTS010000025.1 GCA_027483805.1 Azospirillum sp. | reverse complement strand
TTGCCCAGCCAGCCGGCCGCATCCCCGCCGCGCAGCGCCGCCAGGAAAAAGGTCAGGTTGGTGGTCAGGCGTTTGGTCGGCTGCGGCAGAATGGCGGCGGCGATCGTGCGGGCCATGGCGGGGTCGGCTGCCAGGAGCGCGCTCATCACCTCACGCAGGGCGGGCCAGTCGCCACCCTGTGCAGGGTCCAGTGGCGGCAGCATGGTGGCCAGTTCCCGGTTCTGCGGAATCTCCAGCGACAGGGTCAGGTTGGTACCCGGCGGAAGGTCGGTGCGGGCGCGCAGGACCAGCGTGCCCTGTGGCGTGGTCACCACCGGATGTCCTTGAGCCGTGTTGCCGACCAGCGTACCCGAGACGCTGTTGGCGGGCAGCGCATCTGGTGCATTGTCCAGGGTCGGGCTGCTGCCGGCCGCCGCTGCCGGCAGCGCGCTGCCCTCTACCGCCAGCACCCGCAGTTGAACCGGCTGTCCATTGGGCAGGGCTGCGGGTCGCGTAGGTACGGTGGGGGCCGCAGGTGCCGTGGGCGGAGCGGTGGGCGCGACTGGCGGCGCATCGCCCCGCACGCGGGCCATCTGCATCTCGGGTTCGGGCCCCGGCACTGGTGCGGGCGTCAAGACCGTTCGGGCGGGCGCGGGGGCGGGATCGCCCGCCGCGGCGCGCGGCGGTTGAACAGAGGCGGGTGGCCCAGGCGGGGGGGACGCGGCGGGCGCCGCTTCGGGCGGGCGGCCAGGTGTCGGGGCCTCGGTGCTGGTGGGTGCCGTCGGCGGGGCGGTGGGTGGGGCCGGCGGCAGATCGCCTCGCACACGGGCTTGCTGAACGGGGACGTCCAGCACTGCCTGCGGCGGGCGCGGCACTGGTGCCGGTGTCGTTGCCGGTGCCGTCGGCGGTGTCGTTGCCGGTGCCGTCGGCGGTGACGGTGCGACAGGGACATGGGCCCGCGCTTCCTGTACCGGCATCATCATCGGTGCCCCCCCGGGTCTTGCCGGGGGGGCGGGCGCCGGTTCGGTGGATATGGTGGGCGCGGCCGTGGGTGGGGAGGGGGCGGCTAGGTCCCGCAGCCGGGCCATTTGCGGGATTTCGGCCGGCGCTGTCTGCTGGGGTACCGGCGGCTTTGCCGCCGCGTCGACCGGTTTGGGTACCGTTGACGGGGCGGTTGGTGGCGATGCCGGATGGCCGTCCCGAATGCGGGCCAGCGGGATGCCATCGGGAACGGGTGCCGCCTGTGGGATGCTCCCTCCGGTGGGCGCCGTCGGCGGGGTGGGCGCCGTCGGTGTGGGGGCTGTTGGGATTGTCGGCGGTGCGGTACCCGGCATTGGCAGCGGCGTACCGTCGCGAACGCGCGCGTCCTGTATCGGCGGGGGTGCGGGCGTTGCGGCGGGCGAGCGGGGGATGGCGGGCGCCGCGCCGTCTGATGCCGGTACCGTGGCCAGGACTGTCGGCGGTGCCGTTGGTGGCGTGGTCGGCGGCGCAGAAGCGGCGGCGCCGCGCAGCCGGGCCAGATCACCCGGTGTGCCCACCCGCGGCGGTGCCGCGTCATCCGGCAAGGTCGGCGCCGGTGTTTCCGTCCTGCCCGGACCGGTGGGCGGGGCTGCCGCCGGGCCCGGAACGGGCGTGGGCAGTGTTACGCTTGTCGGGGGCGCCGTCGCGGGTGCCGGCGCCGCGGGCCCGCGCAGCCGTGCCTCCACCACCGGGTTCCGGGCACTGGGGGGACCGTCCAGGTCGCTGAACGCGAACAGACCCGACGTTGGGGCGGCCGGGATATTGTACCGCGCCAGCCGGGCCAGGCGGGCTGCATCGCGGTCGGGCGCGACCTCGGGGCCTGGTGAGAGCGGCGATGGCCGCATCGTTTCCGCCGCGTCGGCCGGATTGGCACCAGTTGTCGGCAGTGGCTGTTCCGGGCTGGCCTGAATGGGGGGCCCCGGTGTCGGGCTGGCGCTGACGGCAGCGGCAGAGGGGGCTGCAGCGCCATTACCCAGCAAGCTGGCCAGGGGCGGCAGGCTGGCCCCCGCGGCGGGGGGGGGCGCCGGCTGTGCGGTGGGCAATGGTGTGGGGGCAGGGGAAGGCGTCGCAGGGGGCGCTGGTGCGGGGCCTGTCGGTGGCGGCAATGGCCTGTCACCCGCGCTGACCAGAAGATCGACCGGGCTGCTGCCGCCTGCCGCATTGGCCGTACTGATGGGCGGCGGTGGCGATGGGGGGCGGGGCTGGATCGCGGCCACGACGATGGCTGCGATGGTGGCGCCGGGCTGTATCTGTGGCAGCGTCTGTGCCGTTGCTGTCGGGGCTGGCGCGGTGCTGGTCTGGCTGGTCGCCGGCATGCTGACCGGCGGGGCCGGTGCCTGCGCCTGTGGTGGCGCCATGGCGGTGGCGCGGGGTGGTGTTCCGGGCACCTGCGGCGGGATGCGCAGGGTGACAGCCCGGTCTGTGGGCAGCGGCGTGGGCGTTTCCACCGTCACATCGCCAGCGGCGGTGCGGATGGTGGCCTTTCCATCCTCCTGCGCCACCACCTGACCCGATACGACAAGCGCCCGGTCCAGTCCCGCCAGCTTGTCCGGCAGGGCCCGGATCATGACATCGGCCAGCGGCACCAGACCGGGGCCGGCGGGTGCCGGGCCGGTGGGGGCTGTGATGCCGGTCAGGCCGGGGGGAACGGGGGCGGACATGGGCGTGGCCCCGTCCGCCCGGTCAGCCGGCCGTCAGCTTCTGTGCCAGCGCCATGATGTCATGCGCCGCGTCGGAGGTGGGGGAACGGACCAGCAGCGGCGTCTGCGTCTTGATGCTTTCGCGCACCTTCATGTCGCGGCGGATGATGCCGGCCAGTTGCGGACTCTTTCCTAAGAACTTGCGGCAGGCGGCCAGCAAGGTCTCATAGGTCTTGTCGCCCTCCGCCCGCGTCTGCGCCATGTTCACCACGATGCGCAGATCGGCCATGGGGTTGGCCTGATAGGACAGCTTCAGGAAGGCGTAGGCGTCAGTGATGCTGGTCGGTTCATCTGTCGTCACCACCAGCGAGATGCCGGCGGGGGCCGTGAAGGTGCGGACATTGCGGTCCACGCCGGCGCCCAGGTCGATGACAATATTGTCGTAGGACCGGGCAAGATCGGTCAGGTCGTTGCGCAACTGGGTCAATTTTGCCGGGGGCAGATTGGCCAGGCTGCCGGACCCGGACCGGCCGGCAATGATGTCGAACCCGCCCTCATTATAGCGGGTGGTGGAGCCAGCCAGCGTCACCATGCCGTCGATCACCTGACCCAGGTCGCGCTTGGGCATCAGGCCCAGCTGGATATCGACATTGGCCAGGCCCAGATCGCCGTCGAACAGCAGGGTCTTGCGGCCCAGCTTGCTCAACGCGTGGGTCAGGCTGATGGAGAAGAAGGTCTTGCCGACCCCGCCCTTGCCGCTGGCGACGGCCAGGATGTTGCGCTGGCGCAGCGGCGTGACATTGGCGGAGGCGGCCATCATCGCGGACAGGTCGTTCATGCGTGGGTCCCCGTTTGCTTGGCTCGCCGCTGTTCGGCTTGCAGTTCCGGCATCATCATCTTGGCCAAAATTGTC
>JAIXTS010000147.1 GCA_027483805.1 Azospirillum sp. | reverse complement strand
CGCAGCCGGCTGATGATCCTGTGCCAGTTGTTGCAGGGTGAACGGTCGGTGGGCGATCTGGCCCAGCGCATCGGCATGCGGGATACCGCCGTGTCGCAGCAACTGGCCCTGCTGCGCAAGGATGGCCTGGTCCGCGCCCGCCGCGAGGGCCAGACCATCTGGTATGCCCTGGCCAGTGCCGAGGCCGAACGGGTCATCCTGACCCTGTATCAGGTCTATTGCGCCGATCCAGGCCCCGCGGAGTGCGGGTAAGGAAGGGGCGCCCTGGCACCGTGGATGCCGGTGCCGCCGCCGGTCACACGGTCAGGAACCGGCGCACATCGGTTTCCACCAGGCCCGCCCTGTCACCCGCCATCACCACCTCCCCCCGATCCAGGACGGCGTAGAGGTCGGCCAGATCGCGGGCAAATTCGAAATATTGTTCGACCAGCACGATAGCCATGTCGCCCCGGTCGCGCAGCCAGGCAATGGCCCGGCCGATATCCTTGATGATGCTGGGCTGGATGCCCTCTGTCGGTTCGTCCAGCAGCAGCAGGCGGGGGCGGGTGACCAGGGCGCGGCCGATGGCCAGTTGCTGCTGTTGTCCGCCCGACAGATCGCCGCCGCGGCGCGACAGCATGGATTTCAGCACGGGGAACAGCTCGAAAATCTCATCCGGGATCGAACGCTGGCGCCGTGGCAGGGGGGCGAACCCCGTTTCCAGATTTTCCTTCACCGTCAGCAGCGGAAAAATCTCCCGCCCCTGCGGCACATAGGCGATGCCCCGCCGGGCGCGTTCCTCGGTTGGCAGTCGGGAAATGTCGGCCCCTTCCCAGGTGATGGACCCGCCGCTGATCGCGCGGTGGCCGATGATGGCGCGCAGGGTGGAGGATTTGCCCACACCGTTGCGGCCCATCAGGCAGGTGACCTTGCCGGGCCGGGCCAGGACGCCGACCCCGCGCAGGGCTTGCGCGGCACCATAATGCAGGTTGATGTCATTGACGTTCAGCATGGATCACCGCCCCAGATAGACTTCGATGACGCGCGGATCGGCGCTGACATGGTCCAGCGAGCCGTCGGACAGGACGGACCCTTCATGCAGCACCGTCACCTTCACATCCAGATCGCGGACAAAGGTCATGTCATGTTCGACAACAACGACGGACCTTGTCTGCGCGATCTCCCGCAGCAGGCGGGCCGTTTCCGCCGTTTCGGCGTCTGTCATGCCGGCAACGGGTTCATCGACCAGCAGCAGCTTGGGTTCCTGAGCCAGCAGCATGCCGATTTCCAGCCATTGCTTTTGCCCATGGCTCAGGGAGCCTGCCAGGACATGGCGACGGGCGGAGAGGCGGATCGTCTCCAGGATGGCCAGGATACGGTCATCATCCGCCCCCGCGCGGTGAAACAGGCTGGCGAAGGGCCCCCGCTTTCCCGCCAGCGCCAGGTCGATATTGTCCCAGACGGTGTGGCTTTCGAAGACGGTGGGCTTCTGGAACTTGCGCCCGATGCCCAGCGTGGCGATCCCGGCCTCGTCCATCTGGGTCAGATCGGTGTCGCCATCAAACAGGATGGTACCCCGGTCGGGCCGGGTCTTGCCGGTGATGACATCCATCATCGTGGTCTTGCCGGCGCCGTTGGGTCCGATGATGGCCCGCATTTCGCCGGGCATGATGATCAAGGACAGGTTGTTCAGCGCCCGGAACCCGTCAAAGCTGACGGAGACACCATCCAGGTAGAGCTGGGTGTGCTGCGGGTCAGGTCTGGACATTATGGGCCCTCCGTCACGGGGTGGGGGGTGATGGAGGCGGCCTGTTTCTCGCGCCGTTTGGCCCAGTAATCGGTCCAGAGGCCCACGATGCCGCGCGGCAGAAACAGAGTGACGGCGATGAACAGGCCGCCCAGCGCGAACAACCAGATTTCCGGCAGGGCATTGGTCAGCAAGGTCTTGCCGAAATTGACCAGCACCGCGCCAATGACAGACCCGATCAGGGTGCCGCGACCGCCGACGGCCACCCAGATCACGGCTTCGATCGAATTGGCGGGGCTGAATTCGCCGGGATTGATGATGCCGACCTGCGGTACATACAGCGCGCCCGCCACGCCGGCCATGCAGGCCGAGGTGACAAAGACCAGCAGCTTATACTGTTCCACCCGGTAGCCCAGGAACCGGGTGCGGCTTTCGGCATCACGGATGGCGACCAGCACGCGGCCCAGTTTTGACCGCACGATCCAGCGGCACAGGATGAACCCCAGCGCCAGGGCGATGGCCGAGGCCGCGAACAGGGCGCTGCGCGTGCCATCGGCCTGGATGGAAGCGCCCAGGATATCCTTGAAATCGGTCAGGCCGTTATTGCCGCCAAAGCCCATATCATTGCGGAAAAAGGCCAGCAGCAGGGCAAAGGTCATGGCCTGGGTGATGATCGACAGGTAGACGCCGGTCACCCGGCTGCGAAAGGCCAGCCAGCCCAGCAGCCCTGCCAGCAACCCCGGCACCAGCAGCACCATGAGGACCGCGAACCAGAAATGGTCGAAGCCCAGCCAGTACCAGGGCAGTTCCTGCCAGTTCAGGAAGACCATGAAGTCGGGCAGGGTGGGGTGGCCATACATGCCGCGCGGCCCGATCTGGCGCATCAGATACATGCCCATCGCATATCCACCCAGGGCAAAGAACGCCCCATGGCCCAGCGACAGGATTCCGCAATAGCCCCAGACCAGATCCACCGACAGGGCCAGCAGGGCATAGCAGAGATACTTGCCCATCAGCGCCACGACATGGGGGGGCATATGGAACGGGCTGTCGGCCGGTATGCCCAGGTTCAGGACCGGGATCAGGATGGCCAGGCCCAGCGCCACCGCGCCGAAGGCCAGACCCGCCCGGTCCAGGCGTGGCAACAGAATTCCGCCTTGCATGGGCTTTCCCTCAATGGTCGATGGCACGGCCCTTCAGGGCAAATAGGCCCCGCGGACGTGCCTGGATGAACAGGATGATGCCGACCAGAACCAGGATCTTGCCCAGAACGGCGCCGGCCAGCGGTTCCAGCAGCTTGTTGACGATGCCCAGCGACAGGGCGCCGACCAGCGTGCCCCACAGATTGCCGACACCACCGAAGATCACGATCATAAAACTGTCGATGATGTAGCCCTGACCCAGATTGGGGCTGACATTGTCGATCTGTGACAGGGCGACCCCGGCCAGCCCGGCAATGCCCGAGCCAAGGCCGAAGGTCAGCGCATCGACCCGCGCCGTGCGGATGCCCATGGCCCGCGCCATGGACCGGTTCTGGGTCACCGCCCGCATCTGCAACCCCAGCGGTGTGCGGCGCAACAGCAGCATCAGGGCCGCGAAAACGATCAGGCCGAACAGGAAAATCCACATGCGGCCATAGGTGATGGTGACATCCCCCACCTGAAACGCGCCGGCCATCCAGGCGGGATTGCCCACTTCCATATTGGTGGGGCCGAAGATGGACCGCACCGCCTGCTGCAACACCAAAGACAGGCCCCAGGTGGCCAGCAGGGTTTCCAGGGGGCGGCCATAAAGGAAGCGGATGATGCCGCGTTCGATCAGGATGCCAACCCCGCCCGCGACGATGAAGGCCAGCGGCAAGGCGATCAGCAGCGACCAGTCGAACAGGCCCGGCGCATGGGTGCGGATCACCTCCTGCACGACATAGGTCGTGTAGGCCCCCAGCATCACCATTTCCCCATGCGCCATGTTGATGACGCCCATCACCCCGAAGGTAACGGCCAGACCAATGGCGGCCAGCAACAGGACCGATCCCAGCGACAGGCCATAGATGATGTTCTGTGCCGCCGCCGCCCAGGCCAGCTTGTTCTCAATCAGGCGCACCGCCTCCGTCGCGGCCTTGGCCACTGCCGGTTCCGTGCTGCCGGTCAGCGGGTTCAGCAGGGCCAGGGCCGCCTGGCCGCCCCTGTCGGCAATGGTAGCGATGGAAGCCAGTTTTGTGTCGGTCGGCAGGGTGTCATCGGCCAGCAGGATGGCGGCGCGGGCCTGTTCCAGGCTGCGTTTGACCTTTGCGTCTGTTTCCGTGGCCAACGCCGTGTCCACCGGCGGCAAGGCCGTGGCATCACGGCTGACAAAAACGGCTTCAGCCGCCGTGCGGCGGACAGCGGCATCGGGGCTGCGCAGGGTGAGCGCCCCCAGCGATGCGCCGATGGCCCGGCGCAGGCGGTTATTGACGCGGATCAGCGCGACATTGCCCGCCGGCTCCGTCCCCAGCGCGGTGCCCGTCAGCGGGTCGGTCAGGGCGATGCCGTCGCCATCCTCCCGTCCGATCAGCACCTTGTCATCGGCCAGCCGCCGATAGAGCGCCCCGCCCTCCAGCGCCTTCAGGGCCGGGACAATGGCGGGATCGCCCGTTTCCGTCAGGGCCGCCAGCGCCTGTTCCCTGGCCGCAAAATCATCGGTGCCCAGCGCATCGATCAGGGGGCCCGTCGCCTGTGCCCAGACCAGCGGCGTGACCAGCAGGGACAGCAGCAAAAGCAGCATTCGCATGGGGTGGCCTTTCGGGAAACACCAAGCCCCCTCTCGCCCTTGAGGGGAGAGGGGGCGTCTTTACCGCACTTACTTCGCCCCGCACTTGCCCGTGGCGGTGTTGAAGTTGCCGCAGGAGAGGGGTTTGCGCCAATCGGCGATCAGGTCCTTGCTGTCGGGCAGATAGTCGGACCATTCGTCACCCACCACCAGGCCCGGCGTCTTCCAGACCGTTTCAAACTGCCCATCGGCCTGCACCTCGCCGATCAGGACGGGCTTGGTGATGTGGTGGTTGGGCAGCATGGCGGAATAGCCGCCCGACAGGTTGGGCACGGCCACGCCGATCATGGCGTCGATCACCTTGTCGGGATCGGTGGTGCCTGCCTTTTCCACCGCCTGCACCCACATGTTGAAGCCGATAAAATGCGCTTCCATCGGGTCGTTGGTGACACGCTTGGGGTTCTTGGTGAAGGTCTGCCACTTCTTGATGAAATCGGCATTGATGGGCGTCTTCACGCTCTGGAAATAATTCCAGGCGGCCAGATGGCCCTGCAACGGCTTGGTGTCGATGCCGGCCAATTCCTCCTCGCCCACCGAAAAGGCAATGACGGGGATGTCGGTGGCCTTGATGCCCTGGTTGGCCAGTTCCTTGTAGAAGGGCACGTTGGCATCGCCATTGATGGTGGAGACCACGGCCGTCTTCTTGCCGGCACTGCCGAACTTCTTGATATCCTTCACAATCGACTGCCAATCGGCATGGCCGAAGGGCGTGTAGTTGATCATGATGTCTTCCGCCTTCACGCCCTTGGCCTTCAGATAGGCTTCCAGGATCTTGTTGGTCGTGCGCGGATAGACATAGTCGGTGCCGGCCAGGACCCAGCGCTCCACACCCTCGGCGATCAGATAATCCACGGCGGGCACGGCCTGCTGGTTGGGGGCGGCACCGGTATAGAAGACGTTGCGGCTGCTCTCCTCCCCCTCATACTGGACGGGATAGAACAGGATGCCGTTCAGCTCCTCAAACACCGGCAGCACGGATTTGCGCGACACCGAGGTCCAGCAGCCGAAGGTGGCCGAGACCTTCTGCACCGCCAGCAGTTCACGCGCCTTTTCGGCGAACAGCGGCCAGTTGCTGGCGGGATCGACCACCACCGGTTCCAGCTTGCGGCCCAGGACGCCGCCCTTCTTGTTCTGCTCTTCAATCAGCATCAGCATGACGTCCTTCAAGGTCGTCTCGCTGATCGCCATCGTGCCCGACAGGGAATGCAGGATGCCGACCTTGATCGGCGGCTTGTCCGCGGCCAGCGCCACCCCGGCCGTGCCCAGCATCAGGGCGGCAGCGGTGACGGACAGGACGGCGGAGCGCAGGAAATGACGACGCGACATGGGGTTATCTCCCGTCAGCAGAAAGGATTTTGGGGAATGGGGCGTGGTTGGGCGGCGCATTGCCGCCCAACGATCAGAACTGCAACTGCAAGCCGATGGTGAACCGGTCGCTGTCGGCGCCGGGGCCCGTATCGACCGTGGAATATTCGGCGCTGATGCGGGCGGAATGGCCGCTGATCACGTAGTTCACGCCGACATCATATTGCTTGATGTCGAAGCGCGCCGCGTCGGGGTCGAAGGTCTGATAGCGCACGAAGGGCTGGAACTTGCCGATGCCGACCTTGGCGGGCAGCAGGTAGGCGCCGCCCAGCAGCCAGGCGTCCCCCGCCACGATGCCACCGACATTGGCCGTGCCCGACGCGCCGCCGAAACCGGGGGCCACATCCGCCACACCATCGGTGTCATAGGAATACCAGGCGCCTTCCAGGGTGACGGCGCCGGCATCGCCCAGCTTTTTCTCAAACAGCGCATCAATGCTGATGGCGCCGTAATCGCCCGGACGGGCGGCGGTGCCGACGCCATCTTCCTGATAGGCGCCGGCGATGGCCAAGGTCAGCACATCGGCAGACCCGTAATAGGTGCTGCTGGTGTAATAGGCGGGGTTATCCTCTACATCGAGGAAGTTATAAGCCAGCCGCCCCGTGAACAGCATATTGTCGGCCTGGTTGCTGGCGCCCCGGATACGGTTATGACCCTTGAAGGCACCGGCGGCATAGGTCAGGCGCTTGTCCAGCAGCTTGCCCCAGATTGTGGC
Source organism: Azospirillum sp. (assembly GCA_027483805.1). GTDB lineage: Bacteria > Pseudomonadota > Alphaproteobacteria > Azospirillales > Azospirillaceae > Niveispirillum. Next base: position 7,787 of record JAIXTS010000147.1, on the reverse strand, counting down.
GCCATCATCGCGGCCCGCGAATTTGGCCGGATATTGTGACACCACGCCCGGATAGGACCAGGCGTTGATATAATAGGGCCCGTCCAGATTGGCGCGGTCGCTGGGCGGCAGCATGCGGCCGACCCAGATGTTGAATTCGTCAGAGAATTCAAAGCGGGCGTATCCATCCAGCAGCTTCAGGTTTCCGTCGCCATCGCGTTCTGTATTGAAGGTCGCCTTGATCGTGTCCGACAGGGAGCCGGAAACGAAGACACGCACGCTGTCCAGGTTGAACTCGTTGGAGCGGTCGCTGCCGCTGGGCGCCGCGTCTTCGGCGCTGGTATAGGAACCGCGCATGCCCAGACCAATGGACAGCGACTTGCCCTCTCCGAATGTCTGCGTGAAACCGGCCGAGGCCGGGGAAGCGGACAGGCCGGCCAGCATAAGCGCCAAGGCCGATACCGCCATGCGCGCAGCCGCCGGCCGCGACGCAAACTTGCGTCCCATCATAAAGCACCCCCTGTTATGCGGAAAAATCCGGGGCCGGGCTGTTGCGGCCCCTGGCCCTTGTTTGTGAAAGGAAGGTTAATGTCTCGCAGGTGCGAAAACGAATACGTCAGACGACGTATGTCTGCGTATCCTGGACCCGGCTAGGGTGCTGGGCATGGGGTGGAACAGGTTCTGGGGGGCTTGGGCTTTGATGGACATGAGCGCATGCTGAAATCGCTGCCCATCGTGCGTGTGCGGCGCCAGTATAACCGCTGGGTCTCCGACCAGACGGTGGAGGATTATGCCCTGCGCTTTACGGCCGACCGGGCGCGGCGCTGGTCGCCGTTCCGGGTGGGCAATACCGCCATGGGTGCCATTTCCTTCCTGGCGTGCGAGGCCATTGGCGCGTCGATCACCCTGGCCTATGGGTTCACCAATGCCATGGCGGCCATCTTGCTGGTCTCCCTGCTGGTGCTGGCGACTGGGCTGCCCATTGCGTATTACGCGGCCAAGTTCGGCGTGGATATGGACCTGCTGACGCGCGGCGGCGGTTTCGGCTATATCGGCTCCACCTTTACCTCCCTGATCTATGCGGGTTTCACCTTCATCCTGCTGGCGCTGGAAGCGGCCATCATGTCGGAGGCACTGACCCTGTGCCTGGGCATCCCGCTCTGGCTGTCGCATATGATCAGCGCCCTGATCGTGCTGCCCATCGCCATCCATGGCATCCGCAAAATCAGCCTGATGCAGGTCTGGACACAGCCGATCTGGCTGATTTTACAGCTCTCCCCCCTGGTCTTTGTCGTCCTGGCCGAACCGGGCGAACTGTCGGGCTGGACAAGCCTTGCCGGGCTGCACGCGCCGGAAGGTGGTTTCTCCCTGCTGGCCTTTGGTCTGGCAACGTCCGTCCTGTTGTCATTGCTGCCGCAGATCGGGGAGCAGGTTGATTATCTGCGCTTCCTTCCCGACCGCAGACGGGTGGGCAAGGCCAGCTGGTGGAGCGCGCTGCTGATCGCGGGGCCGGGCTGGATCTTCATCGGCGGGGCCAAGCTGGTGGCGGGATCGCTGCTGGGTTATGCGGCCATGCAGGCGGGGATGAGTGCGCTGGAGGCGGCCACGCCGACTGCCATGTACCGCATGGTGTTTGAACGGATTGTCTCTTCGCCCGGTCTGGCGCTGGCCCTGACGGTGGTGTTTATCGTGGTCTGTCAGGCCAAGATCAATGTCACCAATGCCTATGCCGGCTCCATCGCCTGGTCCAACTTCTTCTCCCGCCTGACCCATTCGCATCCGGGCCGCGTCGTCTGGCTGGTCTTCAACGTCATGCTGGCGCTGATGTTGATGGAGATGGGGATCTTTAAGGTCATTGAGAGCATTCTGGGCATCTATGCCAATCTGGCCGTCGCCTGGGTGGGGGCGCTGACCGCCGACCTGCTGATCAACAAGCGGATGGGGTGGAGCCCGCCCAGCATCGAGTTCCGGCGCGCGCATCTGTATGACATCAACCCCGTGGGCGTGGGCGCCATGGGCATATCGCTGCTGCTGTCGCTGACCGGCTCCTTCGGGTTGCTGGGGGAAGTGGCGCGGGCCTTTGCCCCGCTGATCGGGCTGGTTGCGGCCTTTGTCGCGGCGCCGGTCATCGCCTGGGCCACGAAAGGGCGCTATTACATCGCCCGACAACCGGATGTGATGGCGACCGAGGGCGGGCTGATCCGCTGTTCGGTATGCGAGAACATGTTCGAGCCGCCGGACATGTCCCATTGCCCGGCCTATGGCGCGCCCATCTGTTCGCTCTGCTGTTCGCTGGAAACGCGCTGCCATGACCGGTGCAAGGTGCGGGCGACCCTGGGTGAACAATTGTCCGACATGGTGGGATCGCACCTGCCGGCGGCGCTGCGCCGCTGGCTGGGCAGCCGTATCGGGCGCTTTGCCGCCATCATGGCGCTGCTGACGGCGGGCATGGCCATGCTGCTGGCCCTGATCGGCACACAATATGGGGCGATGCCGGGCGTGCCGATGGAAACGGTGCGTGCCACCTTGCAGATCGTCTTTGCCGCAGCCCTGATCATCATGGGGCTGGCCGCCTGGGCCATCGTTCTGGCCCATGAGAGCCGGCATCTGGCGGAGGAGGAGAGCGAACGGCGCATGACGCTGCTGCTGGACGAGATCGAGGCGCATGAACAGACCGACGCCGCCCTGCAAAGGGCCAAGGAAGCAGCCGAGTCCGCCAATATCGCCAAGACCCGCTTCATTGCGGGCTTGAGCCATGAGGTGCGCACGCCGCTGAACTCCATCAATGGCTATGCGCAGTTGCTGGAACGCGGCGGGCTGCGGCAGCCGGAAGATGCGGTGCGGGTGATCCGACGCAGTGCGGAGCATATTACCCGGCTGGTCGATGGATTGATGGACATTTCCAAGATCGAGACGGGCACGGTGCAGATCAGCCGCGACGTCGTGGACCTGCCAGCCTTTCTGGCGCAGCTGGCCGACATGTTCGGGCCGCAGGCGGCGGCCAAGGATGTGGCCTTTGAATACCGGTCGGACCCGACCCTGCCGCGCTTTGTCCTGACCGATGAAAAGCGCCTGGGCCAGATATTGATGAACCTTCTGTCCAATGCCGTGAAATATACCGAGCGCGGGCAGGTGCGGTTCAGCGTGCGGCGGCGCGGGGAGACGGCGGAATTCGAGGTGGCCGACACCGGCATCGGCGTGGCGCCGGAGGACCGGGAACGTATTTTCCTGCCGTTCGATCGCGGCAACCTGCCCAGCCGCATGGACGCCATTCCCGGCACGGGCCTGGGCCTGACCATCACGCGGCTTCTGACCCATGTGCTGGGTGGCGAGTTGATTCTGGACAGCCAGCCGGGCCAGGGCAGCAGTTTTAAGGTGCATATGCTGTTGTCGGAGGTGCGGGCCCCGGTGCAGGCAAGGCCCAGCCATCGGGTGCTGGGCTATCACGGTGAGCGCCGCACCATCCTGCTGTGCGATGATGATGCGCAGCATCTGTCCATGATGCGGCAATTGCTGGAACCGCTGGGTTTCGACCTGGTCTTTGCCTCCAACGGGGCGGAATGCCTGGATCTGGCGCCCCGGCACAGGCCGGACCTGCTGATCCTGGATATCTCCATGCCCGGCCTGAATGGCTGGCAGGTGGCGCAGGCCCTGCGCGATGGGGGCATGGAGGATCTGCTGATCCTGCTTTTGTCGGCGGAGGCCCATGATCTGGCCGAGCGCGGGCGCGGGGCCGACCAGCCGCATGATGATTTCCTGGTGAAGCCGGTGGATATCGCCCAGCTTCTGGAACGGCTGGAGGTTCTGCTGGACCTGGACTGGCGGCGGGAGGAACCGCTGGCAGAGGGGGTGCCGGCGGCGCCCGCCCTGTCGGCGGCGGAAATAGCCGGCCTGCTGAACCTGGCCAAGATCGGGCATGCGCGGGGGATCGAGCTGCTGCTGCGCGAGCTGCGCGCCAGTCATCCAGGCCATGAGGGCTGGTTCGACCGCTTGTCGCTGCTGGCCCAGGGCTTTGAATATGAACGGCTGGCGGAGGTGCTGGGGACCGCCGGGATGGTGGGGGCGGAGCATGCATGACGGGGCACCCGCGGGGGATATGGTGCTGGTCGTCGATGATAATCGCGACGAGTTGAACATGCTGGTCGATGCGCTGGAACGTGGCGGGTTCACGGCCCTGGCCGCCACACGGGGGGAGGCGGCGCTGACCCTGCTGGAGCGGGTGATGCCGTCGCTGGTGGTGATGGATGCGGTGATGCCCGGCATGGACGGCTTCACGACCTGCCAGCAGATCAAGCGCGACAGCCGTACCGCCCACCTGCCCGTGATTTTCATGACCGGATTGACCGAGACCACGCATGTTCTGCGCGGGCTGGAGGTGGGGGGCACCGATTATGTGACCAAGCCCGTCAATCTGGTGGAACTGCTGGCCCGTATCCGCGTGCATATCGCCACCGCCCGCGCCGCCCATGGCGCGCGGCTGGCGCTGGACGCGTCGGGCCGGCATCTGTTTGCAATCAATCCGCAGGGCCATATCCTCTGGTCCACGCCGCAGGCGGCCAGCCTGCTGTCAGCGGCCTTCGGGGAGGGGGCGGTGCCGCCGGCGCCTGTGCAGGCCCTGCTGCTGCGCGCCGTGGCAAACGGGTCGGATACGGAAACGGCGGACGCGCTGGCGCCTTCCGCCGGGGTCGGGCCGGCGCGTTACCTGCTGCCCACCGGGCCGGGGGAATATCTGTTCCAGCTGACCGCCGCCGGGCCGTCGGGCGAGGAGATATTGCGCGCGCAGATCGACCTGACCCTGCGCGAGGTGGAGGTTCTGCGCTGGCTGATCCATGGCAAGACCAACCGCGAGATCAGCGAAATCCTGGGCATCAGCCCGCGCACCGTGAACAAACACCTGGAACGTATCTTCGCCAAGATGGGTGTGGAAAACCGGGCATCCGCCACCTCGCTGGCCATGCGCATCATGGCGGGCAAGGGGTGACGCAGCGCTACGCCATCACCTCTGCAATGATTTCAAACGAGCGCAGGCGTTTGGCCGGGTCGTACATGTCGGAGACGATCATCAGTTCGTCAGCGCGGGTGCGGTCCAGCAGGGCGTCGATGCCGCGGCGCACGGTGTCCCGGCTGCCGATGATGGAGCAGCCCAGCATCTGGCTGGCATGGGCCTTTTCCTGGGGGGACCAGTAGCTGTCGATATCGTCGATGGGCGGCTGGGTCAGCTTGCGCGCCCCGCGCACCAGATTGGCAAAGGACATCTGCTGTGAGGTGGCGAGGTAGCGCGCCTCTGCATCCGTTTCAGCGGCAATGATGTTAACGCCGACGACGGCATAGGGCCGGTCCTGCTGTTCGGACGGGGTGAAATGGCGGCGATAGAGGGTCAGCGCCTGATCCAGTGATCCGGGCGCAAAATGCGAGGCAAAGCCGAAAGGCAGGCCCAGTTCCGCCGCCAGCTGTGCGCCGAACAGGCTGGATCCCAGAATCCACAGGGGTATATTGGTGCCGGAGCCGGGGACGGCCTCTATCCGCTGTCCGGGCTGGGCGGGGGCCAGAAAGGCCTGAAGCTCCAGCACATCCTGTGGGAAATTCTCTGCATTGCCAGGTTCGCGGCGCAGGGCGCGCAAGGTCAGTTGATCCGTGCCTGGCGCGCGGCCCAGGCCCAGATCAATCCGGCCGGGGAACAGGGTTTCCAGGGTCCCGAACTGTTCGGCGATGACATAGGGCGAATGGTTGGGCAGCATGATGCCACCGGCCCCGACACGGATATGGCGTGTGCCCGCCGCGATATGCTGAATGACCAGCGCGGTGGCCGCCGTGGTGACGGTCGGCATGTTATGATGTTCGGCCACCCACAGCCGTTTGTAGCCCCAATCCTCGGCATGCTGGCCCAGGGTGCGCGCAGCATCCAGCGCCTCGCGCCGGGTGCCACCCTGACGCACGCGGCCCAGTTCCAGGATCGAACGGTCAACCAACTTTATTCTCCGGCGGTTCGGTCTTTGTCTGCATATGGGCAGGGCAGGGCGCAGAGGCGAGGGGAATTACCAGCCAACCGCGTCGGCGGCGGCCACCATCGCCGCCATGCGTTGCCGCGCCGCCTGCACCGAGGCATGGTTCTGTTCGGCCCAGGTGATCAGGCCCAGCAGGGGCGGCATCAGGCTTTTGCCCAGCGGGGTCAGCGAATAGGTGACGCGCGGCGGCACCGTGGGTTCGACGGTGCGGTCGATCAGCCCGTCGGTTTCCAGCGTGCGCAGCGTCTGTGACAGCATCCGTTTGGAAATATCGGGCACGGCGCGGGCCAGGGCGTTGAACCGCATCGGGCCCGCCGCCAGCATGGTCAGCAGCAGGATCGACCAGCGGTCGCCGATCCGGTCCAGCAGGTCGCGCACGGGACAGCGGGCCGGGTCCAGCCCCATCTCCCGCCATTCCGCCACCTTGGCGCCGATCAGCGTGCAGGCCTGATCCATGATGGTTACCTCCCTGTTACCTGGTGACGGAAAAGTGCCGTCTTCCAGTAACGGCGTTAGGTCTCTAATCTATACCTACTATCCCATAGAGACCGGAGAATGTCCATGTCCACCAGTTCCCGATATTTCATCACCGGTGCCGCCGGCCAGCTGGGCCGGCTGGTCGTGGCCGAGCTTGCGCGACGTGCGGGGCCGGACAGCGTGACGGCCATCGTCCGCGACCCGGCCCGCGCCGCCGGCCTGTTCCCGAACGGCGTGACTGTGCGGGCCGGCGATTATGACCAGCCGGAAACGCTGGCCAGGGCTCTGGACGGGGCGGAGCGGGTGCTGCTGATCTCCTCCAACGCGATAGGCGCGCGCGTGGCGCAGCATGGCCATGTGATCGAGGCCGCGAAGCGGGCCGGCGTGGCACGCCTGGCCTATACCAGCGTCCTGCGTGCGGGCACGTCGCGCCTGTCGGTGGCGGACGAACACCGCCAGACCGAGGCCCTGATCGTCGCCAGCGGCCTGGCCCATACGCTGCTGCGCAATGGCTGGTATCATGAGAATTATACCGCCTCCATCCCGCCCGCCCTTCAGCATGGTGCCCTGATCGGCAGTGCCGGGCAGGGGCGCATCAGCAGCGCCGCCCGCGCCGATTATGCCGAAGCGGCGGCCATCGCCCTGCTGGATGATGCGGCGGAAGACCGGGTCGTGCATGAGCTGGCCGGTGATGAGGCCTTTACGCTGGCGGATTTTGTGGCCGAACTGTCGCGGCAGACGGGGCGCCAGATCCCCTATATCGACCTGCCGGAGGCCGATTATCGGGGCGCACTGATCGGGGCAGGCCTGCCCGAACCGGTGGCCGACCTGCTGGCCAGTTCCGATGCGGTGGCGGCAGACGGGGCGCTGTTTGACGCGGGCAGGGCGCTGTCCAGCCTGCTGGGCCGCCCGACAACGCCGGTTGCACAGGCCATTACACGGGCGTTGCAGGGCTGATCGCGGATTGCGAGGCCAGGTTTTCCCGGCCTTTGTCGCGTATTATCGCAGCGCGGGCGCAGTCGCCGCCCGCGCTGCTGCAATCCGCCATCTGGGGCACGGGCAGCTTTAACCGATCCAGAGACTGACATTTCTATCTTGCGCAGGACTGACATTTTAACTTTGTGGGCGGATAAAAACGCGATAAATTAGATTATGGAAAATTGTCTGCACCGGTCGGACGCAGGGCGCGGTCCAGGATCAGGGCGGCCAACAGGCCTGCCAGTTGGGCCAGGATGAAGCCCGGGACGTCCAGTGGCCGGATGCCGGCAAAACTGTCGGTGAGGCTGCGGGCGATGGTGACGGCGGGGTTGGTGAAGCCGGTGCTGG
>JAIXTS010000042.1 GCA_027483805.1 Azospirillum sp. | reverse complement strand
GAGGGTGTCGCCGTGTCGGCCGGTGTCACCAACCTGTTCGACAAGCAGCCGCCGATGCTGCCCGACACCATGATCGGTTCCCAGCAGAACAGCTTCACCAACACGTATGACGCGTTGGGGCAGCGGTTCTTCATCTCGACCTCGGTCAAGTTCTGATCCGGGTCGTCATCTCTGCTTCATCACTTGGCGGCGGGTCCCACGGGACCCGCCGCTTTTCTGTGTGTGGTCCGGATCAGCCCAGGGCGTCGGCCACTGCTTTACCGCAGGTCGTGGTATCGGCACTGCCCTTCAGGTCGCGGGTGCGCAGGGCCGGTTCCGCCAGCGCGCGCTCAATGGCAGCAACGATGGCGGATGCCGCCTCCACCTCGCCCAGATGCTCCAGCATCATGGCGGCAGACCAGATCTGTCCCACCGGATTGGCGATGCCCTGGCCGGCAATGTCGGGGGCCGAGCCATGAACCGGCTCGAACAGGGATGGGCCGGTCCGCTCGGGGTTGATATTGCCAGAGGGGGCGATGCCGATGGTGCCGGTACAGGCGGGGCCCAGATCGGACAGGATGTCGCCGAACAGGTTGGACCCCACCACCACGTCGAACCGGTCGGGGTTCAGCACGAATTGCGCCGTCAGGATGTCGATATGGTACTTGTCCCAGCGTACATCGGGATAGTTTTTGGCCATCGCTTCCACACGGGCGTCCCAGTAAGGCATGGTGACGGCGATGCCATTGGACTTGGTGGCGGAGGTCAGATGGCGGTTGGGGCGGCTGTTGGCCAGATCGAAGGCATAGCGCAGGACACGGTCCACGCCCACCCGCGTCATCACCGTTTCCTGGATCACCACTTCCCGGTCGGTACCGGGGAACATGGTGCCGCCGACAGAGGAATATTCGCCCTCCGTATTCTCGCGCACGATCCAGAAATCGATATCGCCGGGCTTGCGTCCGGCCAGGGGGCAGGGGACCCCGGGCATCAGGCGGACCGGGCGCAAATTGACATACTGGTCATATTCGCGCCGGAACAGCAGCAGCGACTGCCATAGCGAGATATGGTCCGGCACCTTGGCGGGCCAGCCGACCGCGCCGAAGAAGATGGCATCGGGTGTGCCGATCTGGTCCTTCCAATCTTCCGGCATCATGCGGCCATGTTTCAGGTAGTAATCGCAATGCGCGAAATCGTGCCATTGCTGTTCGACGCTGAAGCCGAACAGGCTGGCCGCTTTTTCCAGCACGCGGATGCCTTCCGGCATCACTTCATTGCCGATGCCGTCGCCGGGGATCACCGCGATCTTGTAGCTTCTCATGGCGTGACAGCCTCATGCAGTTTCAGGCCGCCAATGTGGAAGGCCTTGGTTTCCAGATATTCCTCGATGCCGGTCGGCCCGCCCTCGCGCCCCAGACCGGACTGTTTGATGCCGCCAAACGGGGCCATCTCCATGGCGATGGAACCGGTATTCAGCGCCACCATCCCGGCCTCCAGCCCCTCGGCCACCCGGAAGGCGCGGTGCAGGTTTTCGGTGTAGAAATAGGCGGCCAGCCCAAACGGGGTGGCGTTGGCGATTTCCAGCGCCTGGCGCTCATCCTTGAACCCGAACAGCGGGGCGACGGGACCGAATGTTTCCTCATTCGCTACCCGCATGTCGGTGCTGGCACCGGTCAGGATGGTGGGGGCGGCAAAGCGGCTGGCGGGCGCCTTGCTTGTCGCGAAGACCCGAGCCCCCTTGGACAGGGCGTCCTCGATATGGGCCGTGACCTTGGCGACAGCGGCATCATTGATCAGCGGGCCGATGGTCGTGCCGGGCGTGACGCCGGGGCCGACGCGCAACGCGCTGACGGCGGCGGCCAGCTTTTCCGCGAACCTTTCATAGACGCCATCCTGCACCAGAATGCGGTTGGCGCAGACACAGGTCTGGCCGGCATTGCGGAACTTGCTGGCCATGGTGGCCGCCACGGCAATGTCCAGGTCGGCATCGTCAAACACGATCAGCGGGGCATTGCCCCCCAGTTCCAGCGACAGACGCTTGATGCTGTCGGCGCATTGGCCCATCAGCAGCGCACCCACACGGGTGGAGCCGGTGAAGGACAGTTTGCGCACCAGAGGCGAACCGGTCAGCGTCGCACCGATGGCCGACGGCAGGCCCGTGGCCACATTGAACACGCCTGCCGGAATGCCGGCGCGTTCGGCCAGCACGGCGAGCGCCAGGGCGGTAAAGGGGGTCAGGTCCGACGGCTTGATCACCACCGGACAGCCGGCGGCCAGGGCCGGCGCGCATTTGCGCGTGATCATCGCGGCCGGGAAGTTCCACGGCGTGATGATGGCCGAAACGCCGACCGGTTCCTTCCAGGTCAGGATGCGGCGGTCGGCATCGGGGGCCGGGATCATGCCGCCATAAATGCGCCGTGCCTCGCCCGCGAACCATTTCACAAAGCTGGCGGCATAGCGGATTTCACCGGCAGCCTCGGCCAGGGGTTTACCCTGTTCGGCAGTCATGATCCGCGCCAGGTCGTCGGTATGGGCCAGGATCAGCGCGTGCCAGCGTTCCAGCAGGTCGGCGCGCGCGCCAGCGGTCAATGCCCGCCAGGCCGGCCAGGCGGCATGGGCGGCGGCGATGGCGGCTTCCGTGTCGGCGGTGCCGCAGTCCGGGACACTGCCCAGGATGCTGCCATCGGCAGGATTATCGACGGCCAGCATGGCCAGCGTGCTGGCCTGCCGCCATTCACCGCCGATGAAGGCGGACTGACGGAAAAGGCCGGGATCGGTGAGGGTAAGCATCATGATCGGCTGCCTGTCGGAAAGGGGCCGCGCGGTGGGGACGGCGGTGCCGTTCACCCCAGCGCCTGGGTGACCAGGGAGAAGGTGCGCAACGCCGGGTCACGGGCGGGTGGGGTGCCACGGATCATGCGGGTGACGCGCCCCACACATTGCAGGCCCAGTTCGTCCAGCCAGGGGGAAAGGCCGCTGTCTTCTGTGATATCGATGCGGCAGAACATGCCGGCATGGGCGCCCAGCCAGTGGGAGATCAGGGCCTTCGCCCCGCCGACATCGGGCGCCACGGTGGGGCCGACGACATAGCCGCGCCCGAACTTGCGAAACAGGGCGAAACCAGCCACCTCATGCGCCCGTGTCAGCATCACGCCTGTTGCGCTTTTATCCATCGTGTCGAACAGACGGCGGCGGTCCATGCCGGTGGCGCGCGCATCCAGTTCGGGAATGATCTCCATGTCCCGCTGGCCCATGGGGCGGACGCGTTCGTCGGGCAACAGTTCCGACAGGGGGACGGAAAAGGCGGTGCCCTGGTGCTGCAGAACGTCACCCACCGGGACAAAACCCAGGCTTTCATAGAGCGGCATGCCTTCCGCCGTGGCATGCAGCATGATGGTCCGGTCCCCCAGAATATCCATGACCCCGGTCATCAGCTTGCGTCCGATGCCCAACCCCTGGGACGCCGGGGCGACGATGACCATGCCCAACGTGCCCGCCTGTTCACCGAACAGCCAGCACATGGCGGTGCCCACCACGGCCCCATCACGGACCGCCACCAGCCCCTGGCCGAATTCCAGGAAGAACTGCCAATCCTCTATCCGATGGGGCCAGTTCAGTTCCCGCGACAGGGCATGGGCCTGCTCCAGGTCCGCCTCGGTCATCGCCCGCAGTTCCACGGCGGGCCGGGTCGGTTTTTCCATCACATCATCCCCTTGGATCCCAGTCTGCGGCGGCACGAACTGCCGTGACCGCAAACCCAGCTGTCATGCGGGCATATTAGGCGGGGGCGCATGGCATTCGCTGCCGGGATGTGGGTGATTTCGGAAGATTGTGGCGCGGCCCTTCCGGGTGATCCCGACCAAATGCCGCGCCATCGGGATTATCCATGTCGCCTATGGAATGCCAGCCGGAGTTGCCGCGCCGTGAGCGTCTTTGATCCCAACAGCCTGACCCTGCCCGTGGGTTCCAACTTCATCAATGGCGACCGTGTGGCCGGGATCGGGGCCGAAATCCCGGTTCGCCGCCCATCCGACGGGCAGGTTTATGCACAGTTGGACAGTGCGGGCCGGTCGCAGGTGGATGCGGCGGTGCAGGGTGCCCATGACGCTTACCGGAACAGCGGCTGGGCCAAGGCTGATCCGCGCCAGCGCATGCGGGTGCTGCGCCGCTGGGCCGATCTGCTGGATGCCCATGTCGATGAACTGGCGGCCCTGGAAGCTGTCGGGTCCACCCGCACCATCGCGGAGGCGACGGCCTGGGACGTGCCCTATTCAGCGGAATGCATCCGCTTTTACGCCGAGTTCGCCGACAAGGTGGGCGGGGAGGTGGCTGCGACCACGCCGGACAAGCTGGGCCTGACCATCACGGAGCCTTATGGCGTGGTGGCGGCGGTGGCGCCCTGGAACCTGCCCATCGTCATGGCCATCTGGAAGGTGGCACCAGCGGTGGCCGCGGGCAATTCGGTGGTGCTGAAACCATCGGAAATGACGCCTTTTTCCATTGTTCGCGTCGCGGAACTGGCCATCCAGGCCGGGCTGCCCGCCGGTATCTTCAATGTCGTGCAGGGTGACGGCCGGTCGGTCGGTGACAGTCTATGCCGGCATCCGCTGGTGGCCAAGGTGACCTTCACCGGCTCCACCCGGACCGGGGCCGCCATCATGACGGCCTGTGCCGAAACCGGTCCCAAGCCCGTGACACTGGAACTGGGCGGGAAAAGCCCGCAATTGGTCTTTGCCGACTGTCCGGACATGGACAGGACGGCTGCCATCGTGGCCCGCGCCATCACGCTCAATGCCGGTCAGGTCTGTGTGGCCGGATCGCGCCTGATCGTGCAGGAAAGTGTGGCGGGTCAGGTGGTGGACCTGATCACGGCCCGGTTCCTGGCGCTGAAGGCGGCCCCCACCTGGGACCCATCCTCCACCCTCTCGCCCATCATCAGCCATCCGCAATTGGACCGGATAAACGGCATCGTCGGGCGGACGGTTGCGGCCGGTGCGACGCTGGTCACCGGTGGGGGCCGGGTGGCGGCACCGCAGGACGGGTCCTATTTCCAGCCCACGATCCTGGCCGGCCTGGATGCGGGGGCAGAGGCGGTGCGGGAGGAGATTTTCGGCCCCGTGCTGACGGTGCAGACCTTCCGCGAGGAAGAGGAGGCGCTGATCCTGG
>JAIXTS010000009.1 GCA_027483805.1 Azospirillum sp. | reverse complement strand
GGCTGGTGCCACCGAAATAGAAGGCGGCCCCATATTCCGCCATCATGATTTCCGGCAGCAGGCAGACCACCGTGATGTAGGCGGCCCCCACCACCGTCAAACGGGTCAGCACGAAGTCCAGATAATCGGCCGTGTTCTTGCCGGGCCGGATGCCCGGAATGAACCCGCCATACTTCTTCAGATTCTCGGCCGTCTCGGTCGGGTTGAAGACAATGGCGGTATAGAAGAAACAGAAGAATACGATCAGTGCCGTATACAGCACCATGTAGAGCGGTGTGCCATGGGCCACGAAACGGGTGATCGTGGCCAGCCATTCCGGCCCGCCCGCCGACGAGAAGCCGACCGCCGTCAGCGGCAGCAGCAGCAGCGACGAGGCGAAGATCGGCGGAATGACGCCGGCGGTATTCAGCTTCAGCGGCAGATGCGAGGCTTCGCCGCCATACATCTTGTTGCCCATCTGACGCTTGGGATACTGCACAATCAGACGGCGCTGCGCGCGTTCAAAGAACACGATGCCGGTGATCACGACGACCGCCAGGACCAGCAGGCCCAGGATGAACCAGGTGCTCATGGCACCGGTGCGGCCCAGTTCCAGGATCTTGACCAGCGCGCCCGGCAGGGCGGCAACGATCCCGGCGAAGATGATCAGCGAGATACCGTTGCCCACGCCGCGCGACGTGATCTGCTCACCCAGCCACATCAGGAACATGGTGCCGCCGACCATGGTAACCACGGTCGACAGGCGGAAGAACCAGCCCGGATCGATGACCACGCCGCCGCCGGCCTGATTCATGCCTTCCAGCCCCAGAGCCAGACCGTAGGACTGCACCAGAGCCAGCGCCACCGTCAGGTAGCGGGTATACTGGTTCAGGCGCTTGCGGCCCGACTCGCCTTCCTTCTTCAAGGTCTCCAGCGACGGCGCCACGGCGGTCATCAGCTGAATAATGATGGAGGCGGAGATATAGGGCATGATGTTGAGCGCGAAGATCGACATCCGCTCCACGGCACCGCCGGCGAACATGTTGAACATGCCCAGGATGCCGCCCGACTGGTTGGCGAAGAAACTGGCGAAGGCGCCGGAATCGATACCCGGCAGCGGGATATAGGTGCCCAGGCGGTAAACGATCAACGCCCCCAGGGTGAACCAAATCCGCTTCTTCAGTTCCGTCGCCTTGGAAAAGGCGCCGAAATTGATATTGGCGGCAAGCTGTTCAGCGGCGGATGCCATAAAAGGCCTCTTGGCAAGTCACATTGCTGGCCGAAAGAACCGGCCAGTCGTTCTCACGCGTATCAACAAGACATATGGGCACGCGGTCAATATGAAAAACACCCGCGCCATGATGCCATGTGCATCCGGCAGGAGTGGGAGACCAAGCAAGCATGCCGAGAGCCGCCTTTTCGTTCCGGAACAAGGCGTACCGATATCCGGCCGCAGGGTCAATGCCACCAATGTCGGGGCTGCGGCATCTTGTGCCGATAATGCCCACACGATATGCCCCGGGCGTAACGGCACCTTATTCCCGTGGCTTGATACAGCATTGCCGGCTTGGGCGGCATGGGCCGCCGCCGAAGCCGGTCGGCGCGGATACTAACGGCCAAGAATTCTGACCGGGGCGCTATTCACGGCCCCAAACGCAACAAGGCCCCGGTTTGCGCCGGGGCCTTGTCACTAACATCACCAACAGGGCTGGTGGAACCGATCAGGCCTCGACGGCCGGCAGGTTCACCTTGCCACCGGCAGCCTCGACCGCAGCGACGGCACCGGCGGAAGCGCCAGCCACGTCGAAGGTCACGGCAGCCGTGATGGCGCCCTTGTTCAGCAGGCGCACGCCATCCGCAGAGGCACGCACCAGACCGGCCTTGACCAGGACCGCGGCGGTCAGGGTCTCGGCGGCATTCAGACGACCGTCGTCGATGGCCTTCTGCACAGCGCCCACATTGACCACGGAGTAATCCTTGGCAAACGGAACGTTGGAGAAGCCACGCTTCGGCAGACGGCGATGCAGGGGCATCTGGCCGCCTTCGAAGCCCTTGATCGAGACGCCCGTACGGGACTTCTGACCCTTGACACCACGGCCACCGGTCTTGCCCTTACCGGACCCAATACCGCGGCCGATGCGTAGGCGAAGCTTGCGTGCGCCCGGGTTTTCACTGATTTCGTTGAGCTTCATGGTCTTGATCCTTCAGGCCGTATCGGGGAAACCTCTTACGAGGCCTCCTCGACGCGCACGAGGTGCCGAACCTTGTTGATCATCCCACGGACGGCCGGAGTATCCTCCAGCTCGCGGGTACGGTTCAGCTTGTTGAGGCCCAGACCGATCAGGGTCGCACGCTGGTCGCCCTGGCGGCCAATCGGGCTCCCCGTCTGGGTCACGATGACGGTGTTCTTGTCAGCCATTTACGCGGCCTCCTTCTCACCATCGCGCTTGCCGAGAATGTCGGAAACGCGACGACCACGACGGGCAGCCACCGAACGCGGGCTGACGCACTGCGCCAGGGCGTCGAAGGTCGCCTTGATCATGTTGTGCGGATTGGAAGTGCCGACCGACTTGGTCACCACGTCCGCCACGCCCAGAGCCTCGAAGATGGCGCGCATCGGGCCACCCGCGATGATGCCGGTACCCGGAGGGGCGGCACGCAGCACGACCTTGCCGGCACCGAAGTGACCGAACACGTCATGATGCAGCGTACGACCCTCGCGCAGCGGCACGC
>JAIXTS010000503.1 GCA_027483805.1 Azospirillum sp. | reverse complement strand
TGGTTGAAAACCCCGTCTGCTTCCCAATATCTGCGGTGACCGATGGCCCAAGGGCCTTGTGTACGGTGCGCCGCGATATATAGGGTGGCGTGACGTGCAGAGAAAGCGTCCTGTCCTTGTGGGCAGGCCTGTCGGTTCGGCAGTTCGTGGGTCCAATCACCAAAGGGTCGGAAATATGCCCTGGAACAATCAAGGTGGCGGCAATGGCGGCGGACCCTGGGGCTCTCCCCCCGGTGGCGGCGGCAATGGCGGTGGTAACAACCCGTGGGGCCGTCCGCCCGGTGGCGGCGGACAGCCGCCCGGCGGTCCCGATCTGGAAGACCTGCTGCGCAAGGGCCAGGAGCGGTTCAAGAAGCTGGCCCCCGGCGGTCTGGGCGGCGGCAAAGGCATCCTGCTGGGTGTCGCGGTGCTGGGCCTGCTCTGGGGTCTGTCGGGCATTTACCGCGTCGAGCCGGACGAGCAGGGTGTCGTCCTGCGATTCGGAGAGTATGTCCGGACCGAGCAGCCGGGTCTGCGTTATCACCTGCCCGCGCCCATCGAATCGGCGGAGACGCCGAAGGTGACGCGCGTCAACCGGCTGGAAATCGGCTATCGCTCCGGCGCCGACAGCCGCCGCCCCGGCGGCGGTGACGTGATCGACGAAAGCCTGATGCTGACCGGTGACGAAAATATCATCGACATCGACTTCACCGTCCTGTGGCTGATCAAGGATGCCGGGAACTATCTGTTCAAGATCCGCGATCCGGAAATGACGGTGAAGATGGCCGCCGAAAGCGCCATGCGTGAGGTGATCGGCCGTACCGATATCCAGCCCGCGCTGACCGAGGCGCGTCAGGATATCGAACAGCAGACCAAGGTTCTGTTGCAGGCCATGCTGGACGAGTACCAGTCCGGTATCGAGATCAGTCAGGTGCAGTTGCAGAAGGTGGACCCGCCGGCCCCCGTGGTCGACGCTTTCAACGATGTGCAGCGCGCCCGCCAGGATCGTGAGCGTCTGCGCAATGAGGCGGAGGCCTATCGCAACGACATCATCCCCCGCGCCCGCGGTGAGGCAGAGCAGCTGATCCAGCAGGCATCGGCCTATCGTGAGCAGGTGGTCAGCCTGGCCCAGGGTGATGCGCAGCGTTTCGCCCAGGTCCTGTCCGCCTATAACCAGGCGCCGGAAATCACGGCGCGCCGCATGTATCTGGAGACGATGCAGGAGGTGCTGAGCGGCACCAACAAGATCATCATCGACCAGGGCAGGGGCGGCGGGGTGGTGCCCTATCTGCCGCTGAACGAACTGACCAACCAGCTCCGTCAACAGACGCCGGCCGCACCGGCCGCGCCGCGCCAGTAAGGGGGACGGACCATGAGCACAAAACTCGTTGCCGCCGGCATCGCCGCCGCCGCTACCGTCATCCTGGCGTCGGCCTCGCTGTTCACCGTCAGCCAGACCCAGCAGGCCCTGGTCGTGCAGTTGGGTGAGCCCAAGCGCACCATCCAGGAGCCGGGTCTGCATGCCAAGATCCCGTTCGTGCAGAATGTGGTGTTCCTGGATGCCCGTGTGCTGGATGTGGATCCGCCCGTGGAACAGGTGATCCTGGCGGACCAGAAACGCCTGGAAGTCGACGCGTTTGCCCGGTACCGCATCAAGGACCCGCTGAAATTCTATCAGTCCGTGGGCAATGAGATGGTGGCGGAACAGCGCCTTGCCGCCACCGTCAACTCCGCGCTGCGCCGCGTCCTGGGTAGCGCCACCTTGCTGAATGTGCTCTCCAAGGAGCGCGTGAAGGTGATGTCGGACATCAAGGCACAGGTGAACCTGGAAGCTGCTGGCTTCGGTGTGGAAATCGTGGATGTCCGCATCCGCCGCGCCGACCTGCCCGACGCCACGTCCCAGGCCGTGTATGAACGCATGCGTTCGGAGCGTGAGCGCGAAGCCCGCGAGGCCCGCGCCCAGGGTAACGAACAGGCCCAGCAGATCCGCAGCCGGGCCGAACGTGAACGCACCGTGATCCTGGCCGAAGCCCAGCGCGACAGCCAGGTGCTGCGCGGTGAGGGCGACAACCAGGCCATCCGCATCCTGGCCGAATCCGCCGGCAAGAGCCCGGATTTCTATGCCTTCTACCGTTCGCTGGACGCGTACAAGGCGGCGATGAAGGGCGAGAACACCCAGATGGTCCTGTCGCCGGATAGCGACTTCTTCCGCTATTTCAACGGCACGGGCACCGTGACGAAGCGGTGATGATCCCACGTGGGGCGGTCTTGTGACCGCCCCACGCCTTCCGATCGGACCTTTCCTTGACAGACTTTCTGACAGCACTGGCCCTGGTCTTTGTGATCGAAGGGTTGCTTTACGCCATGGCCCCCGGGTCCATGCGCGACATGGCGCTTCGTATCACCGAGATGGAACCGGCCATGCTGCGCCGGATCGGCCTGGGGGCCGCCATCCTGGGCGTGATCGCGGTGGCGGCCCTGCGCGGGTAGGACCACTTGTCCTGCCAGCAAGCATCCGCCTGTTACGAAGGAATGCTTCGCAAGGCGGCCCATCACGTCCTATATTCCTTGGCTGTCGGCGCACCCCTATCGGGCCGGTGCGCCGATGCGTGCCCATGGGGGCGCGGATGACCGGCCCCTGGAGATTGACGTGATCGACGCCTTCCGTTCCCGTTCCGCCCGCGCGACCGCCGGGACCGTCGTCCGGGAAGGCCGCGTGGCCGGCCTGCTGTCGCTGGTGGCGGTGACCGCCGCCCTGATCTTCACGCCGCCGGCCCTGGCCCAGCGCGGTGCGCCCGACAGTTTCGCGCCCCTGGCTGAAAAGACCCTGCCGTCGGTGGTCAACATCTCGACCAGCCAGACCATCCAGAACAAGCCGGGTGGCCGGGGCGCGGTGCCGATGCCGGACTTCCCCCCCGGATCGCCGATGGAGGAATTTTTCCGCGACTTCCTGGAGCGTCAGCAGCAGGGCCAGGGCGCCCCGCGCAAGGCGCAGTCGCTGGGCTCTGGCTTCATCATCGATGCCTCGGGCTATATCGTCACCAACAATCATGTGATTGAGGGTGCGGACGAGATCACCGTCATCTTCCAGGATGCCGAACAGACGGAGCTGAAGGCCAAGCTGATCGGCACCGACAAGGAGACCGATCTGGCGCTGCTGAAGGTGGAGACCAAGCAGAAGCTGACGGCCCTGAAATGGGGTGACAGTGATGTGCTGAAGGTCGGCGACTGGGTCGTGGCCATCGGCAATCCGTTCGGCCTGGGCGGCACCGTGACGGCCGGCATCGTGTCGGCCCGCGCCCGCGATATCGGCGCCGGCCGTTTCGATGATTTCATCCAGACCGACGCCGCCATCAACCAGGGCAATTCCGGCGGTCCGCTGGTCAACCTGGCCGGCGACGTGGTCGGCATCAACTCCGCCATCTACAGCCGCACGGGCGGTTCGGTCGGCATCGGCTTTGCCATTCCGTCCAGCATGGCCCGCACCGTGATTGAGGAAATCCGCAAGGTCGGCAAGGTGCGCCGCGGCTGGCTGGGCGTGCAGATCCAGTCGGTGACGCCGGAGATCGCCGAAAGCATGGGGCTGGCCCACCATAAGGGCGCCCTGGTCGGCACCGTCACGGACAGCAGCCCGGCCGCCGCCGCCGGCCTGAAACCCGGTGACGTCATCCTGACCTTCGACGGCAAGGAGGTTGCCAACAACCGCACCCTGCCGCGCATGGTGGCCGGCACGCCGGTGGGCACCAAGGTCAATGTCGGCATCTCCCGCAAGGGCACCGCCATGAATGTGGCCGTCACGCTGGCCGAGTTCCCCGAGGATCAGGCCGTGGCCGCCGAGGATGAGCCAGAGGAGGAGAAGCCCGGTCAGGCGGGCGCGCAGCAGCAGGTGGACGCGCTGGGCCTCGCTGTCTCCGCCATCACGGCCGAGCTGCGCAAGCAGTTCGAAATCGCCGAAAGTGTGAAGGGCGTGGTCATCACCAAGGTCAACCCCAACGCCCCGCCGCAGTCGCGCCAGCTGCGCCCCGGTGATGTGGTGCTGGAGGTCAGCCAGCAGCCGGTCGCCAGCCCCACCGATGTGCAGGACCGTGTCGCCAAGGCCAAGGCCGCAGGCCAGAAGGCCGTGCTGCTGCTGGTTGAACGCCGGGGGGAGCAGACCTTCCTGGCCCTGTCGCTGGAAGGCGGCGCGCCGTAACCGGTGCCTGGTGTCAGGACAGGTCGCGCGAGGGCCGCCGGCATCCGGCGGCCCTTTGCGTTTGGATGTCGCACATTCATTGCGCCCCCCTATACACAGGCCTAGGCTTGGCCTTGACGCGCAGTTGAGCAGGGAAGGTTGCCGATGGTGCTTGCCCGCAATGTGTTCGGTCTGGCCGGGTGGAGCGGCAGCGGCAAGACGACCCTGATGGCCAGGCTGATCCCGGCTTTGTCGGCGCGGGGCCTCAGCGTGGCCACCGTCAAGCACGCCCATCATGCCTTCGATATCGACCAGCCCGGCAAGGACAGCTATGTCCACCGTATGGCCGGCGCGCAGGAGGTGCTGGTGGCATCGGCCAACCGCTGGGCCCTGATGCATGAGAACCGGGGCGGGCCGGAACCGACGCTGGCTGACCTGTTGAGCAAGCTGTCGCCCGTCGACCTGATCCTGGTGGAGGGGTTCAAGCGCGATGCCCATCCCAAGCTGGAGGTGCATCGTCCGGCCAATGGCAAGGCGCCGCTCTGGCCCGGTGATCCGCGCATCGTGGCCGTGGCCAGCGACGCGGACGTGCCCGACTGCCCGCTGCCCGTTCTGGACCTGAAGGATGTCGATACCATCGCCGACTTGATCTTGCGGGTTACGGGGGTTGGGGGATGATCGAAAAGGGGGACTGTTTCGATACCGGAACAAAAATTCTGACTGTCGCGCAGGGCTTGGACCTGATCGCGGCGCGGTTTGAATCTGTTACGGATACGGAACAAGCGACCCTGGGCCAAGCGCTGGGCCGGGCGCTGGCGGCGGATGTTGTGAGTCCGCTGGACCTCCCGCCCTTCGATAATGCCGCCATGGATGGCTATGCGGTCCGCGCGGTCGATCTGGGCCTGGCGCTGCCGGTGGCAGGCACGCTTTATGCCGGGTCCGTTCCGATCTCCGCTCCACCGCCAGGAACGGCCCTGCGTATCTTCACCGGCGCACCGGTCCCCAGCGGCCTGGATGTCGTGGTGATGCAGGAGGATGCGCGATGCGAGGGCGACCATGTCCACCTGCCCGCCGGTCTGCCCCCCGGCCGCAATGTGCGGCGGCGCGGCGAGGATGTGGCGGCGGGGCAGGTGGCATTGGCCGCCGGGCGACGGCTGCGGCCGGCGGATATTGGACTGGCGGCAGCGTTGGGCCTGACGGCCCTGTCCGTCCGGCGGCCCCTGCGTGTGGCCGTGTTCTCAACCGGGGATGAGGTGACGGCGCCGGGCCGGCCGCTGGCCCCCGGTGGGATTTATGATGCCAACCGGCCCCTGCTGGCGGCGCTGCTGTCCGGGATGGGCTGTGCCGTTACGGACCTGGGTATTCTGCGGGATGATAAAAGCCAGATCCGGGGGGCATTGGCGGCGGCGGCCCGCGACCATGACCTGATCCTCACCTCCGGTGGGGTGTCGGCGGGGGATGCCGATCATGTGAAGGCGGCCGTGATGGCGCTGGGCGGCCTGGACCTCTGGAAGCTGGCGCTGAAACCCGGCAAACCCTTTGCCCTGGGTCATATCGGCAACACGGCCTTCGCCGGCCTGCCGGGCAATCCCGTGGCCATGCTGGTCAGTTTCCTGCTGCTGGTGCGCCCCCTGATCCAGCGCCTGTCAGGGGAGGTGGCGGCACCGCTGCCCCGGCTGATGGCGCCCGCCGGGTTTGCGCATGCCAAGAAGGCGGGGCGACTGGAATATCTGCGTGTCAGTATCGGGCCGGACGGGGTGGTCCATGTCGACCCGGCGGAAGGGGCCGCCATGTTGGGCCATCTGACCCGCGCGGATGCGCTGGTGGAGTTGGGCGAAGCGGTAAAGCAGGTGCGGCCGGGGGACCCGGTGCGCGTGTTGCCGTTGGGGTTGCTGGGGGTGTAGGTCAGGGCTGGCCAGCGGATAGAGCTGACCTGCAATTGCGGCACTCCCGGCCTTATGCCAGCGGCATGAAATCTTGACCGTTGGTCAATCTTTCCTGCCCCTCAATGGCCGGCGCCTGCATCCATGGGCTTGGCTACGCGCCACATAGCCTTGTTTTGGCACGCCCTGAACGAAAACCCCGGCATCGTTGCCGGTGCCGGGGTTTGGTATCCTTACATATTCGGATAATTCGGGCCCCCGCCGCCTTCCGGCACGGTCCAGGTGATGTTCTGGAGCGGGTCCTTGATGTCGCAGGTTTTGCAATGGACGCAGTTCTGCGCGTTGATCACGAAGCGCGGATGCTGGCCATTGTCGTCGCGCACCACTTCATACACACCGGCGGGGCAGTAGCGCTGGGCCGGTTCGTCATAATTGGGCAGGTTATGCTCAATCGGGATCGACGGGTCCTTGAGCTTCAGATGCGCCGGCTGATTTTCCTCATGGTTGGTGTTGGAGATGAACACCGAGGACAGGCGGTCGAAGCTGATCACGCCATCGGGCTTGGGATATTTGATCTTCCTGGCCATGTTGGCCGGGGCAAGGCTTTCGTGATCGGCCTTCGTGTGGTGCAGGGTGTAGGGCAGGAATTTGCCCAGGCCCAGATCATGCGCCCACATCTGCAGGCCGCCATGGATATTGCCCAGCAGCAGCCCGGCCTTCAGGCCCGGCTTCACATTGCGGACCTTGAACAGGTCCTCATGCACCCAGCTTTCCTTCCACGACGCTTCATAGGCCGACAGCGTGTCGCCGCTGCCGATACCACCTGCCAGCTTGTCAAAGGCGGCTTCGGCGGCCAGCATGCCGGTCT
Organism: Azospirillum sp.; assembly: GCA_027483805.1. GTDB lineage: Bacteria > Pseudomonadota > Alphaproteobacteria > Azospirillales > Azospirillaceae > Niveispirillum. Next base: position 6,162 of record JAIXTS010000503.1, on the reverse strand, counting down.
TCATGGCATTGTGAGTGCCCTTGATGCGGGGCACGTTCACGAAGCCGGCGGAGCAGCCGATCAGGGCGCCGCCGGGGAAGGTCAGCTTCGGCACCGACTGCAACCCACCCTCATTGATGGCACGCGCGCCATAGGACAGGCGCTTGCCACCTTCCAGATATTTGCGCACGAACGGGTGCTGCTTGAAGCGCTGGAATTCCTCAAACGGCGACAGATGCGGGTTGGCGTAATCCAGGTTCACCACGAAGCCGATGGAAACCTGATCATCCTCCAGATGGTACATCCAGGAACCGCCGGCCGTGCTGCTGTCCAGCGGCCAGCCCTGTGTGTGCATGACCAGGCCCTGCTGATGCTTTTCCGGGTCGATCTGCCACAGTTCCTTGATGCCGATGCCGTATTTCTGCACGTCGCAGTCCGAGCGCAGATCGTACTTTTCCATCAGTTGTTTGGAGAGGTTGCCGCGCACCCCTTCGGCAAAAAAGGTGTATTTACCGTGCAGTTCCATGCCGGGCGTGAAGTTATGCGTCGGCTCCCCATCCTTGCCGATGCCCATGTCGCCGGTGGCGACACCCTTCACACTGCCATCCTCATGGAACAAAACCTCGGCGGCTGCGAAGCCCGGATAGATCTCCACGCCCAGCTCTTCGGCCTGACCCGCCAGCCAGCGGCAGAGATTGCCCAGGCTGATGGCGTAATTGCCGTCGTTATGCATCAGCGGCGGCAGCAGGAAGTTCGGCACGCGGATGCCGCCCTTGTCCGACAGGATATAGAACCGGTCGTCGGTGACGGGCGTGTTCAGCGGCGCGCCCTTGTCCTTCCAATCGGGGATCAGCTCGTTCAGCGCGCGGGGATCGATGACATTGCCCGACAGGATGTGGGCGCCGACTTCCGAGCCCTTTTCCAGCACGCAGACGCTGACTTCCTGGCCCTTTTCCGCCGCCAGCTGTTTCAGCCGGATTGCCGCTGACAGCCCCGAGGGGCCTGCGCCGACGATCACGACATCATATTCCATCGATTCGCGTTCCATACCCATCCCACCGCTTGTTTTCAGCGCGCCTTTCGACCGTTCGTGCCTTTTTTGCAGGCCCGTATAATCCAGTCGCCGCGCCGCTGCCGGCCCGTCCAGCGGGGCCGATCCTCTACGATGCTGTTAAGACAGCATAGGCCGGTGGTAGGGTCAAACCATGATTGGCGTTGTCGAATCCGTCTCCGCCCTGCGGTTCCTGCTGGACTGCGGGGTTGATGAGGTGATCGGGGAAGAGCCGACCGACTGGTCGGCCCTTTCACCGCGTCCGCGCGCGCAGGCCGCCGTAGCGTCACCGGACCCGGTCCGTCCGCCTGACGCCGCCTCCGGGCCCAAGCCGGCGCCGCGACAAAATGTGCCGCCGCCGGCCCGTCCCGCCGATCCCGTCCCCCTGGGCGCGGTGGAGGCCGGACAGTCGGCCCGCATGGCGGCGTCGGCGGCAAAAACCCTGGATGAGCTGAAAGAGGCGCTGGCCGCCTTCGATGGCTGTGCCCTGAAGAAAACGGCCACCAACCTAGTGTTCGGCACCGGCCACCGGTCGGCCCGCATCATGCTGGTCGGGGAAGCGCCGGGCGAGAATGAGGACCGGCAGGGCCTGCCCTTCGTGGGGCCGGCGGGACAGTTGCTGGACCGCATGCTGGGCGCCATCGGGCTGGACCGGCATGCCGACGATCCCGCCAAGGCCGTCTATATCACCAACATGCTACCCTGGCGCCCACCCGGCAACCGCAGCCCGACCGACAGCGAGATTGCCGCCTGCCTGCCCTTCATGGTGCGGCATATCGAGCTGCTGGCGCCGGATTTCCTGATCTTTGCGGGCGGTATCAGCGCCAAGGCCATGCTGAACCGGACCGAGGGCATCACCCGCCTGCGCGGCCGCTGGTTCGATTATGGCAGCGCGGATCTGAAAAAAACCGTGGCAGCGATGCCGATGCTGCATCCGGCCTACCTGCTGCGCAGCCCGGATGCCAAGCGTGAAGCCTGGAAGGATCTGCTGGCCCTGAAGCTGCGCCTGGATGGCGTACACTGACCGGCAAGGATCAGGCCTGTGGCCCCAGCGGCAGGGTGATGGTGCAGCGCAGGCCCGGTTCGGCCCATTGCATGTCGATCTTGCCGCCCAGCTGGTGGCGCAGAACCTGCCCCAGCAGTGTGGAGCCAAAACCCTGGCGCGTGGGTGGCGCGGTCACAGTCGGGCCGCCCGTTTCCGTCCAGGTCAGGTCCAGCGTACCGCGCCTTATGGACCAATCCACGGTGACCTGACCGTCCGGCTGCGACAGGGCACCATGCTTGGCGGCATTGGTGGCCAGTTCATGGAAGACCAGACCCAGCGACTGCACCATGTCGGCCCCCAGGCGCACCCGCGGTCCCCGCAGGTTCAACTGTGCCGGGTCGGCGGCAAAGGCCTGTACCTCATCCTCGATCAGCCGTTCCAGATCGGCCCCGGACCAGGCGGCCTGGGCCAGCAGGCTGTGTGACCGGGCCAGCGAGGAGATACGTCCCTCCACGGCGCTGGTGAAGGCCTCGATACTGTCGGCGCGGCTGAGGCGCACCACAGCCTGAGCCACGGCCAGCGCGTTCTTGGCACGGTGGTCCACCTCGCGCATCAGCAACCGCTGCCGATCCTCCGCCTCGTACCGGCCCGTCACATCCATGGCCGTGGCGGTGCAGCCGATGATGCGCCCATCCTCATCCCGGATAGGCGCGGCATTGACCGACAGAATTTGGCGCGCGCCGGTCTTGGGGTCGCGCAGGGCATATTCGCCGTCCCGCACCGCCTGCCCCGACAGGGCGCGGGCGGTGGGGAAATCGACACTGGACAGGGAGCGGCCATCCAGGCTGGTGGCCTGCCACAGCGCGGCGTCGTGGCGGATGCCGATGATGGAGGCGCGCGACAGGCCCAGGATACGCTCCGCCGCGGCATTCACATCGGTGAAGCGGCCGTCGGGCCCGATCTCCATGATGGCGACCGGGGCGGTATTGACCAGCCGGCTCAGCCGCTCTTCGCTGCGGCGCAGATCGTCCAGCGCCACATCCAGGTGGCCGGTGCGCTCCCGCACGCGGGCCTCCAGGGCGACGTTGGAACTGCGCAGCTGGCCCTGGGCCATTTCCGCCTGCCGCGTCTGGCGCAGGGCGATGACTGCCAGCGGCAGCAGCAGGAGCGTCGCCACAATGGCAAAACTGAAATGGCCAAGGGCCGCCCAGGCCCAATCCGCCTGTAACCGGGCTGTCGAGACACCATAGACGATGCGCACCGGCACCCGGTCGACATCGGCGACGGCATAAAGCCGCTCCTGCCCGTCGAACGGGGATGTCATGGTCAACAGACCGGTGGTCGGGTCGCGGTGGTTGATCAGGTCGGCCACATTGCCCAGCGTGGTGCTGGCATCCATTGGGGCCGGGTGGCGGATCAGCACCTCGCCATCATCGCGCACCATCATCACCTCCGTGTCGGGATGGGTTGTGATGCTGGCATAGAAGGATTCAAAATAGGCAGGGCGCAGGGAGACCTGAACCACCCCCATGAAGGCACCGTCATGTCCTTCGATCCGGCGGGACAGGGCGAAGAACACTTCCGGATTGAGGCGGCCCGACAGCCGGGCGCTGACATGGGGTCCGACGACCCCATCCTCATGCGGCAGGAAATAGTCGCGGTCGGCCACGTTGATTTCCGGTACCGGCCAGCGCAGCGTGCTGACCCGCACCTTGCCGGTAGCATCCACAAGCCAGTAGGACTGTACCTCCGGCGCTTCGCCGGCCAGATCGCGCAGCCATTCGAACAGACGCGGCGTATCGGCCACGCCGTCCCATCCCTGGCTGCGCACGAGCCATTCGGCATTGCGCAGGATCAGGGCATGGGCACCCATCAGGCGGGCGGCATGTTCGGAGAGCTGATCGGCCTGGCCGCGCGTGTCGGCGGCGGCTCTGTCCATCACACGGGCGCGGCCCAGCAGCAGTTCGGCCGCGAACAAGGCAAGGGCCACCACCAACGCCGTCAGCGCCAGCCAGACGACGGCGCGCGACGGGTTGGCGGGACGGGGCGCAACACCCGAGGGGACCGCCTGCTGGTCGAAGACATCCTGCAAATCGCCGCCCTCGCTTCGCGTGAGCTATAGCAGATACGCGTGATACAGATTTCCGGGAAGCTGTTTCATCGGTAGAGGCAGGCCTATGACGAAGCGCATAGGTGCCCTGCCGGCGCCGGTCCGACGCGCGTAAAGGGGCGTTGTTTCGGGGAGTTTCGGGGGCTATGGTGCGCCGCCTTTTTTGAAAAAAGCAGTTTGGAAGCATACCCGCATGACCAGCGCCCCGATCCAAGCCGCCACCCGCATCGACCGCCGCTTCGCCACCTTGAAGCAGCAGGGCCGTGGCGGGCTTGTCACCTTCATCACGGCGGGCGACCCCGACCACGAGACCAGCTTGGCCTTGCTGAAGGGGTTGCCCGGCGCCGGCGCCGATGTGATCGAACTGGGCATGCCCTTCACCGACCCGATGGCGGACGGTCCGGCCATCCAGGCGGCGGGCCTGCGCGCGCTGAACAATGGCGCGCGCATGACCCGGACCCTGGACATGGTCCGCGCCTTCCGCCAGGGCGATGACGAGACGCCGCTGGTCCTGATGGGCTATTACAACCCCATCTATTCCTATGGTGTGGAGCGGTTCCTGGCGGATGCGCGCAACGCCGGCGTCGATGGCCTGATCGTTGTCGATCTGCCGCCGGAGGAGGATGGCGAACTGTGCCAACCGGCGCTGAAGGCCGGGGTGAATTTCATCCGCCTGACCACGCCGACCACCGATGACGCCCGCCTGCCGGCCGTGCTGGCCAATATCTCGGGCTTTGTCTACTATGTTTCCGTTACCGGCATCACCGGGGCAGGCAGCGCCAGCAACGCCGCCATCGACGAGGCGGTGGCCCGTCTGCGCCGCCATACCGACCTGCCGCTGGCCGTTGGCTTCGGCATCACCACGCCGGAGGCCGCCGCAGCGGTCGCCCGCGTCGCCGATGCCGCTGTGGTCGGCAGTGCCATCGTTCGCCAGATCGAGGCCAACCTGGACGCCGACGGCAAGCCCACTGCCGGTCTGGTGGAGAATGTGCTAGATTTCGTCAAGGCACTGGCCGACGGAGTACGCTCCGCCCGCAGCTAAGGGTGCCCGGACCCGCGAGGTGTGCCATGGCCTATGTGCTTGATGACGACTACAGTCAGCTTCCGCCACCGCCGACGCGGGCGGAGGTAGAGGCTGATCTGGTGGATTGGGAACAGCGGCTGTCTGATCTTCTGGACCAGATTCAAGATTGGGCAGCGGCACGCCCTGACTTCCGCCCCGTTCGTAACCATGTCCACCGGTCTGAACGGAAAATGGTTTTGGTGGGCATGACCGGCACGCAAGCGTTGCCGAACCTGATCCTGCATCGCTATGGCCCAGATGGTCAGCCAACCGGCAAAATGGTCCATATCGGCCCAGATGCGCGCTGGGTCATTGGAACGCGTGGACAGATCAGTATTCGAACGCCAAAGACCATCCATACGGTTGCGGATGGTGGAAAGACCGGCGAACCAGTGTGGCTTTGTACCTCCATCAAGGGGAAGCCGCCGCAGCCCTTTACCAAGGATCTGCTTCTGATGCTGCTGGACGAGGTCACGTAACCTTGTTTGCTGACATTGTGGATGCCTACACGGAGACGGATCGCCATCTGCGTACGCTTCTGGCGGTTGCTGACGACGTCGGTGATGTCTGCTTGGTCGAAAGCTATTCGCGCACCATCGAATTGAACGACAACGCCTACTTCTTTCTGTTGATCGCCCGCTTTGAATCTGTCGTTAAGGATTTGACCAAGCAGAGAATTAAGGCAATGCGTGCGCACCCGGATGTGTCAGCGTCACGGGCCTGGGCTGTGATCAGCCATGACGCATTGTTCTTCCTGAACCACGTCGCCTTATTGACGGACAAGGGTGGTTCGGACTACCGAGACGTCCAGGAGCTTTACCAGGACCGCAATGCCATCGCTCACGGCAGGCTCGCCGAGACGAAGCCAAACGTGGCGATGATCGTGGCCAAACTCAGCGGGATACTCTCCCGCCTTGAAGGTACCCCATGAACTGGCTGACCAATTTCGTCAAACCGAAGATCCAGGCCCTCGT
>JAIXTS010000479.1 GCA_027483805.1 Azospirillum sp. | reverse complement strand
GAACCATTTCATCGTGGAAACTCCTTATTCCTAGCAGGCGGCTGCCACGAAGCTGGTTCGTGGCGCTTTAGCGTTTGGTGACGCGGCGCAAGCTGCGCGATCAAATTGCCGCGGCCGATCGGGTAATTCCTATCGGCGATGTGGACTTTGTACCCACCCAAAACGACTGTCAATACGAATTTTCCACGCTGGTTCTATGTTATTTAGGCGATAGCGCATAAAATATACTGTAAAATTTTGTAGAATAAAAATAGTATGTTAAAATCAGTATGTTACTGGTTATGCTTGGTGGTTCGTGACAATCTGTCCCCAGATCAACACGGCGCATCGCATGCAAGATAAGGCATGCCAAGATTGAAGGCCGGCCCGAGGGCTTCGCCACCGACAATCATATCACAAAAATTATGTGGCAAACATCAGGCCCAAAGGCCTGTACCTCTGCGCCTCAGTTACCGCGCTGCCAGACCTTGCTGATCAGGAAGTTCTTAGCCAGGAACTGATAGGTGCGCTTCAACCGGGATTCGGTCTCCGGTTCCTTGTCGATGTCGTTGCCATCCCACATGTCGATCATCTCGTCCCAAATCATCAGAGATGTGTGCAATTCATCGCGCATGCGGCGGATAAAGGACACCTGGGCATCGAAGGTGCGCAGCATGGCCATCACCTCGGCCGTCTGCCCGTCGACCTGGTCGAAGATGTCGTCGAAATTGGCAATGGGGGTCTTGGCCAGGGCCTGCATGCGCCCCACGTCGGCCACCACCTGCCCTTCCCCCTTGAAGGTGCGTTTGGCCTGGTTCAGCTTCGACATGATCTTCTGAACATGCGAATAGCGATCGCGCAGTGCCTCAATGTAGGACAATTCACGCGCCAGATAATCGACCTTGTCGACCATCTCCTGCTTGCGGTCCTCGGGCAGACCAAATTGCTTGGCCAGCTTTGAAAAGGCCTCCTGAGCCTTTTGTTTGGTCTGCGGATCTTCAACCATCTGTTCCAGTTGGAACCGGTCGGTGATCATCGATTCCCGACCCGTGATCCAGGAAACAAGCTGCAGTGTCAGCCGCCCGCGCGCAATGGTCAGGTGTCGCTCATCAACCCTCCAGGACGCGGAACCATCCAGCAACTCTCGGGGGATGCTGTCACCTGGGCGGATTTCCTTGACGAATTTCAGGCCCTTTTCGACGATGCCCAGCAGGCGGGCATCGTCGCTCTTGTCTTCGATCTGAAAACTCTCCCGCAGGGTGCGGAACGGGATCTTGCCCCAGACATCACCCAGATGGACGTTGAAGACGGGATCGTTATTGTCCTTGGACAGGGCAAAATAGCCGCCCGGCAGCTGGAAGACCTTGCTGGTGAACAGGAAATGGGTACTGGTGTCCCCTTTCTGCTCCCCCTGGTCCTTGCCTGCGCCATCTGTCGGGTTTTTTTCAGACACTGAAACCTTCCGGGCGAACCCGGTCCCCATCGTCCGCGATCATTGCGACGACCAGTATAGTCGCCACGTCTCTATTTTCGACCCGAACCATATCATCCAAAGGGTGGGTTGACGAACCCCCAAAGTTGATTTCCGGCGTGTGCCGAATTGGAAATGAACAGACCCCCGTAACCTTGTCGGCACAAGGGTCAGTCATTCATCATCTTGGCGCTCTTGATGGCGTCACGCAGCAACACACCCTTGCGCAGGATATTGTCGACGATGCGGCCCTGGACCAGCTGGATGCCGGCCTTCTCTGCGAACATCAGGCCCGACACCGACCCGCAACGGGCCAGGATGAAGCGACAATTGCTTTGCGCCCGGATTTTTTCGGCGAACACTTCGTATTCATGGTCCGACATCATGTCCATCTCGTCGGTCCAGAATATCTTGGCATAGTCACAGGCCATGTATTCCAGGTCCATGTGTGTGACCCAGAAATCGTTCAGCCCGTCGATACAGATCTGGTAACCCTTCGATGATGCGAAATCGACCACCTCCTTGTAGGTGTCGATATTCTCCACCAGGTCGGCCTTGTTGATCTCCAGGATGACATTGCCCCGAAGATCCGCTGTCAGTCGTTCGTCAAACTTCACAAAAGATGCGGACATGATGGTCGACAGATTGAGGTTCAATCCGATACGCCGTCCGCGCAGGAAATCGACACCGTAATTCAGCGCTTTCAGCACTGAATTATCGAGGTTTGCTGTGAAATAGCTGAACAGCCACTTATTGGCGGTGATGTCGTAATTGGGCGACAACCGCTCTTCCAGCGCCTTGATGGCGATATAAAGCTCAAAATACTCGAATTGGTTCTGTTCGCCGTTGGTGATGTCCACGACCGGCTGGTTCAACATGAAGGGAGACAGGTCGAACATCTGCACGGCGCGTTCGATCTTGCCCAGTTCCTCCAGCGTGATGGGGGGCTTCGTTTCAGCCTTGGCGGCGTCCGGCCCACTCTCCCGCGCCAGACCTTCGATGAACCGGATAACGTTCACGAAGTTCAGCGACAGTTCCATGATGGAGTAGAGGCTGTCTTCCCCGTAGGGATTGCGCTTCACCATGGCGGTGCGCGACAGCATCAGCTTTTCGATCTTGGAACAGACGTCGGAGATCAGCGAAAATTTGATGCCCTTGTACAGGACAATCACGTCGTCGTTGGACAGGGAGAAAAGCTGCAAATAGGCGGACTGGTCGGCCGTTTCCTGCATGGCCCGCTTGATGGAGATCAGATCAAGCTGGCTCTTGTCCTTCAGCAGCGACATGTGCAGATGGATGAGGCGTAGACCCTGGACCTCGCGCTTCGCGCTTTGCAGCAGCGTCAGCAGCTTCTGGTCATCATATTCGGGCTTTTCATTCATCGCGTTGGCAGACGAACGCTCGCCGGGTTTTACCCGGACCCAATCGCGTTTCGGTGCATTCGGTTGGCGATTCATGAAGTTGCCCTTGCGCCCTTCTGTTGGATGCCGTTG
>JAIXTS010000175.1 GCA_027483805.1 Azospirillum sp. | reverse complement strand
CGGCGCAGGGGGGCCAGGATCGGCACCTGCCCGCGTTCGGCGGCCATGCGGGCATTGGTCGCCGCCACCAGATCATCGACCACCGGTCCCGGCAGCCGCCCGCCGACAAACACGGCCTGCGGGTTGATCAGGCAGGAGATGGACAGCATGGGCCCGGTCAGCAGTTCCGCCGCCAGGCCGACCCAGTCGGCCAGCGCCGTCCGCCCGCCCTCATCCAGTGACAGCAGGTCGTCGGGCTGGCCCACCCGATATCCGCGCGCCGCCATATGGTCGAACAGGGCCGACAGGGAGACGGCATCCTGCAGGCTGCGCGCCGGGCTGCCGGGATGGCGCACGGGCAGGAAGCCGATCTCTCCGCTGCGCCCCTCGGCGCCGCGGAAATACTGGCCATCCAGCACCAGACCGCCCCCCAGCCCCCGGCTGACCAGCAGATAGAAAAAGCTGGGATGGCGCAGGCCCAGGCCGAACTGCGCCTCGCCCAGGGCGGCGGCGGTGGCGTCGTTTTCGACCAGAACGGGCAGGGGGGGCAGGCCCGCGAACAGGGTCGATATCTCGGTCCGGTCCCAGATGGCATAATCATCGGGCTGGTGCGGCAGATGCACCCGGCCCAGATCATCGGGCAGGGCCACGCCCAACCCCACCAGCCGCTTGGCCTTGATGGCCCCGCGCGCCAGGATGGCCGACAGCTCGGTCCGGGCAAATTCCGCCACCTCGTCCGGCAGGGCAAAGTCCACCTGCCGCGCGGCCCGCGCCCGCACCTGGCCCAGAAGGTCCAGCACGACCAGGGTGATATGGTCGCGGTCGATATTCAGCCCGACGGAAAAGCAGCCATCGGGATTGATGGCCAGCTTCATGGCCGGCTGTCCGCGCTGTCCCAGCAGGCGCCCGGCCTCGATGATCAGCCCTTCGGTCAGCAGGCGCTTGGTGATATTGGCGATGGCCGGCGCGGTCAGGCCGGTGATCTCCGCCAGCTCCGCCCGGGTGATGGGGCCGCCGACGCGGATGGCCTGCAGGGTCACCCGCTGATTATGGTCGCCCGCCCTTTCCAGATTGGTCCCCGACAGGCTGGCCCCCACGGCGGCGGGGATGGAAGGCGAGGGATCGGACGGCATTGGCGCAGGGGCTTTCCGGGAGCAGGTGATGGGTTCCGGAATACGCCCCTGTGCGGCCAAGGGCAATGGTGCGGTTATCGTGTCGTGGCATCGTCTGGCATGTTGCGCATCGGAATGATACCGGTTACCGTGCGGTACAAACAAAGGATTGGCGGGGAAGGCAGCACAGTAGGTGCCCCGTCATGAGGGATCAGGTGCAGGATATGAAACAGATGATGACGCGCCGCGTCGTCCTTTCGGGGGCGACGGGTTTGGCGACGGCTGTCCTGTTATCCGGCTGTGACCGGGGCGGCAGTCGCGTTCTTACCTCCAGTGACACACACCCATCCGATTATCCCACGGTGCAGGCCGTGAACGAGATGGGGCGGTTGCTGGAGACACGCACAGGCGGGCGCCTGCGCATCCATGTCTATGCCGGCGGACAGCTGGGGGCGGAGCGGGATACGCTGGAGATCACCACCTTCGGCGGGCTGGACATGAACCGGGTCAACCTGGCCCCGCTGACCGCGATCGAGCCGATGACGGTGATCCCGTCATTGCCCTTCCTGTTCCGCTCCACGGGGCATATGCGCCGGGCGCTGGATGGGCCGGTGGGGCAGGCGATCCTGGACAGTCTGCGCCCCCACGGCATGGTGGGCCTGTGCTTCTATGACAGTGGCGAGCGCAGCTTCTACAACACCAAACGCCCCATCCAGACCCCGGACGATCTGAAGGGCCTGAAGATCCGGGTGCAGAATTCCGACCTGTTCGTGGCCATGATCAAGGCCCTGGGGGCGGACGCCACGCCCATGGATGTGGGCGAGGTCTATGGCGCCCTGGTCCAGGGGGTGATCGACGGGGCGGAGAACAACCAGCCCTCCTATTTCACCGGCCGGCATTTCGAGGCGGCCCCCTTCTACAGCCTGACCCGGCATGTGATGGCACCGGAAATCCTGGTCATGTCCATGGCGCGCTGGGAAAAACTGTCGACGGCGGACCGCGACCTGGTGCAGCAGACGGCGCGCGAATCCGTGCCCTTCATGCGCACGCTCTGGGACAAGCGGGTGGAGGATGCGACGGCCAAGCTGCTGGCCGGCGGGGTGAAAATGAATGATGTCACCGACATCGCCGCCTTTTCCGGCCTGATGAAGCCGGTCTGGGATCGGTTTGTCACCACGCCGGAACAGAAGCGGCTGGTGGCGGAGATCGAGGCGACGGGCGACGACACCGGCACAGAAGGGGGTCGGGGATGAAAAACCTGGCAATTATCACACAATGGGCCTCCAACCTGCTGATCGGCCTGGCCGGGCTGGGTCTGGTCGCCATGACGGTGATCATCTCCTGGCAGGTGTTCGGGCGTTTTGTCCTGAATTCCAGCCCCTCCTGGTCGGAGCAGGCGGCCCTGACCTTGATGATCTGGTTTGTCACCCTGGCCGCGGCCGTGGGTGTGCGTGAAGGGTTCCATATCCGCATCACCATGCTGGAAGATTCCGTGGGGCCGCGTGCTCGTAGAGCCATGCGTGTGCTGGCCGACCTGGTGGTCGGGGCGATCGGGGCGGCGATGCTCTATTGGGGGGGGGACCTGGTGGCCCGGACCTGGGGCCATGTCATCCCGTCACTCGGTCTGTCACGGGGTTTTGCCTATCTGGGCCTGCCGCTGGCCGGCGGGTTGATCGTGGTGTTCGCCCTGGAACGGGTGCTGCTGGAACTGAGCGGGCAAAGCGCCGCGGATAAGGAGATGGCCTGATGGAAATCACGATCCTTGGCGTGGCCCTGGTGCTGCTGCTGATGCTGGGCGTGCCGGTGGCCTTTGCGCTGCTGGGGGCGTCCATTGCCTGTTTCCTGGCCCTGGACATCCCGCTGGTGGTGGTGTTTCAGCGCATGGCATCGGGCATCAGCGTTTTTTCGCTGATGGCCATTCCCTTCTTCATCTTCGCCGGTGACCTGATGTACCGGTCGGGCATCGCGGAACAGCTGGTGCGGGTGGCCGGGGCCGTCTTCGCGCCGGCGCGCGGCGGCCTGGGTCTGGTCAATGTCGGCGCGTCCACCCTGTTCGGCGCCGTCTCCGGCTCTGCCATCGCCAGCGCCAGCGCCATGGGCTCCACCCTGATCCCCCTGATGCGGGAAAAGGGCTATGACAGCGACTATGCTGTCAATGTGACCGTCACGGCCGCCATTGTCGGCCTGCTGATCCCGCCCTCGCACAATATGATCATCTATTCTGCGGCCAGCGGCATCGGCGTATCGATCAGCGACCTGTTCCTGGCCGGTGTGTTTCCGGGGCTGCTGGCCGCGGCTCTGCTGGGCCTGACGGCGTGGCTGGTGGCCCGGCAGCGCAATTATCCCACAGGCACCTTCCCCGGTTTCCGCGCCCTGTTCAGCGCCGCCATCTATGCCATGCCCGGCATCATGACGGCCGTGATCATCATGGGCGGCATCCTGTCCGGTATCTTCACGGCAACGGAATCCTCGGCCATTGCCGTGGTCTATACGATCCTGGTGGGTGCGCTGGTCTACCGCTCTCTGGGCCTGCCCAAATTCCTGGAGGCGGTGACCCAGTCGGTCCGGGTCACGGCCATGGTGCTGATGATCATCGGGTCGGCCACGGCCTTCGGTTATGCCTTGGCCATCATGGAGGCACCGGCCCAGTTGGCTGGCCTGATCACGGCCCTGACCGACAACCCGATCCTGGTGCTGCTGATCATCAATGTCGCCCTGCTGCTGCTGGGCACCTTCATGGACATGTCGCCCCTGATTGTCATCACCACGCCCATTCTGCTGCCTGTCGCCATGCAGGTCGGGGTGGACCCGGTGCATTTCGGCATCATCATGATGCTGAACCTGGGCATCGGCCTGGTCACCCCGCCGGTGGGGTCGGTGCTGTTCGTCGGGGCCGCTGTGGCCAAGATCAAGATCGAACAGGCGGTAAGGACCATCGGGCCCTTCTATCTGGCCCTGCTGGTCACGTTGCTGCTGGTCACCTATGTGCCTGCCCTGTCGCTGGCCCTGCCGGCTCTGGTCAAATAGGGGGGCTGTCAGGAGGCTTGACCAACACCCCCCAAAAGGCGGAACCTCCCGGAACTACATAAATCTTTCTGTTGTTCCGGGGGGCCGCCCATGAGCGCCACGCCTGTTTCCCTGTCCCGCGCGCTTCTGCCCAAGCTGGTCACCTGCTTGCGGGAAGGGTATGGGGGGGCGGACCTGCGTGCCGATGCCATTGCCGGGCTGACGGTGGCCATCGTGGCGCTGCCGCTGGCCATGGCGTTGGCGATTGCGTCGGGCACGACGCCCGACAAGGGGCTGATCACGGCCGTGGTGGCGGGGTTCCTGATTTCGGCCCTGGGCGGCAGCCGGGTGCAGATCGGGGGGCCGACCGGGGCCTTTGTTGTGGTCGTGGTCGGGGTGATCAACCAGCATGGCTATGACGGTCTGGTGCTGGCCACCCTGATGGCGGGGTTGATCCTGGTGGCGGCCGCCTTGCTGCGCCTGGGTCAATGGATCAAATATATCCCGGAACCGGTGGTCACCGGTTTCACCACGGGCATTGCCGTCATCATCTTTTCCAGCCAGGTGAAGGATCTGCTGGGCCTGTCGATCGACAATGTGCCGGCGGAATTTGCGGAGAAATGGGCCGCCTTCTGGGTCGCGCGCGACAGTATCGGCATGGCCGCCATTGTCGGGCTGGGTTCGCTGGCCCTGATCCTGGGGCTGCGCCGCTGGGCGCCCAAGGTGCCGGGGTTTCTGGTGGCGGTGGTGCTGGGCTCCGTTGCCGCCTTTGCCCTGGGGCTGCAGGTGGAAACCATCGGGTCGCGCTTTGGCGGCATTCCCGACCATCTGCCCATGCCCACCCTGCCGGTGATTACCCTGGAAAAGCTGCGCACCCTGCTGCCGGCGGCCCTGACCATCGCCTTTCTGGCCGGCGTGGAATCGCTGCTGTCGGCGGTGGTCGCGGATGGCATGACGGGACGGCGGCACCGGCCCAACGCCGAATTGCTGGCCCAGGGTGTGGCCAATACCGCGTCGGCCCTGGTCGGCGGGCTGCCGGCCACGGGGGCGATTGCGCGCACGGTCACCAATATCCGGTCGGGCGCGCGCTCACCCGTATCGGGCATGCTGCATGCCGCCTTCCTGCTGCTGTTCATGCTGGCCTTCAGCGGGCTGGCCTCTTACGTGCCGCTGGCGGTGCTGGCCGCGGTGCTGGTGGTGGTGGCCTGGAACATGAGCGATGCCGGGCGTTTCCTGCATCAGTTGCGGGCCGCGCCCATCAGCGACCGGCTGGTTTTGGTCACCACCTTTGTCCTGACCGTCGCCATCGACCTGACGGTGGCGATCGAGGTGGGGGTGGTGCTGGCGGCCCTGCTGTTCATGCACCGCATGTCGGAAACGGTGGCGGTCTCCGATGCCGGCGAACAGCCGGGTCTGGCGCGCGGCCTGCCCGCCGGGGCGGCGCTGTACCGGATCGACGGGCCGATGTTTTTCGGCGCCGCGCGCAAGCTGCTGGACGTGCTGGACCGCACCGGCGGGGCGCCGCGCGTGCTGATCCTGGATATGGGCGGGGTGCCCATGCTGGACGCCACCGGCGCCGACGCGCTGGCCACCCTGGTGGCGCGGGCCGACAAGCGCGGCGCACATGTGGTGATGGCCGGCGTGCAGCGTCAGCCGATGGGCGTGCTGCACAATCTGGGCCTGCGGCACCGCAAGGGGGCGGTGATCTTTGCCGGCGATGTGGCGCGGGCCAAGGCAGAGGCACAGCATCTGCTGACCAAAGGTTCCGCCGTTGGGTCGGGAGGCAGCCCGGCGAGCGGCGCGGATTGACAGGCCGGTTGCTTTCGCGGTCAATGCCCGCCTTGTACAGATGCCCATCCGGTTGAGCGATGACCAAGCTTGTTTACCTGTGCGACTGGCTGCCCCCCGATTTCGGCGCCGTCGGCCAATATGCCGTGATGCATTGCCGTGACCGGGCGGCGCTTGGGTATGAGGTCACGCTGGTGGGCCTGACCTCTGGCCAGCAGGCCAGCCTGACCGAGGAAACGGTCGGCGCCGGGATGGTCCGCACCCTGCGCCTGCCGGCCCCGCCGCTGGACCGCGCCAGCCTGGGCCGCCGTCTGGCCTGGACGGTCCGCACCAATGCCAGGCTGATCGCGCGGGCCTGGACATATCTGTCGGCGGCGGATGAGATCCTGTTCACCGGGTCACCGCCCTTCCTGCTGCATTTCCTGGTGCCGCTGAATGTGCTGCTGCGCAAGCGGCTGATCTACCGGATCGCGGATTTCCATCCCGAATGCCTGATTGCGTCGCGCAGCACACCGTCAAAGGTGCTGGACGCCGCCCTTTCCCTGACCATCTGGCTGCGCCGCCGGGTGCAGCTGTTTGAGGCGTCGGGCGAGGATCAGGTGCGGCTGCTGCGCCATTACGGCATTCCGGCGTCCAACATCGTGCTGAAGCGCGACCCGCCGCCCGTGGAACTGACCGGTGATGAGGTGCCGCTGCCGGTGCCGGCGGAACTGGCGGGCAAAAAAATCCTGCTTTATTCCGGCAATTGGGGAGTGGCGCATGATACCGACACCTTCCTTGACGCCTATATCCGCCATCACCGCGCCGGCAGCGGCACGGTCGGCCTGTGGCTGAACGCCATCGGGGCCGGCGCCGATGTGGTGGAACAAAGGTTGAAGGATGAGGGTCTGCCCGTGGCGCGCGGCCGCCCGGTGCCGTTCGGCGATCTGGGCCGGCTGCTGGTCACCCCGGATGCGCATCTGATCACGCTGCGCGACGGGTTCGTGGCCTATGTCATCCCGTCCAAGACCTATGGCTGCATCGCATCGGGCCGGGATGTGCTCTATATTGGCTCGCCCCTGTCGGACGTGGACCTGATCTGCCGGCAGGGTCAGCGGGATGGCCAGCTTTATATCCGCGCCGATGTCGGCGATGCCGAAGCGGTGTTCCAGGCGCTGGAAAGGCTGGGCACGGCGCCGGCGTGACAGTATGGGTTCACAATCCTGCTGCGACGCGGTAGAAGCACGGTTTGTTCGCCGCTGACGGGGCGCTCAGGCGGTTTCTTTAATGGTGATGGACCTCCATCGCCCGGAGAGTGGAAGCATGTCGCGTAAGGTTGCCTTGATCACCGGCGTCACCGGCCAGGATGGTGCCTATCTGTCGGAACTGCTGCTGTCCAAGGGCTATATCGTCCACGGGCTGAAGCGCCGGTCCTCGTCGCTGAACACGGCCCGCATCGACCATCTGTATCAGGACATCCATGAAAAGGATGTACGGTTCCAGCTGCATTATGGCGACCTGACCGACAGCACCAACCTGATCCGCATCGTGCAGGAAACCCAGCCGGACGAGATCTATAACCTGGCCGCGCAGAGCCATGTGCAGGTCAGCTTCGAGACGCCGGAATATACCGCCAATGCCGACGGCATCGGCACGCTGCGCCTGCTGGAGGCCATCCGCATCCTGAAGCTGGAGGGCAAGACCCGCTTCTATCAGGCCTCCACGTCGGAGCTGTACGGTCTGGTGCAGGAAGTGCCGCAGCGGGAGACGACGCCCTTCTATCCGCGCAGCCCCTATGCCGCCGCCAAGCTGTACGCCTATTGGATCACGGTGAATTACCGTGAGGCCTATGGCATGCATGCCAGCAACGGCATCCTGTTCAATCACGAAAGCCCGATCCGCGGCGAAACCTTTGTGACGCGCAAGATCACCCGCGCCGTGGCGTCCATCCATCATGGCAAGCAGGATTGCCTCTATCTGGGCAATCTGGACGCCAAGCGCGACTGGGGCCATGCCCGCGATTATGTCGAGGGCATGTGGCGTATCCTCCAGCAGGAACAGGCTGAGGATTACGTGCTGGCCACGGGCGAGACACACACGGTCCGCGAATTTGTCGAACGCGCCTTCGGCCATGTCGGCAAGAGCATTGAATGGCGTGGCGAGGGTGTGGACGAGGTTGGCGTTGATGCCGCCACCGGCGCCACCCTGGTCCGCATCGACCCGCGCTATTTCCGCCCGACCGAGGTGGATCTGCTGCTGGGCGACCCCGCCAAGGCCAAGGAAAAGCTGGGCTGGACCCACACCACCTCCTTCCCCGATCTGGTGAAGGACATGGTGCAGGCCGACGTCAAGCTGCTGGGTTGATCGGGT
>JAIXTS010000496.1 GCA_027483805.1 Azospirillum sp. | reverse complement strand
TATCGCGCCCCGTCGATCCAGAGCCGTCCGCTGTTCTATTTCGGCAACAACATCAACCGCGACGCCCTGTCCATCGCCAAGGCCGAGACGCTGATGTCGTACGAAGCCGGCGTGAAGTCGAACCTGTGGGAACGCAAGGCCCGCCTGAACGTCACCGCCTTCTATACCGATATCGAGGATCAGCAGTTCACCGCCGTGGGTGGTGCGTCGAACAACAACACCCTGATCAATGCCAAGGGCGGCGAAGGCTATGGGTTCGAGGCGGAGCTGGAGCTGCTGCCGGTCGAGAACCTGATGCTGACCACCGGCCTGTCCTATAACCACACGGAAATCAAGGACAGCACGCTGCGCATCCCCGTCTGCGGCGGCGGCTGCACCGTGACCGATCCGGTGGCCGGCGGCTTTGCCCGGCTGGACGGCAATTCCTTCCCCAACGCGCCCAAGTGGATCTTCTCCGCCAGCGCGCGTTACGGCATCCCCGTGGACAGCGGCGAGATCTATGTCTTCACCGACTGGAACTACCGCTCCAAGGTCAATTTCTTCCTGTATACGTCGAAGGAATTCTACTCCGACAGCAAGCTGGAAGGTGGCCTGAAGCTGGGTTACGTCTCGGATGACGAAAAGCTGGGCGTGGCCGTGTTCGGCCGCAACATCACCAACGAGAAGTCGCTGGAAGGCGCCATCGACTTCAACAACCTGACCGGCATCGTCAACCAGGCCCCGTTCTATGGCGTGGAACTGACGTCGAAGTTCTAACCCTGCCCAAGGCAGGGTTAGGTTTTGCGTTCCCTCAGGCGCCCGGCGGCGGTCACCATCAGAGCGGTTTGCCGGTGAGGGTGTGAGAAAGGGGAGGGGGCCGTGCCGGGTGACCGGCACGGCCCCTTTTTCGTTCAAGGGGCGAGGCTGCGATACCGATCCCACCACAGGGTCCGCGCCGCCGCCTCATCCACCACCACAATCGGGTCGGTCCAGAGCTTGCCGCGATAGCCGCCGCCGATGTCCCGCCGCGCCAGCTTCTCCGGCCAGTCCATCAACTGGATCGCCTCTGACACTGCAATGATGCGATCGGCCTTCTTGATCAGGTCAGTATCGGCAGGCGACAGGGGCCAGGGCAGGCCCGCGGCCAGGAAAAGGGCCCGGTCCAGGCGCGCCTTCACCTCCTTCAGCCCCGCCGTGGCGAACAGCTTGCCATAGGGCGTGACCACATCGCCCAGGCCCCCACCCTCATGCAGGTCATGCATCAGGGCGGCCAGGCGCAGGGTGGGGCCGGCATCGGGCGCCAGCAGCGTGACCAGCACCTGTTCCAGCAGCACCGAATGCTGCAGGACATTATAGGCGCAGTCCCCCCGCGTCTGCCCGCCCCAGCGGGCCACGCGCGAGGCGCCGGTCACCCAATCCGCCAGCACGATATCGGCGGGGGAGGGGTCATACAGGTTCACCCACCGCCCAGACCGCATCAGCAGGTTGGTGCGGGGCGCGTCCAGATGGGTGGGAACGGGGCTGGGTCTGGTCATGCGGGCTCTGGCCGGGACGGAATCGGCCCCCATGGCAGCATCAGGCCGGCCCCGGCGTCAACGGGGAACAGGGCCTGTCGATTGCCGCACCATCAGATCAAAGCCCAATTGCCGAACCGGTTCCCCATCCCCGATCAACAGGTCGACCGCCGCCGCCGCCATGGCCATGGTGGGCTGGCGGATGGTGGTCAGGGGCGGCCAGATGACCTGGGCGATGGGGCTGTCATCAAAACCGACCACCGACAGGTCGCGCGGCACCTGCAGCCCATGCTTGTTGGCCGCCGCCACCGTGGCCGCCGCCATATCATCATTGCCGGCAAAGATGGCCGTGGGCCGGTCGGACAGGGACAGAAGCCGCTCTGCCGCCGCGAAGCCGCCGGCAAAGCTGAAATCACCGGGGACCATATGCTGGGGCAGCAGGGTCAGGCCGCGGTCCGCCGCCGCCTGCAGGAAACCGTGGCGACGCAGTTCGGCCGCCCCATGGTCGGGATGGCCCAGGATCATGCCCAGCCGCCGGTGCCCCAGATCGGCCAGATGGTCGGCCGCCAGCCGGGCGGCCGCCTGATCATCCATGCGCACATGGGCGGTGCGGTCGGGATCGGTCCGGGGCGCGATGCGCACCAGCGGCACATGGGCGGCGGCCACCGCATCCAGCACATCCTGCCGGTCGACCAGCGGCGGGGTCAGGATCAGCCCGTCCAGACGAAAACGCGTGGCCACCCCCACCATCAGGCGCGGCAGGTTGGGATCATCAGCCTCGCACGGCTCCGTCAGCAGGTGATAGCCCTTTTCCTGACAGCGCCGGATGGCCCCACCCTTGATATCGGCCATGTAATTGCTGGACGGGTTGTCATAGAACAGCCCGATCAGGTAGGACCGCCGCCCGGCCAGCGACCGGGCATTGGGATTAGGCCGGTAATCCAGGTCGGCCACCGCCGCCCGCACCCGTGCCAGCGTCTCTTCCGCCACCCGCGCTTCGTTATTCAACACGCGCGACACGGTCTTGGTCGACACACCCGCCCGCCGCGCCACATCAAAAATCGTGGCGACCCGCACAGGGGGCGGCGCCCGGTCATTGGCGGCATGACGCTGGATATCGGTCAAGGAATGCTCCCTCCTGCCCGGACCGTCGCGCCCGATGCCGGTTGGATGTACCATAACAATCCACATCTGACAACGTTGTCCAATCAGGACAGGGCGAGCGTCAAAGCCTTGTCACGCGGGACACCGGGAACTGACCGCAAAGAGGGTCCGGCAGTCACCGCACCTTGTCATTGACACCGGTAGCAATTACTCTGCCCCCGGTAATCCGGGACATGAACCCGGCCAGGAGAAAGCACGGGGATGGTGATGCGGGGCATGGATGTATCGCGGCGGTCGCTGCTGCTGACGGCGGCGTCGGGGCTGGTTCTGGCCTCGCGGGCACAGGCGGCCACCGCCAAGGGGCCGGTGGTGAAGACCGCAGCCGGCAAGGTGCGGGGCCGCACCATCGACGGGGTGCATGTTTTCAAGGCTGTGCGCTATGGCGCCGATACCGGCCCCCGCCGGTTCCAGGCCCCGCTGCCGCCCGCCCCCTGGAAAGGCGTGGTGGACGCGGTCGATTACGGTCCTGCCAGCCCGCAGGGATCAACCGAAGCCAACCAGTCGGAAGATTGCCTGTTCCTCAATGTCTGGACACGGGGCTTAAGCGACGGGGGCAAGCGGCCCGTCATGGTCTATATCCATGGCGGCGCCTATGCCAACGGCTCCGGCTCCGACCCGCTTTATGATGGTACACGGCTGGCCCTGCGGGGCGATGTGGTGGTGGTGACGCTGAACCACCGGCTGAACCTGTTTGGATATCTCTATCTGGCGCGGCTGGCGGGGATGGAGGATGAGAGGTTCGCCGACAGCGGCAATGCCGGTCAGTTGGACCTGATCCTGGCGCTCGCCTGGATCCGCGACAATATCGCAGGCTTTGGCGGCGATCCCGGCAATGTCATGCTGTTCGGCCAGTCCGGCGGCGGAGCCAAGATCGCCACCCTGATGGCCATGCCCGCCGCGCGCGGCCTGTTCCACAAGGTCGCCACCATGAGCGGGCAGCAGGTGACGGCGGGGGGCCCGCGCAATGCCACGGCGCGGGCCGTGGCGGTGCTGAAACAGCTGGGCCTGACCGCGGATCGCGCAGGGGCGGAAGCGCTGCTGACCCTGCCCGTGGACCGGCTCAAGGCCGGGTTGAAGGCCGTGGACCCGATTGCGGGATCGGGCGGGGTCTATGCCGGCCCGGTCCTGGATACGCGCAACCTGCCACGCCATCCGTTTTTCCCCGATGCGCCCGGCCTGTCGGCCCTTATCCCGATGATCATCGGCAATACGCATGACGAAACGCGCAACCTGATCGGCGGCGGCGATCCCGGCACCTTTGCCCTGACCTGGGAGACGCTGCCGGACAAGCTGTTCCCCGCCATGCGGGTGGATATCGCGCCGGAGGTGGTGATCGCCGAATATCGCCGCCTTTACCCACATTACAGCGCCAGCGACGTGTTCTTCGCCGCCACCACGGCGGGCCGGTCCTGGCGCGGGGCGGTGGAAGAGCTGGAGGCCCGCGCCAGACAGCCGGCGGACACAGCCCCCACCTGGGCCTACCAGCTGGATTTCCGGTCGCCGCGCGATGGCGGCAAATGGGGGGCGCACCATATGCTGGATATCCCGCTGGCCTTTGACAATGCCGAACAGCCCAACAGCCCCACGGGCAGCGGGCCGGAGGCACGGCAGATGGCCGCCCGTCTGGCCGATGCCTTCATCGCGCTGGCCCGCACCGGCAATCCCAACCATCCGGGCCTGCCGGACTGGGCGCCCTATGACCTGGCGCGGCGGCAAACCCTGGTGCTGGACACTGAATGCCGGATGGTGGATGACCCGCGCGGGGCTGAACGCCGCCTGTTTGCCCAGGTGCCCTTCATCCAGTTCGGGACGTGATCCGGTCGCAGACCACGCGAACCTGACCGGCCAGCACCGGTACTTCATGATCGGGTGCTGCTGGTGGCAGCCGACGATGTTACGTCCCTGTCTGGACCCGGTCCTTTTCCTTGTCCCCTTGCCTCAAATTACCCTCAACCACCCTGTTCGTTAGATTCTATCCTTTCAGGATTCATTGTTCATGGCCTGTTTTTTCATTCTATCACAATGACTTGATACCCTTTTCTGTGCCGCCGTGTACGGCTTGCTGTGCCATGGCTTACGAGTCCTTGTGCCGGTTGTGACGGCTTGCTGTGCCAATCCGTCCGGCTTCGCGGGCCAGATCTCACGGGGGCACTCTCAATCCTGTGCCATATCTTACGGGCACACCCTCAAGCCCGTTTGAGAATCAAGGATTTGTGCGGCTTTCCGCCATTTTTCTGTGCCATATCGCACGGGTTTTGCGGTCATGCCCGTCTTTCCGCCCCCGCCGCCACACTTACTGTGCCGGATATCACGGGCACGGATTCGACATTGTGCCGGATGTCACGGCCCCCGAGTCCCGCCGATTCTCCGCCTGCTGCTGTCCATGTGCCGGATCTCACGCTTGCCCGCCCCCGCAACCCCCATCACTGTGCCGGATTGCACGGAGAAGAATCGATGATTTTGGTCCTCACTGTGCCATCTCTTACGGGGGCGATGATTCCCGCTTGATCCCTGTGCCCTGGAGGTGATGGTCTGTCACAGTGACATCACTCACAGGCTCTTTGGCACTGAGACAGTGCCCGCAGGGGGGATCAATGGCGGCGCAGGCGAATGCGGTCAAACCGGACATGATCCGGCCGCG
>JAIXTS010000054.1 GCA_027483805.1 Azospirillum sp. | reverse complement strand
GTGAGATCCCACCGGAGAACAACAATGAGCCTCAAGTCCACCCTGCTGGCCGGCGCCGCCGTCGCCGTTCTGGTTGCCGGCCCCGCCGCCGCCCAGAACGCCTCGCAGACCCAGATCGACGCCCTGTCCCAGCAGATCCAGGCGCTGCAGAGCCAGCTGACCTCGCTGAAGGACTCGGTCGCCAAGGAATCCGCCGCCACCAAGAAGGCGATGGATGCCATGCCGAAGGTGACCGCCGACGGTGGCCGTATCCGCGTTCAGACCGCCGACAAGGCTTTCGACGCCGCCATCCGCTCCCGTCTGCACTTCGACTATGGTTTCGGCAATGGTGGCAAGAACTTCACCGCCGACGGCACCGACGGCTTCGGCGTCCGCCGCGCCTTCCTGGGCGTGGCTGGCAAGGTCTACACCGACTGGACCTATGAAGTGACCGCCAACTTCGCCGGCAACCGTGGCGGCGGCGCCCAGATCCAGGCCGCCAATATCGGTTATGCCGGCATCCCCGGCTGGACCGTCGTGGCCGGCGTCATGCAGCCGAAATTCACGCTGGATGACAGCACGTCCTCCAACGACATCGCCTTCATGGAACGCGCCCCCATCGGCAACATCGTTGTCGGTATCGGCGGTTCCGACAGCCGCACCGCCGTCGGCGTGACCAACAGGGGCACCAGCCACTTCGTGGCCGCCTATGTCACCGGCAATTCCACCAACACCACGGGCAGCTTCGACGACCAGGTGAACCTGCTGGGCCGCGCGGCCTATGCCTTCTGGCAGGCCAACGAGGGTTCGGCCGGTATCGGCGTGTCCGGTGTCCTGCAGACCACCCCGCAGGCGACGGCCCGTCCCGTGACCGCCGGCACCGCCACGACCAGCATCGGCTTCGGTGATCGTCCGGGCGTCCGCATCGGCGGCACCGACACCTCCTACCGCCTGACCAACGTCACCGTGAACCAGATCGACAGCGCCTATGCCTATGGCGCCGACCTGGGCCTGAACTTCAAGAGCTTCTGGGCCGCCGCCGAATACTACAATTTCGGCGCCGAATATGCGGACCGCACCGCCTCGGGCGCTGTGCAGACGCTGGCCGATCCGGAATTCAGCGGTTACTACCTCTCCGCCGGTTACATCCTGACGGGCGAGCGCCGTAACTATAACATCGGTGAATGGTCGGGCGTGAAGCCCTCCTGGCCCGTCGGTCAGAACGGCATGGGCGCCTGGGAAGTTGCGGCCCGCTACAGCCAGGTCGATCTGATCGACCGCGCCGCCGGCATCAGCACCGGCACCGCCGGCAAGGAAACCAACTGGACGCTGGGTCTGAACTGGTATGTCAACCCGGCCATCCGCCTGATGCTGAACCATGTCATCAGCAAGACGGAACGGGCCAATGGCCAGGAGGTCGAACTGGACCTGACCGCCATGCGCATGCAGTTCCAGTTCTGATCTGACCTACGGTCCCACCCCTGCGGCATGGCTGTCATGACCATGGGGTTGGGGTAAGTTTCCGTTAGGGTAAATTTGCCCGCCACCGCGCTGAACAGGCGCGATGGCGGGCATTTTTATTGCTGCTTCTGGGTTTCATTGTTACCGATGCGCCCCCTCGTTGCGTAACGTTGATCCGTCCACAGACCGGTAGGCCGGGTTTCGCAAAGTTAGACATGCAATCGTTTGTAAAGAGGAAGGCTGAGCCGCGTTTTTCTTTAGTGGAAACAATACACTAATTATTGTGTGGTTTACTTCTCAGAGCATACGCGAACATGTTGTTTAAATTAATTCCTTTTTAAGGACGTGCCCATATTTTCAGGCCGTCGTGCTCGAGATGATCGTTTCAAGACGACATAAGCAACAAGCGAGTGGCGACCGCACCATCCTTCTGGATGGGTAAGGTCATCTGGCCGCTACCGAGGAATTGAGCAACTCTGGGGTCAGATACTCAGAGTCCGTATCTCTATGTGGGGCAATAATGTCAGACAGGTATTTCCAGGCACCACTGCGTGCGCTGGCAGCTACGCTTGCACTCTGCCTTCTGGCTCCGACGCAGGCGCTGGCCATTGATGGGCCGTCGGCGGCGGTGGCTGTAAAGGCACTCAACTTCGTGCAGCCGAAGCCGGCCAAGCCGATTCCCGTGGCCATCGTGGTCGATGCCGGCCAGACGGCTGCTGGCGACGCGATCAAGGGCGCCCTGGGAGCCGATATCGCTGCCAAGGTTGTTGAAGGGGGAGGCGATATTGCTGGCGCCGCAGCCGTGATTGTCGTGGGGAAGGCCGATATGACGGCAAAGACCGCGGCGGGCCAGTTGGTCATCGGTGACATGGCCTGCATGGAGGCCGGCCGCTGCGCCCTGTCCGTCGAACGCCAGGCTTCCGGCGCTGCCAAATACCATGTCAACAGCGCCGCACTGGCCAAGACCGCCGTCGCCTTCGACAAGAATTTCCAGATGCTGGTCACCGCCCACTAAGGCCGCGGGACAAGGGAGTTTCATGATGTACGCCAAAAACATGCTGTTGGCCGCCACCGGCGCCGCCGCCCTTCTGGTTGCTACGGGCACCCAGGCCCAGACCATCGATTACGGCATGCTGCAGGACGCCTTCGGCCAGGCCGTGACCACCGGCGCCACCGGCAAGCCACAGGTCCAGTCCGACGCCCCGGCCGCCATGCACATCATCACGGCGGAAGATATCAAGGCCAGCGGCCTCGACAATCTGCCCGACATTCTGGGCCGCGTGGCCGGCGTCGATGTGCTGCGCTGGGGCGCCGCATCGGCCGATGTGGCCGTGCGTGGCTACAACCAGGCGGGCAACCCGCGCCTGCTGGTGTTGGTCAATGGCCGTCAGGTCTATGCCGACCATTACGCACTGGTCACTTGGTCGGCCATCCCCGTTCAACTGTCGGAAATCCGCCAGATCGAAGTGGTGAAGGGGCCCGTGGGCGCCATCTACGGCTTCAACGCCGTGGCCGGCGTCGTAAACATCATCACCTACAACCCGCTCTATGACACCGCCGGCGCCGCCACCGCCCGTTTCGGCAACCACGGCCAGCGGGAGATCGGCCTGTCCAAGGCCATGAAGCTGAACGACAAGCTGGGCGCCCGCTTCTCCGCCGGCTACAAGGAAGCCGACGAGTTCGAACAGGGCAGGCTGAGCTCCTTCGACCGGCTGTCCATGCGTGATCCGGAATCCCTTTCCGCCAGTGGTGCCGTCATGGCCCAGCTGACCGACACGATACAGGGTGGGATCGAGGTGACCCATTCCGACGTCAAACAGTTGGAGATGATGCCGTCGGCCGTCTACACCTTTCAGCACTTCAAGACGACCTCTGCCAAGGTCGATCTGACGGCCGATGCCGGGGCCATCGGGCTGGTGAATTTCACCGCCTATCGCAACTGGCTGGACTTCGATTACTCCAGCATTGGCAGTTCCAATGTTACAACCACCGTGGCGCAACTGTCCGACCTGATCCAGTTCGGCACTGACCATACGGTGAAGCTGACCGGCGAATTCCGTCATAACGAGATGGACCAGTTCCTGTCGGAAGCGCGGGGAAGCATCGGTTATGACGTCTGGGCCGTGTCCGGCATGTGGGACTGGAAGGTTACGCCGACCCTGTCCTTCACTAACGCTGCGCGCCTCGACTTTTTCGAGATGAAGCCCGACGGTATCGGTACCTTCCCGCGCCCGGCCAGCAGCTATGATGTGAGCCGAACCAAGGCCAGCTTCAACAGCGGCCTTGTCTACAAGCCGACCGATGTCGATACGGTGCGCGCGACCTATGGGCTGGCCAATCAGCTGGCGTCGCTGGTGGAACTGGGCGGCCTTTACGGCACGCAGACGGTCGCTCCCGGCGTAAGGCTGTATATCCTGGGCAATCCGGACCTGAAGCCCAGCGAAATCACCAGCTTCGAACTGGGTTACACCCGTGCGCTGCCGGCGATCAACGGCAATGCCGGGATCAACCTGTTCCGGCAGAAGACGGACAATGTGAAGGCCTTCCTGGGGGCCGACACGCTTATCATCAACCGCGTACCGGTGCTGACGGTCGTCAATGGTGGTGAAAGCAAAAGCTGGGGCGCCGAGGTCGAAGTCGAAGGCAAGACCGACGCCGGCGTGTCCTATGGCGTATCCTACACCTTCACCGACATCAATGACAACCTGACGGTGAATCGCGGCGCCGCACCCACCCGTCCGGTCCTGTTCGAAGGCGCCACGCCCCGTCACAAGGTGGAGGGCAAGGTCGGTTACACACTGGGCGCCCTGACGGCCCAGGCAAACCTGTCCTATCAGTCGTCGCGGACCCTGCTCAAGGCACCGGCCGCCCTGCAGCCGCTTACCGCCGTAAAGATTGACGGTTACTGGTCAGCCGGCGCCACCATCGGCTACCAATTTGAATCGGGTACGGAAATCCGCCTGACCGGCACCGACATGCTGCGTCCTGACACCCTGACCGTGCCCGGTCTGCGGACCGAGCGTCGTCTGTACGCCACTGTTTCCCAGAAGTTCTGATCGGCCCCGATCGCTGGACACGCCCCCAACCGCAAATGTTGGGGGCCTCTGTCGCAAAGAGCGGGTTCAACCATGCCAAGGATCATCATTGGCATGATTGATGACGGTCCAGCGACGGACCGTGCATCGGGACTGGTATACTTTCCACCCTAACCTAAAGATCGTCATATTCAACTTGCGCCTTGGGGCAATAATATACGCTTGAACAAGAATAACATTGTTGGGGCTGTGAAATATAAAAATCCAAGGGAGGACTTTAAATAATACATATCCGTAAGAAGTATAGCCTGCCACCTGACACACGCCTTGTATCTATGCTCTCTTGCCCGTGTCGAGAGCAATTCCTCGAGATGGATGGACATATGATGCATAATGGACACATGAAGGTATGTCGGGTCGCGCTGTTAGGGGCATTGGCGGTGTCGCTCACCCAATTCAGTTCTGCGATGGCGGCCGTCGATGGCCCGACCGCCACCGTCGCCGTCAAGGCGCTGAATTTCCTTCAACCCAAGCCCGCCAAACCGACACCGGTTACCATCGTTACTGACCCCGGCCAGGCCGCCGCAGGTGAGGCGATAAAGTCCGCGCTGGGCGCCGACGTGACGGCCAAGGTCGTGGACGGTGCGGGTGATCTTTCCGGCGCGGTCGCAATCGTCGTGGTCGGTGGCGCCGATGTCGCAGCCAAGGCCAGCACGGGCCAGCTGGTCATCGGCGACATGGCCTGCATGACCGCGGGCAAATGCGCGCTCGCCGTTGAGCGGCAAGCGTCCGGCGCCGCCAAATACCATGTCAACACGGCTGCCCTGGCCAAGGCCGGCGTCAGCTTCGACAAGAATTTCCAGATGCTCGTGACCGCACACTGAGCCTGACGCCAGGAGTCCTTTCACATGAAGAAGTCCATTCTGCTTGGCGCGACCGCCCTTCTTGCCGTTGGCGCCCAGGCCCAGACAATCGATTACAGCGCCCTTCAGGACGCGTTCGGCCAGCCGGTCACCACCAGCGCCACAGGCAAGCCGCAGGTGGCCTCTGATGCGCCGGCCGCCTTGCGTATCATTACGGCTGCCGAGATCAAGGCGAGCGGCCTGGACAACCTTCCCGATGTCTTGAACCGCTATAGCGGTATGGATCTTCTGCGTTGGGGCAGCGGCAGCGCCGATGTGGCGGTCCGTGGCTACAACCAGGGCAGCTATCCGCGTCTGCTGGTCCTGGTCAACGGCCGCCAAGTGTATAATGATCATTTTGCCATGGTCGTGTGGAACACCATTCCGGTGCAACTGCCGGAGATCAAGCAGATCGAGATCGTCAAGGGTCCGGTTGGCGCGATCTATGGCTTTAATGCCGTGGCAGGCGTTGTGAATATCATCACCGTGAACCCGCTTTATGACGAGACCGGGACGGCGACGCTGCGCGGTGGTACGGATGGCAAGCGCGAAGCCAATATGGTCAAGACGCTGAAGCTGGGCGATCGCGTCGGTGTGAAGCTGTCTGCCGGTTACAAGGAACAGGATGAGTTCGACAAGGGCAACATCACAGCTGTCGAGCGCTCGCGCCTGACCGGTCCCGAGGCAAACTATGTCTCCCTGTCGGGTCTGACGCAGGTCAGCGACAACATCCAGTGGGGTGTGGAACTGTCGCGGAGCTATTCCTTCCAGACCAACTACAACACCACCAACAGCTACCTCGCCATCAAGTATGTTGCCGAGTCCGCAAAGACCGATCTGACCATCGATGCCGGTTCCATCGGTTTGGTGAACCTCATGGCGTACCGCAACAAGATGGATTTCAACTATCTTGCCTTCGGTGCCTCTGACGTGACAACGACTGTTGTTCAGCTGTCCGATCTCCTTCAAGTCGGGTCTGACCACACGCTGAAGTTCACCGCTGAATATCGGCGTGCCGAAATGGACCGCTGGCCGTCACCCGGCGCCACAATTGGGTATGATGTCTTCGCCGGCTCCACCATGTGGGACTGGAAAGTTTCCGATACGGTGTCGTTCACCAACGCCGTTCGCCTGGACATGTTCAGCCTTGATTATTCCGGCGGCCTTTCGTCGCCCTGGACGCTGGCCGATTATGACCGTGACATGACCAAGATCAGCTACAATAGCGGCCTGGTCTTCAAGCCCGATGCCATCAATACGGTGCGCGCCACCTTCGGGATGGCCAATCAGCTGCCCAGCCTGCTGGAACTGGGCGGATACTACATCGTCGGGGCCATTCCCACGGTCGGCAATCCGCATATCGATCCGTCCCGGATCACCAGTTTCGAGCTGGGCTATGATCGCGCGATTGAGGCCATCAATGGCCGCTTCGGCATCACGGCCTATCGTCAGCACACGAAGGACCTGAAGACCTTCACCGGCGGCGTGGCCGATCGGGTCACCATCAACCGGATCCTGACCCAGACAATGGTGAACGCGGGCAGTTCCTCATCCTGGGGGCTGGAAGCGGATGTCAACGGTGCGCTGGCGGGCGGCCTGACCTACTCTGCGTCTTACACCTGGACAAAGATCAATGATGACCTGACCGTGAACCGGGGCATCAACGCGACCCGTCCGATCAAGTTTGAAGATGCGACGCCCGCGCATAAGCTGCGTGGCGGCCTCGGCTGGTCTCAGGACGGCTTCTCGGCTGACCTGGGCCTGACCTGGCAGTCTGATCGCTACCTGCTGAGGCCGGGTACCGGCACACTGACCGGCTTCCAGGTGCCGACAAAGGTCGACTCCTTCATCACCGGCACGGCGACCGTGGCCTATAGCTTCCCCACAGGGACGGAGCTGCGGGCAACCGCATCCGACTTCCTGCGGTCCAGCACCGCCGCAACGGCAGCGCTGGAGACCGAACGTCGGCTGTATGTTTCATTGTCGCAGTCGTTCTAAACCTCCCGTCAGGCTGGATGACCCTGGATCAACGGGTTGTCCAGCCTGACAATTGTGGCCTCTGTACACGTACATATGAACCGATCCAAAAGGAACTGGTTGAATGTTATCTGAGATATTCTCCCGGCTGGACCGGTTGTCACTGCTTGCAAAGCTGATGGCCGGTCCTGTGGTCGCCGCTCTTGCCATGCTGGTGCTGGGCGGCATCTCCATTGTCGAGCTTCGTTCTCAGGCTGCGGAAACCCGTATCCTGGTGGATGAGAAGCTGGCGCGTGCTGCCGAGATGCAGAATCTGGTCGCCGAGTTGAAAGGCAGCCTGGGTTCAGCCTATTTTGCCGTGCTGTCGGTGGCGGGCGGCAATCCGGCGGAGGGGGCCATCAAGGAACTTGAGTTGGTGAAGGGTGCCATCGCGAAGGCAGCAACGCGGCTGGAGGCCATTTCCGCGACCATCGTCGATCCCGCCCTGAAGGCAGCAACCAAAAGCTCTGCGAAGGAGCTGGAAGGATTCAGCGGCGCCGTCGATGTCGTCTCGACCATGCTGGAGGTCGATCTGGCCACGGCCGCCGGCGCGGTCCTGCCCTTCAACGAAAAGGTGCAGGTCATCGTGGTGGCGCTGGATAAGGCGGCAGCCCAGATCCAGGCCGATGCGCGTGCCAGCGTGGAGCGTCAGGCGCAAAGTGCAGTGACCGCATCGTGGCTTCTGGTCCTGGGCCTGTTAAGCGCCCTGACCATCGTCTCGCTGCTGGTGTTTTTCATTACCCGCCTTGTCCGCAACGGCATTGACGGCATCGCCCAGGCGATGGGCAGGCTGGCCGCCAATGATCTGTCCGTCGATCCCGCCCCGCTGGCTCGCGCCGATGAATTGAACAGTCTTGTCGATGGTCTGTTCTCCTTCAAGAAGGCCTTGCAGGAAGCGTCGCGCCTGTCGGCGGAACGGATCGAGGCTGATAACCGCGCCCGTCAGGCGCTTCTGGCACTGGCCGACAGTTTCGAAGCCACGGTGCTGGGTTCGGTGCGTACCGTGGGTGAAACGGCGGGCACAGTCCTGAACGAGGCGGAGCGTCTGGGCATGGTTGCCGAGGAAGGCCGCACGGCAGCCAACCATGTGTCGCGCGCCGCCGAAAGCTCCGACCAGGGCGTGCAGTCGGTGGCCAGCGCCGCCGAAGAACTGGCCGTCAGCTTCAACGACGTGGCCCGCCAGGTGGAAGGTGTGACCGGCAGCACCCGTCAGGCTTCCGCCGCTGTTGAACGGTCGGACGGTCTTGTCCGCAATCTGAGCAGCGAAGCGGAAGGCATCAAGAATGTCGTCGACCTGATCTCCGCCATCGCCAGCCAGACCAACCTGCTGGCGCTGAACGCCACCATCGAGGCGGCCCGCGCCGGGGAAGCCGGCAAGGGCTTTGCCGTCGTGGCATCCGAGGTCAAGCAACTGGCTGGCCAGACCGCCAAAGCAACGGAAGAAATCGAACGCCGCATCAGCGCCGTCCGTCAGGCCGCCAACGCCGTCGTGGGCGCCCTGACCGAAATCACCGACCGGATCAGCGACGTGTCCAGCGTCAGCACGACGGTGGCGGCCGCAGTCGAACAGCAGCGCATGGCCACCCAGGAGATCGCCCGCTCCGTCCAGTCCGCCTCCACTGCCAGCCGCGAGGCCGCAACCGAGGTGCAGTCGCTGGCGCAGGTGGCCGCCGGTACCGGCGATGCTGCCCGTGGCCTGCGCGAGGCCGCAACCGGCCTTACCAGCGGCGCCAGCCGCCTGCGCCAGGAGGTGGACGGTTTCCTGCAACGGGTCCGCGCCGGCTGATCCGGACCGACAATCAACCTATCGGAACCCCGCCCGCTTTACCGCGCGGCGGGGTTTTTCGTTGTGCGGCAAATTTTTCCCGGATCACCGGCCAAAACTTGGCCCGGCTCTTGCTTATAAGTTCCCGGTTGGAAAATCCGTGAATGAAAGAGCCAGATATGGTTGCGATCAGTTCCTACAGCTCCATCAGCGAAATCCCCTTGCGGGCGATGGCATCGCTGACGGCCGAACAGATCGGGTCCTTCACCCTGGGTCAGATCGGGGAATTGTCGAAGGCACAGATCGGCGCGATTTCGGTCAAACAGATCGGGGGCCTGACCGCCGCCCAGATCGGTGCCCTTTCTTCCAGCCAGATCGGCTTCACGGCGGCACAGCTGGCGGCGCTGAACGATACACAGTTCAATGCGCTGGAGGCCGAGGATTTCGCCGCCATGTCGCTTGGCCAGATCCGGGGCATGACGCCCCGGGAAGTGTCGCAGCTGACCGCGGCAAAAATTGCCGCCCTGTCGACGGAGCAGGTCGCGGCCTTCACGGCGCCCCAGCTGCGCGCCCTGACCACCACCCAGATGACCTATTTCAGCGACGATCAGATCGGCGCCATGACGTCCGGGCAGCTGGCGACCCTGTCTGCGGCACAGTTGAACAGCCTGGATGACAGCCAGATCGGCGCCATCGCCGGCTCCAAGCTGAAAAGCCTGACGGTCACGCAGGTGAAATCCCTGACGAATGAGACGCTGGCGAGATTTTCGGCCACCCAGATCGCGGCCCTGTCACCAACCCAGGTGAAAAGCCTGACAGCCAGCCAGCTGAACGCGCTGACCCCTGTGCAGTGGGCAGGCTTCACCGCATCCCAGGTCGGGAGCCTGACACCGGCACAGATCAAGGGGCTGGATAGCGATGTGGTCTCCGGTCTGCTGACCAGCCAGTTGAAGGGGCTGACCACATCCCAGATCTCCTCGCTGACCACCGACCAGTTCACCAGCCTGTCGGGCGAACAGATCGGCGAACTGTCGGTCACCCAGATCAAGGGCATGAACCAGACCCAGATCGCCGCGATGACAGAGGGGCAGCTGGCCTCCCTCTCCCCGGTACAATTGTCCGGCTTTACTGCGGGGCAGATGAAGTGGTTCTCCACATCCAAACTGTCCAGCCTGACGCCCGATCAGGTGAAAGGTTTCAACGCCGCCCAGATCTCGGCCTTGACCAACGAGCAGTTCGCCGGCCTGAACGGCGAGCATATTGCGGCATTGACCAATGCCCAGCTGGCCAACCTGTCGGCCGGCAAGATCGCCACCCTGACGGATGACAAGCTGGCGGCGCTGAGCACGACGCAGTTGAACGGGCTGACCGCCAACCAGATCCGGGCGCTGACCACGACCCAGATGGCGCAGCTGTCGGAGGAGCAGTTTGCCGGTCTGGGCCGGGCGCAGTTGAATGCGCTGACCGCGACCCAGATCAGGGCCCTGCCCGAGGGACGGCTGGCGACGCTGACCACGACCCAGGTGGCGGCCCTGACCGCCGGTCAGGTCGGCGCCCTGACGGCCGAGCAGGTGTCGGGTCTGGATACCGGCCTGATCGGTTCCCTGACGCCGGAGCAGCTGCGCGCCCTGTCGGTGACACAGGTGAACAGCCTGCTGCCGGACCAGATCGCCGCCCTGACCGACAGGCAGGTTGCAGCGCTGAGCCCGGCGCAGGTCAAAGGATTGTCCGGCGACAAGCTGAATGACCTTTCCACGACACAGCTGAGCGCGCTGACAGTGGCGCAGGTCGCCGCCCTTGTCCCCACGCAGGTCGGTGCCCTGCGGCCCGACCAGCTGGAAAGCCTGAGCGATACGCAGTTGCGCAACCTGACGGCGACACAGGTCGGTGCGATCACGGCTGAACAACTGTCCTCCATGGGCACAACGGTGCTGGCCAGCCTGTCGGGCGCCCAGATCAGGGGCATGACCGCCACGCAGACGGCGGCCTTGAACCAGACGCAGATTGAGGTCCTGACCCGCACACAGCTGGCCGGCCTCTCGCCCTCGGCCCTGGGCGGGTTCAGCAATGCACAGCTTTCCTGGCTGTCGGGCGAACAACTGGTCGGCCTGACGGCCACGCAGATGGCGTCCCTCAATGACGGACAGATTTCCGGTCTAACCCCCGACCATATCGCCAACCTCACCAGCGAACAGGTGCGCAACCTTAGCGCCACGGCCCTGTCGGCGCTGACCCCGGATCAGCTGGCATCCCTGACGGCGGACCAGATCGCCATGCTGAACGCCACGCAGGTAAAGGGCCTGACGGAGGGGCAGGTCGGCATGCTGACGGTGACACAGATTTCCAGCCTGTCGGCCGGGAACATCAGTGCCATGACGGTCACGCAGATCAATGCCCTGACCGGCGAACAGATCGCCAGCCTGTCGGCCACCCAGTTGCGGGGGCTGACCACCACGCAGGTCGGCGTTCTGCAGGCGGAAGAAATTTCTGCCCTGACCCCGGAACAGCTTGCCCAGTTGACACCGGCACAGGTGAAGGGGCTTTCGGCGGATCAGATTTCGCTGCTGACCGGCGACCAGGTATCCCAACTGACCAGCGCCCAGCTGACGGGCCTGACCACGACACAGTTGAACGCCCTGAACGGCGAACAGCTGGCCAGCCTGTCGGCAGAACAGCTGGCGGCACTGTCCACCACGCAGATCACAGGCCTGTCCAGCGAACGCATCACCCAAATGTCGACGGCGCAGATCGCCACCCTGTCGCCGGCGCAGGTGAAGAATCTGAGCGTGACGCAGCTGAACAGCCTGTCCGAACCGCAGGTCCACGCCCTGACCCCGGAGCAGCTGGCAGCGCTGACGCCGGCCCAGATCGCCGGGGCCGAGACGGTCTTTTTCAGCGAATTGTCGGGCGATCAGTTCGCCAGCCTGTCCGCGACGCAGATTTCGGGCCTGACGGCCGGTCAGCTGAATGCGTTGAGCGATCAGCGCTTCAAGGAGATCACGCCGGACCAGCTGACCGGCATACCGGCAACCCAGATCGGCAATCTGAGCGTCAGTCGTATCGGGATGCTGAGTGCCGAACAGTTCGGAAGCCTCTCCGTGGCGCAGCTTAGCGCCCTGAAGCCACAGCAAGTGGCCGGCCTTCCCGAAGGCAGCCTGAACCAGCTGCGCGTGTCGCAATTCACCGAATTGTCGCCCGCCGTCATTGCCGGCCTGACGACCGATCAGATCTCCAAGCTTCCCGACGAGTTGCTGAACGGCATGACCGCCGCACAGATCGGCAGCCTGACCATCGACCAGCTGAACTTCTTCAGCCCGGAACGTGTGGCCGGTTTCAGCCTCAGCCAGATCGCCGGCCTGACCAACACGCAAATACAATCCCTGAGCCCGCAGCAGCTGTCCGCCCTGTCCACGACGCAGATCGCGTCCATCCCGGCGGCAGCGCTGGCCGGCCTGTCCGGCAACCAGGTCAGCGCACTCAGCGATGAACAACTGGCCGGTCTGACGGTGGCCCAGGTGTCGGGCTTCAGCACCGCGATGATGGGCTCCCTGCGGCCGGAGCAGGTCTCCTCCCTGACCACGGCCCAGATCCAGGCCCTGTCGCCGGCACAGTTCGCCGCCATCGATGCCGTCAATATCCCCATGCTGCGGCCCGAACAGCTGGCTGTGATTTCGCCCGCCCAGATCGGAGCGCTGTCCGCCACACAGATCGGGACGATCACCGATCTGCAGTTCGAGCTGCTGTCCACCAGCCAGATGACGGCCATCAGCACCGCCGGCGCTGCCGGCCTGCGGTCCGGGCAATTAGCTCTCATGACCCAGGCACAGCTCCAGTCCCTGTCGGCGGCGCAGCTGAAAGCGGTGCCACCGTCGCAACTGGCGGGCATCTATTCCGCCCAGGTCAGCTATCTGACCACAACACAGATGGCGGGCCTGACTGCCGCCCACCTGAACGCCTTCAGCAATGACCAGCTGGAAGTCCTGTCGAACAGCCAGATTGCCGCGATACAGCCCACCGTCGTGGCCGGCCTGTCCGCCGGCCTGCTGAACGCCCTCAGCGACCAGCAGGTGGGCGCCCTGACCGCTGCCCAGATCACAGCCCTGACACCCGCACAGATGGGATCGCTGAACGCATCCACGTTTGAGGCCATTGCCAGCGGCAGCGTCACATCCTTCAGCGCCGGCCAGATCGGCACCCTGACGGCGGCGCAGTTGCAGGCCTTGACCACCACCGATCTGGCAGCCCTGACCAGCACACAGCTGACGGGCCTGACGGCAACGCAGGCCGGCCACCTGACGGGTGACAAGCTTTCGGCATTGTCAGCGGCGCAGATAACGGGCTTGTCCACCAGCTTTGTCGCCGGGCTGACAGGAGCACAGGTGGGCGCCATGACCGGCACGCAGCTGGCGGCCCTGAGCGCGACGCAGTTCGGCGCGCTGAACACCACACAAATTGCGGCCCTGACCACCACACAGATCGCGGCCATGGCGCCCGCCCGGCTGACCGGTCTGAGCGCGACACAGGCGGCGGCGTTGAGTGCCACGCAGTTCGCCAGCCTGTCCACCACACAGCTGGCGGGTCTGAATTCGACCTTCATGAGCCAGGTCACGGCAACACAGCTGTCAGCCCTGCTGCCCTCACAGTTGCAGGTCATTACCCCGGCCGCCCTGGGGGCTGCGCCGGCGACGGCGCTGTCAGGTCTGGGAACCGGCCATATCAGCGCGCTGTCGGCCGATCAGGTCAACGGGCTGGGCACGGGCCAGATCCAGTCCCTGACCACGACGCAGATCCAGGACCTGACCACGACAGCGATCGCCGGCATGACAGGCAGCCAGCTCTCTTCCCTGCTGCGGGTGCAGCTGCGCTCGCTGAGCAGCCAGCAGATCGCGGCCCTGTCACCGGCCCAGGTGGGGGGCATGTCGACCACCCAGATCGCCAATCTGGCCGGAACACAGCTGGTTTCCCTGACCAGCACACAGTTCGGGCAATTGTCGGCATCGCAGATCGGTGCGCTGAGCACGACGCAGTTCACCAGCCTGACATCGACCCAGATCGGACAGTTGAGCGCGGTACAGCTGACGGGGGTTAAGGCCGAACAGATCGCCGTTCTGACCACGGGTCAGATCGCGGCGCTGACCCCCTACCAGTTCCAGTCCATGACGGAGACACAGCTTCGCTCCTTCACCAGCGGACAATTGGCCAGCATGACAACGGAGCAGCAGAACGCGATCACCGCCGCGCTGGCATGATGATGGTGTCGGGCCGGCCCGACAGCCCC
>JAIXTS010000363.1 GCA_027483805.1 Azospirillum sp. | reverse complement strand
GCCTTGGCTTCGAACGCGTCGATGGACCCGGCCTCGCGCAGGGTCAGGCCGATATCGTCCCAGCCATTCAGCAGGCACTGGCGGCGGAACGGCTCCACATCGAAGCCGATCTTCTCCCCGTCCGGCAGGGTGATGGTCTGGGCTTCCAGATCGACGGTGAAGGTGGCGTTGGAACCATTGTCGGCAGCGGCCATCAGCCGGTCGACAATCTCCGTCGGCATACGGATCGGCAGGATGCCGTTCTTGAAGCAGTTATTGAAAAAAATGTCGGCGAAGCTGGGCGCGATGACGCAGCGCAGGCCGAAATCCGCCAGCGCCCAGGGCGCATGCTCACGGCTTGAGCCGCAGCCGAAATTGTCGCCGGCGATCAGGATCTTGGACTGGCGATAGGCCGGCTTGTTCAGCACAAAGTCGGCCACTTCCTGACCATCCTTGAAGCGCATGGAGGCAAACAGGCCGGCGCCCAGGCCCGTGCGCTTGATCGTCTTCAGATAGTCGGCGGGAATGATCATGTCCGTATCGACATTCATCAGACGCAGCGGAGCGGCGACACCGGTGAGCTGAACAAACTTTTCCATGGACTTTACCCGACGACTTATGGGGATGAA
Organism: Azospirillum sp.; assembly: GCA_027483805.1. Taxonomy (GTDB): domain Bacteria; phylum Pseudomonadota; class Alphaproteobacteria; order Azospirillales; family Azospirillaceae; genus Niveispirillum. Next base: position 6,446 of record JAIXTS010000363.1, on the reverse strand, counting down.
ACGGCCCCATTTCTGCCATGTGCCCGCCGCGCGGCGCAATACATGATCGTTGGAAGGCTGCCCTGCGACAGATGCTTGCGTAGTAGTTTCACCACCACCCTTTTTCGCCCGCTTCTGACCGATGGTCGGTCTGGTGCAATGGCAGGGGGCGCCCTATCTTGGAAGCAAGGCCAGAAACAGGGTTCAGCGGAGGGTCGGCGCCATGCGTGTGTTCCGTATCATCCTTCCCGTCACCGCCATCGAGCAGGCGGCCGGCTTCTATGGCGCGCTGCTGGCGCAGACCGGGCAGCGGGTCTCCCCCGGCCGGCACTATTTCGACCTGGGACAGATGGTGCTGGCCTGTCACGATCCGGTGGCCGAGGGCGAGACGGAGGGGGCACCGGCCCTGTCGCAGCCGGTGCATTTTGCAGTCCATGATCTGGGGGATTTCCATGCCCGCGCACAGGCGGCGGGGGCGGTCCTGTCCGGTGCGATCGAAACACGCCCCTGGGGCGAACGCAGCTTTTACTGCCGCGACCCGTTCGGCAACCCTCTCTGCTTTGTCGAGGCGGGCACGGAATTCACGGGTTAGGCGCGGGGCTTACGCCGCCTTGTTGAAATTTTCCTTGGCGCCCCCGGCCATCAGAAAGGCCCGGCACTGGTTGCGCCGCGTGCGGTAGGCGCCGGGTGGCATGCCCACGGCCCGCCCAAAAATGCCCGTCAGATGCGCCTGGGAGGAGAAACCGGCTGCCGCCGCGACCTCCGCCAGCGGAATCTCCGTCTCCAGCAGCAGGCGTTTGGCGCCATTAACGCGGCGGGTCAGCACATAACGGTGCGGTGCCTCCCCCAGGGCCGCCTTGAACCGGCGGGCGAAGTGGCTGGGGCTGAGGCCCGCAACGGCGGCCAGGGTGGCCAGGGACAGGTCGTCGTCCAGATTCTGGTCCACGAACAGCAGCACGCGGCGCAACTGCATCGGCGACAGGCCGCTGGTTGCGTCAATATCATGATGGCGGCCCAGAATGGCCTCCACCGTCTCCGTCTCGGCGGCGACACAGGCGGCAAATTGGGGATGCGGGACATCGGACGACGCAACGGACATGGCGTTTCCCCCGTGAGATCGGGATTCCACCAAGCGGGCGGAACCACCAGCCATCAACATGGACCGCCACAGCCCGACGCCAAGCCGATCGCACCGCTGTCTGTGACAGGGACGAAGGCACAAGGCCGTGCACATGGCGAAAAGGGTTGAAGGGACCAGCAGATCGGCAGGGTAACCCCGGAGCCGCCCCCTGACCATATGATTAAACGACCGATCCTTCACCGGACTGTGCGCGTCGTCACTGTGCATGAAAATAAGGCAGGCCGCGCCTGACATCGATATCCGGATGCCCCGCCCGCGCCCTGTCAGCCCCACATTGCGCCGGTCTTCTCCCGCCGCACGCCCCTGCACGGGCGCAGCCATCGGCAGGTTTTCTCCGTATCGGCCCTGGACATAACGCACAGCAGACCGCACATAGACGCGGGGCAGTTCGTACCGGTGCAGTTGGAGTTGATAAAATGCGTTTTGTGCGGCGCTTTGCGCCGGCCGCCATCGCGGCCTTCGCCACCCTATCCCTGGTCACCATCGGCAGCGTTCCCGCCGTTGCCGAGATGGTGCTGAACCGCGGCAACCAGGCGGAACCCACGTCGCTGGACCCGCACAAGGGGACCGACGTGCAGTCGGCCCGTATCGGCTATGACCTGTTCGAAGGGCTGCTGACCTTCGGGCCCGATGGCAAGACCGCGCCGGGTGTGGCGGAAAAGTGGGAGATCAGCGCCGATGGCCTGACCTACACCTTCACCCTGCGCGCCGATGCCAAATGGTCAGACGGCACGGCGGTGACCGCCGATGATTTTGTCTTTTCCTGGCGTCGGCTGGTCGATCCGAAGACGGCATCCGACTATGCCTATTTCCTGTGGCCCGTGAAGAACGGCGAGGCGATCAGCAACGGCAAGGCCGCGCCCGATACGCTGGGTGCCGTCGCGGTCAACCCGCGTACCTTCAAGGTGACGCTGGAACGGCCCACCGGCTATTTCCTGTCCTCCCTGGTCCACCGCATGACCTATCCGGTGTCCAAGGCGAATGTGGAGAAGTTTGGGCCTGATTTCGTGAAGGCCGGAAACCTTGTCTCCAACGGCGCCTATAGGCTGGTCGAATACATGCCGCAGGCCTATGTGAAGGCCGTCAGGAACCCGTTCTTCCGGGAGGCGAAGTCCGTGAAGGTGGACACGGTCGTGTTCCACCATTCCGACAGCCCGGAAACCGAACTGCGCCGCTTCCGCGCCGGCGAACTGGATATCGTGCAGATGGCGCCGGTCACCCAGATCGACTGGCTGCGCAAGAACATGCCGGAGACCATGAAATTCTATCCGGTTCTGGGCACGCAATATCTGGCCATCAACATGACCAAGGAGCCGCTGGCGTCGAACCCCAAGCTGCGGCAGGCCCTGTCCCTGGCGGTCGATCGGCAGATCATTGTCGAGAAGATTACCAAGTCCGGTGAGGTGCCGGCCTATACGCTGACGGCGCCCGGTGTACCGGGCTACACGCTGCCCGAGGCCAACATGGCCAAGGCGACCCAGGCCGAACGCGATGCCATGGCCAAGAAACTGTTGGCGGAAGCGGGATATGGGCCGGGGGCCAAGCCGCTGACGGTAGAGATCCTGCACAATACCAATGAAAGCACCCGCAAGATCGCGGTCGGTGTCGCTTCCATGTGGCAGTCCAAGCTGGGCGCCAAGGTCAGCCTGAACAATCAGGAATGGAAGATCGTACTGCAGAATGCCGGCGAGAAATCCTATGCCAACATGGTGGTGCTGGGCTGGATCGCGGACTTCCCCGACCCCTACACCTTCCTGAAGCTGTTCCTGGGCGATGTCGGCAAGATGAACCGCTCGGGCTATGCCAACCCCACCTATGATGAAAAGCTGAGTGCGGCCAATCTGACCACCGATCCGGCCAAGCGCCTGGCCCTGGTGGCGGAAGCCGAAGGGATGATGCTGGCCGATGCGCCGCTGATCCCCATCTATCATACCGCCTACCGCAATCTGGTACATCCGCGCGTCAAGGGCTGGTTCGAAAGCCCCATGGGCGTGCAGCCCACCCGCTATATCGAAGTCACCCGCTGACAGACAGGCGGGCAGATCAACCGGGACCGATCAGAATAACCAGGCCCGGACACCAGGTGGTTCGCGTCCATACAGTCAAGGAACAGGAGAAGATCGGGCATGTCGTCATTGTGGAAGTCATTGCGCGGCGTTGTGGCCGCCACAGCGCTGTTTGCCGCCGGCCTGGGCATGGCCACGGCCCCGGCGCTGGCGGAGAAGGTCCTGCATCGCGGCAACGGCGCGGAGCCGGAGACGCTCGACCCCGCCAAATCCAGCGGTGTGCCTGAAAGCTGGCTGCAATATGACCTGTTCGACGGGCTGCTGATGCCTGACGGCAAAGGCAACTTCATCCCCGCAGCCGCAGAGAAATGGGATGTCAGCCCCGATGGGCAGGTCTACACCTTCCATCTGCGCCGCAATGCCAAATGGTCGGACGGTACACCGGTCACGGCCCAGGACTGGGTCTTTTCCTGGCGCCGGCTGGTCGATCCCAAGACCATGGCTGATTACGCCTATTTCCTGTGGCAGGTGAAGAACGCCCAGGACATCACGCTCGGCCGCAAGCCGCTGGACACGATGGGCGTGCGCGCCGTTGATGACTATACCTTTGAGGTGACGCTGCGGGCACCCACACCCTATTTCCTGTCCATGCTGCACCACCACGCCACCTACGCCGTGTCCAAGGCGAATGTGGAAAAGTTCGGGTCGGAATTCGTGAAGCCCGGCAATCTGGTCACCAACGGTGCCTATATGCTGGCGGAATCGGTGCCGCAGAGCCACATCAAGATGGTCAAGAACCCGTATCACTTTGATGCGGCCAACACCAAGATCGACACAGTCTTCTATTATCCGACCGAGAATCAGGAAGCCGAACTGAAGCGGTTCCGCGCGGGCGAGCTGCACCTGACCTACGAGGTGCCGGTCGCACAGATGCAGTGGCTGCGCCAGAATATGCCCAGCGAACTGCGGCTGTTTCCTTATTTCGGCACCTATTTCTATGCGCCGAACATGACCAAGGAGCCGTGGAAGTCCAACAAGGACCTGCGGCTGGCGCTGAACCTCGCCATCGACCGCGACATCATCGTGGAAAAGGTGAACCAGCGCGGCGAAATCCCGGCCTATAGTTTCGTGCCGCCCGACACGACCAATTATACCCAGCAGATCCCCGACTACGCCAAGTGGACGCAGGAACAGCGCGACGCCAAAGCAAAAGAGCTGGTCGCCAAGGCCGGCTACGGCCCGGGGGGCAAGCCGCTGGCGGTCGAGGTTCTGTATAATACCCAGGAAAACCACCGCAAGGTGGCCATCGCGATCGCCGCCATGTGGCAGCAGAAGCTGGGCGTGAAGGTCACGTTGAACAATCAGGAATGGAAGGTCTTCCTCAGCACCCGTGATGAGAAGAAGTTCAAGGACATCACCCGTCACGGCTGGGTCGGCGATTACAACGATGCCAACAATTTCCTGGAGTTGCTGCGCGGCGATATCGGCAAGCAGAACCCGGCCGCCTTCTCCAACCCTGAATTTGACCGGCTGATGTCAGAAGCCAATGTCACAGTCGATATCTCCAAGCGCGCCGCTCTGTTGCAGCAGGCCGAACGCCTGATGATCGAAGAAGTGGCTGTCTTCCCGATCCATTTCTACAGTTCCCGGCATATGGTCAGTCCCAAGCTGATCGGCTGGACCGACAATCTCCAGGATCTGCACCCGTCCCGGTTCCTGGACCTGAAGCCTTAATGTCCTGTTGTGCCAATCCGCTGACGGTTTGACCGTTGGTGGATTGGCACGAGCCTGGTGGACAGGCCAGAGTCGCTGATACCTCCGCCACAATGAATGGCTTGAGGGCACGGCAGCGAATTGTGCTGCGCCGCATAAGCACTGATGCAACCTGAATATTGACAACCGCGTGCCCAAGCCAATGCCCAAGGCATTGAAATCACAGGGCTGAAAGAGGAGAAGCCCATGCGGGAGTTGAAGCGCCGGCGCGGTGTCAGCTTGGGACCGGCCGCTCCGCCTCGCCATGTGTCATCCAAAGACTGTTGCTGCCTTTCGCGTGCCAGAAAACATAAGGGAGGTTGTTCATGATCAAGCCGCTGGCGTTGGTGCCGTCCGCTGTCATGGGCGTCAGGTCGGGGCATTGAAGCTTCTGCTGAGACGTCCAGTTTGCCCCTGTCCAGCTATCACCCACACTGTAGAAAATGCCGTCTTTCCCAATGCCGATCCAGGTCACATAGAGCTTGTACGGGCCGAAATTGCAAATGGCAGCGGGGCTGGTCTTCGGTGCGAACCCCATTGCGCCAATCTTGGCCTTGATAGAAACCGGTCTCTCCCAGCCATCCTTGCTCGTCTTTACGTAGAACGTGCCGTCATTGCCGGCGCCATTGTAGAATACATAAATAAATCCCATATAAATCAGAGTACAAGGACTCGTCCCGGTGGCAATGCCAACATTGCTCTGGTACTTTTTTATCGATATCGGGCCTGTCCAGATATCTCCCATTTTAATTGAATAAAATATGTCTCCACTACTATTATCTACCCAAAACACGTAAAGGTATTTTCCGTCCCACGTCGCTGAAGGGCTGGTGCCCTTTGCGAAATCCATGTTCATAATGAGCGACTTAATCGAGCGCGTTGCCTCCCACTTGTTTCCATCATATTTAAAACACCAAGTACCATTGTTTCCAGATCCATTATAGAAGACATGAATGCTGCCTCCATTAACGAAGGCGCATGGGCTGGTATTTTCAGCTATACCAACCCCGTCAATGTGATCATCAACACTGTAAACACCTGTCCATGAATAGCCACTATGTACATCTAGTGGCTTTCCAATAATATATTTTAGTTTATTGCTTCCAGATTGTTTGAAAAATACATAGATTTTGTTTTGGAATAAAACAGGGGCTGCTGACCCGTCCATGCTCAAATCCGGTATAAAGTCTTTTAGATTAGTGGCGTACGAGAATTTCATTTTACCCTCTCATTGGAGTGAATCTATAACTATAGGTAGCATAGATTATATGATATGTCCCGACTCTTTGTGATGCGGTTCTGGGTAATTTCTTTGTCCCTGGGCGTCCAGGTCACTATTGTGGGGGTGTCGGTTCGAGGCGAGGGGTGACATGGTGGCGGGTTCCATGCGCAAGGTTGGCGCGCTCTTTAAGCTTCTGATCATCCTGTTGGCGCTGATAAGCGCACCCGCGCGGGCGGAGATGGTGCTGCACCGGGGCAACGGAGCGGAGCCGGAAACGCTCGACCCGCACAAATCCACCGGCGAGGGCGAAAGCAGGATCGAGATGGACCTGTTCGAAGGGCTGGTG
>JAIXTS010000487.1 GCA_027483805.1 Azospirillum sp. | reverse complement strand
TATATCCGGGCGGAACTGGGGTCCGTGGTGCTGGCGGCGGGCGAAACCGTCACCCTGACCCCCGATGGCGGCGCGCCGCTGAAGGTCGATGCCTCCCTGATCCGGGCGGAGATCGAGGCCGGCGGCATCATCCAGACCAGCGGCGGGGCGGTCTACCTGTCCGCCCGGGCGATGAACAAGGTGAATGCCGGCGTCATCAAGGCGACCGGCGTGATTGAGGCTGACAGCCTGACCGACAAGGGCGGCCAGATCGTGCTGGATGCCAGCGGCCCCATCACCCTGCAAAGCGCGCTGTTCAGCGCCAAGGGACCGACGGGCGGCGGCACGGTGCTGGTGGGCGATGCGCAGACCAATTCCGTCACCATGGATGCCGACAGCCGGATCGACGCGTCGGCAACGCAAAGCGGCAAGGGCGGCACGGTCATCGTCAACAGCCGGGAAACGGCGACCCGTGGCGTGATCCTGGCCCGTGGCGGCACGCTTTGGGGCGATGGCGGCTTCGTTGAAACGTCGGGCCATGAACTGGCGTTTGACGGGATCAAGGTGGATGTCGGTGCGGCTGCCGGCAAGGGCGGCAACTGGCTGCTGGACCCCTTTGACCTGACGGTGAATGCCGCCTATGCCGATGCCATCGAGGCGGCGCTGGCATCGGGCAATGTGACGCTGCAAACCACCAACACGGCGGTCAATGTGACCGGCGTGGCGGCGGGCGGCACCACCAATGCCAGCGGCAATGGCGATATCCTGGTCAATTCCGGCATTACCTGGACGTCGGCCAATGCGCTGACGCTGGATGCCTATCGCGGTGTCACCGTCAACGCGGCCATGTCGGGCACCAGCCTGTCGGTGGTCACCAACAATGGCGGCACCGGCGGTCGCTTTGCCGCCAACGCCCCGGTGGATCTGACCACGGGGCTGAACATCAACGGCACGACCTATCAGATGGTCACCTCGGCGGCGCAGTTGAGCAGCTTCACGGCCGCCGGTTCCTATGCCCTGGCACAGAACCTGACGCTGAGCGGCGCCTGGACGCCGATCGGGTTCAACACGGCCAGCAGCAATGCCAGCCCCACCGTCTTTACCGGCACATTCGAGGGGTTGGGCCATACGATCAGCGGGCTGACCATCAACCAGACCGGGTCATCCAGCATGGGGCTGTTCAGCTCCATCGGCAGCACCGGGTCGGTTGCCAATCTTTTGCTGACGAACGGCACCATCAACACCGGCTTGCCGGGGCTCCCCACGACCGGCTGGGGTTTCCTGTCCGGGCGGTTGTCCGGCACGGTGTTCAACAGTTCTGCCAGCGGCACCATCGCAGTGTCGCGCACCGTTGGCCTGGGCGGGTTGGTCGGGGTGGTGAATGGCGGCACCATCCTCAGCAGCCATACCAATGTCGTCATCACGACCGGTGAGGGCGTAAGCATCATGGGTGGTCTGGCGGGCCAGGCCGTGGCCAGTCCCTATATCAGCGACAGCTATGCAAACGCCAACATAACCCTGTTCACGAGCACCACACGCGTCGGCGGGCTTGTGGGTGATACATCGACGCTGAGCCTGTTCAGTTCTTATGCCATTGGCACAATCACCAGCAGCAACAGTTCAGCCCAGACTATTGGCGGACTGGTGGGTGCGGTCGTCGGCGGCACCATCAGCGGCACCTATGCCGCGGTCAATATCACGCTGGCCAGTGTGGCTACTCGCATTGGCGGCCTGGTTGGTTTCAATACGGGCACGATCCGCGACAGCTATGCCACCGGCAGCATCAGCATCGGCGGTATCGGCAACCAGCATGTCGGCGGCCTGGTCGGTGTCAATTCACAGACCGTCAGCGGTTCCCCCAGCGCCCTGATCATCAACAGCTATGCCAGCGGCAACGTGACGGTTGGCAACGGTGCCTCCACGGCCAGCTCTGCTGCCACCAATGTCGGCGGGCTGGTCGGACAGATGCAGAATGGTGCGGTCGTCGGCAGCTTTGCCACCGGTGCCGTCTCGGTCGGGCGGTCGGCCTCCTTTGTCGGGGGGCTGGTCGGGTCGGCGGACGCCTTTAACCTGACAGCTTCATCGGTCCTGGGCAGTTATGCCACCGGACTGGTCTCCGGCGGGTCCTCCACCACCGATATTGGCGGCCTTGTCGGGCGTGCCAATGGCGCCTTGGTCAGCGGAAGCTATGCGACCGGTGGTGTGACGGCGTTGACCGGGGCCAACGGCGTTGGCGGTCTGGTCGGCGAAGTCGTCACCAGCGGCACGATGGTGTCCACGGTCGCGAATAGCTGGGCTGGCGGCTCTGTCGCGTCGGTGGCTGGTGTCAGCGTCGGTGGCCTGATCGGCAGGATGACCAGTGGCACGGTGACCACCAGTTACTGGGACATCAGCACCTCGGGCCGCACCGTGGGCTTTGGCACCAGTGTCGCCGGCAGCTTCTCCGCCACCGGGATCAGCGGTACGGCGGCCTATTCCTCTGCCTCCTACAGCAATTTCGATTTCACCTCCGTCTGGTACATGGTGGAGGGGTCAACGCGGCCATTCCTGCGGTCGGAGAATAAGGCGACCATCGTCAATGCCCACCAATTGCAGGCGATCGCCGTCAACCCGTCAGGCACCTATGTGCTGGGTGCCAATATCACGCTGGCGGGGCTGACCGGCCAGACCGACCTGTGGGCCAGCGGTTTCGTGCCGATCGCGTTTTCCGGCACGCTGGATGGTCAGGGCAATAGTATCCGTGACCTGACGTTGAGCAGCACGGCGTCGGGCAGCCTGGGCCTGTTCACCACCATCGGCACCACCGGTTCGGTGTCCAACCTCACCCTGACGGGCGGGTCCATCACCGGCGGGGGGGATAATCTGGGTCTTCTGGCCGGGGTGAACCAGGGCCGGATCAGTGCGGTGGCGGCCAATGGTGGTGTCACGGCGTTGGGCAGCGCCAGTTATGCCGGTGGCATGGTCGGCTCCAACACCGGTACCATCGACAGCTCTTATGCCACCGGCACCGTCACCGCCGGATCGGCGGCGCAGATGGTGGGCGGGCTGTTGGGCCGCAATGACGGGATTGTCACCAATTCCTATGCCAGCGCCACGGTGAGGGCCGGCAGCGGCGCGCAGGATATCGGCGGGCTGGTCGGTCGCAATACCGGCACGGTTGCCAATGCCTATGCCTTGGGTTCGGTGTCGGTTACCGGCGCCGGCACCAATGTGGCCGGTTTTGCCGGCAACAATCTGGGCACGCTGGCCAATGTCTATGCCACCGGCAGCGTGGTGGCCGGGTCCAGTTC
>JAIXTS010000541.1 GCA_027483805.1 Azospirillum sp. | reverse complement strand
TGGCGTCCCCAAGGGGATTCGAACCCCTGTTACCGCCGTGAGAGGGCGGTGTCCTAGGCCTCTAGACGATGGGGACTAGAGCCGTGCGAGGCGCGCTTTCTATGCGAAAGCGCCGGGGGTGATCAAGAGGTTTTTTTGCCCCCGGCGCATTTTCCGATGATCAGCGCATGGCCCAGCCGATCAGGGCCTTGGCTTCGGCCCCGTCCCAATGGGCGGCGCCGGCCAGACGGCCAACCTCGCGCCCTTCGGCATCGACCAGAATCGACAGGGGCAGGCCTTCCTTCAGGGGGAAGGCCTTCATGCTGGTCATCTTCTGGTCCAGATAGATGGGCAGGGATTTGATGCCCGCCTTCTCGAAAAACGGCCCGACCTCGTTCAAGCCACCGCGATCGACGGAGATGGCGACGACCTGGAACTTGTCGCCGCCCAACTCGGCCTGCAAACGGTCCAGCGCCGGCATTTCGCGGATGCAGGGCGCACACCAGGTGGCCCAGAGATTGATCAGCAGGGCCTTGCCCTTGAAGGACGCCATATCGACCGGATTGCCATCCTTGTCGGTGATGGTCATGGGCGGCAGGGCGGGGCGGTCGGGGCTGGCCACGAAGGGGCGCGCTTCGCCTTGGAAAACCGGCATGGCGGCCGCCGTCGGCGCGGTGGCCGGCGCGGAACTTTCCTTCTTCTCGCCGCAGCCCCCCGTTACGAGAATTGCTGTACCCACGGCCACGATTGTTGCGATGCGTCGGAAAATCGCCATTCTGCCCTCTGTCGAACTTTGTGCGACAGAGTTCGTGCCCGATGGCCCTGCCGTCAACCCCGCAAACCGACGCAGAATGACGATGACCGAGAAAACCAGCCAGACCGCCGCCGCCGGAACCGACGCCAACGCGCTGTGGGGCGGGCGATTTGGCTCTGGTCCCGCCGCCATCATGCAGCAGATCAACGCCTCCATCGGTTTTGACCAGAAACTGTGGGCCCAGGATATTGCGGGATCGAAGGCGCATGCCACCATGCTGGCGGCCCAGGGCATTATCAGCAGGACCGACCGCGACGCCATCCTGGCCGGCCTGGATCAGGTGGCGGCGGAGATCGCCGAGGGCCGTTTCACCTTCACGGTGGAGAATGAGGATATCCACATGAATGTGGAATCCCGCCTGAAGGAGATCATCGGCGAACCCGCCGGCCGCCTGCACACCGCGCGGTCCCGCAATGATCAGGTGGCGACCGATTTCAAGCTGTGGGTGCGCGACGCGTTCGACCGTCTGGACACGGATATTCAGGCGCTGCAGGCAGCATTGATCGACCGGGCAGAGCAGTTCCCGGACCTGATCATGCCGGGCTTCACGCATTTGCAGACGGCACAGCCCGTGACCTTCGGCCATCATCTGCTGGCCTATGTGGAGATGCTGGGCCGCGACCGTGCCCGCATGCGTGATGCCCGTGCCCGGCTGAATGAATGCCCGCTGGGGTCGGCCGCGCTGGCCGGCACGCCCTATCCGATCGACCGCGACGCCACGGCGGCGGCGCTCGGCTTTGACCGGCCCACGGCCAATTCGCTGGACGCCGTGTCCGATCGCGATTTTGCGCTGGATTACCTGGCCGCCGCCAGCATCTGTGGCACTCACCTGTCGCGTCTGGCCGAAGAGATCGTGATCTGGTGCACCAGCCAGTTCCGCTTCATCCGCCTGACCGATGCGTTTACCACCGGCAGCTCCATCATGCCGCAGAAGCGCAATCCGGATGCCGCCGAACTGGTGCGCGCCAAGGTGGGCCGGGTCATCGGTGCCCTGAACGGGCTGCTGATCGTCATGAAGGGTCTGCCGCTGGCCTATTCCAAGGATATGCAGGAAGACAAGGAACCGGTCTTCATGGCGGATGAGACGCTGGCTTTGTGCCTGGCCGCCACCACCGGCATGATCCGCGACCTGACGCCCGATCCCGCCTCCATGCGCCGGGCCGTGGAGGCAGGTTTCCCCACGGCCACCGACCTCGCCGACTGGCTGGTCCGGTCCTTGGGCGTGCCGTTCCGCGACGCCCACCACATCACGGGGCGTATCGTGAAGCTGGCGGAGGAGGCGGGTACTGGTCTGGCCGAGGTGCCGCTGGCCCGGATGCAGGAGGTTCACCCCGGCATCACCGACGCCGTCTATGGCGTGCTGACGCTGGAGGCGTCCGTCAACAGCCGCACCAGCTTTGGCGGTACCGCCCCGTCGCGGGTGCGCGCGGCGGTGGATGCTGCCAAGCAGCGGTTCCTGTGATCCACGCCCCCTGACGGAGCATGCCCATGCGCAAAGCCCTCCTTATCGTCGCCCTTCTGGCCCTGGCCGGGTGCGGGATGAAACCGCATTTCCCCAAGGCCCCGCCGGGCAGCCCGCCGCCCAAGACCTATCCCGATCCGGCCAGCGACCCGAAGCCGGTCCCCCCTTCGTCTGAGAAGCCGCAATAATGACCTGCTTCCCCGTTCCCGGTTTCCATTACACCGATGGTCAGCTTCATGCCGAGGGCGTGGCCCTGTCGGCCATCGCCGCCTCGGTCGGCACCCCCACCTATGTCTATACGACCGAGGGGCTGGCGGCGGCCTGGCGCGCCTATGCCGATGCCTTTGCCGGCCAGGATGTCACCATCTGCTACGCGCTGAAGGCCAATTCCAACCTGGCCATCATCCGCACCCTGGCCCAGTTGGGCGCCGGTGGCGACGTCGTGTCGGTGGGCGAAATGCGCCGCGCCCTGGCCGCCGGCATACCGCCGGACAAGATCGTCTTCTCCGGTGTCGGCAAGACGCGCGATGAACTGGCTGACGCGCTGAAGGCCGGCATCCACCAGATCAATGTCGAAAGCCTGCCGGAGCTGGAGGTTCTGTCGGCCGTCGCGGTGGAACTGGGCGTAGACGCCCCCATCGCCATCCGCATCAACCCGGACGTGGATGCCGAAACCCATGGCAAGATCGCCACGGGCCGCAAGGAAGACAAGTTCGGCATCGATTTCGCCCATGCCGGGGCGGCCTATGCCCGCGCCATGGAACTGCCCGGCATCAATCCGGTCGGCATCGCGGTCCATATCGGCTCCCAGCTTCTGAAGACCACGCCGTTTCGCAAGGCGTTCGGCAAGCTGGCCGAACTGGTACGCGATCTGAAGGCCCACGGCGTGCCGCTGTCACGCATCGATCTGGGCGGCGGCCTGGGTGTGCCGTACAAGCCGGAGGATCAGGCCCCCGATTATCCGGCCTATGCCAGGGCCATTGCCGAAACGGTGGGCGACCTGGGCTGCCATGTCACACTGGAACCGGGCCGGTCGCTGGTGGCGGCTGCCGGTCTGCTGCTGACCCGCACCCTCTTTGTGAAGGAAGGGCTGCACCGCCGATTCCTGATCGTGGATGCCGCCATGAATGATCTGGTGCGTCCGGCCATGTATGAGGCCTGGCACACGGTGAT
>JAIXTS010000357.1 GCA_027483805.1 Azospirillum sp. | reverse complement strand
GCGGGAACTGGTGGCGCGCGGCGCGCTGGCCAAGGAAGACGTGTCGATGCAGTCGATCCGCGCCTGGCTGGAAGCCAACCCGTCCAAGGCGGCCGATGTGATGAACACCAACCCGTCCTTCGTGTTTTTCCGCCGGCTGGAGGGGGAAGGGCCGCTGGGCGCGCAGGGCGTGGCCCTGACACCGGGCCGGTCGCTGGCCGTGGACCGCACCTTCATCGCCTATGGCGTGCCGGTCTGGCTGGATGCGGAGGACCCTGTACAGGCCAAGACCCGCATCCGCCGCCTGATGGTGGCCCAGGATACGGGCGGTGCCATCCGGGGTCCCGTGCGCGGCGATGTCTTCTGGGGCCATGGGGCCGAGGCCGAACAGCGCGCCGGCCTGATGAAAAGCAGCGGGCGTTACTGGCTGCTGCTGCCCAAGGGCGTGACGCCGCCGATGTCGTGATTGCGGGTCGTTACGATTTCCCTGATACCAAGAAGGCAGGGCGGCGATTGACAGGCAGGAAAGATCGCCCAAGGGTCTGGATTTCCTGCCGCTGGGATCACCAGTCCGTTTCCCGGATCACCGGCCCGCTGGGGCAGGCGCTTTCACGCAGCCTGACGCTGATCCGGCCGGCATCGGCGGACAGGACATAGTCGGAACCGGTTTCGGCACCATTGTCGCCGCAGCTCCATTGCGCCACCATGGCGGCCCCCTTCTGATCACGCAGCGCAGCCCAGGCGCGGGCGTTCAGGACCAGGGTCCGCTCCGGACGCCCGGCAGAGCGCAGGAAATCCAGGCGGTCGCGGCCCGCCGGCAGGCCGATGGCGGCATAAAGCGGTTTGCCGCCCGGCTGCACATCGGTCTGCAACAGGAATTCGCTGCTGCGCCCGTCACGGTCATAATCGGCAAAGCGCATCAGGGTGACGGCGGGGCGCTGGTCCACGGCCTTCAGGAACTTGCCCTCATCCTCCAGCCAGCGGCCATAATCATCATCCTGCAGGGCGCGGCGGGGCAGCACGGACCAGCCGGCCTCCCGTCCGGGCAGCATTTCCGATGCCCCGGCAAAGGCGGTGCCGGGATCAAACCGCTCGACCACCTGTCCGTCGCGCAGCCGGCGCAGCGACAGGCGCCCCGTCTCGCCATAGGCGAAGCCGGCACAGGGCGCGGTGATGGCCATTTCCGGGCTGATCGCCTCGCAATAATCGCGGACGGGACCAACCCAGACCAGCTGCCACACCTCCTCCCGCCCGTCCACGGTGAGGCGTTGTTCCTCGCGCAGGCTTTCGGGCTGCGCGGGTGACAGGGCGGATGCCAGGGGGGCCGTCATCAGCAGCAGGGCGGACAGGGCCAGCAGGGGGTGGTTCCAACGCATCGGGGTGCCTCCTTCGGGATGGCGCTTGTTGAGACTACCCCAACGCTTCGTTGAAATCATCCAGCAGGGCTGCAATGCGGCCGCCATCGGTCTGCCCCATGATCATGCCGGCGCGGCGCGTGGCTTCCCGCAGATCCATGCCGCGCACCCGCCGTTTCACCAGGGGCAGGTTGGCCGGCGCCATGGACAGTTCGCGCACGCCCATGCCCAGCAGCAAGGCGGCATAGCGCGGATCGCCCGCCATCTCACCGCAGACCGATACGGGAATGCGGGCCCGCCCCGCCGCTTCCACCGTGAACTGCACCAGACGCAGCACGGCCGGGTGCAGCGGATCGTAGAGATAGGCCACCTGTTCGTCGCCACGGTCGATGGCCAGCGTGTACTGGATCAGGTCGTTGGTGCCGATGGCGAAGAAATCGGACACCGATGACAGGCTGTCGGCGGCCAGGGCGGCTCCGGGGATTTCGATCATGGCGCCCAGGGGCGGCAGCGGGTCGGCGATGGTATGGCCCCGGCGCAGCAGGCGGCGGGCCACGGCGCGCATCAAGTCCCGCACCTTGCGCATTTCCGACGGGTTGCTGATCATCGGGACCAGAATGCGGATCGGCCCATGCGCGCCGGCGCGCAGCATGGCGGCCAGCTGTGTTTCCAGCAGCTTGGGTTCCTTCAGGCCCAGACGGATGGCCCGCAGGCCCAGGGCCGGATTGGCGGGCGTGGCGAATCGGTCGGCCAGGGCGCCGGCCAGCTTCTCCCCCCCGACATCCAGGGTGCGGGCGGTAACCGGCTTGCCGTCCATGGCGATGACCAGATCACGCAGAACCTGATACTGCTCCTCCTCGCCCGGGAGGTCATCCCGGTTCATGTACATGAACTCGGTGCGCAGCAGGCCGACCCCGGCCGCACCGCCGTCGCGCGCGCCGTCCAGTTCGCGCGGCAGTTCCAGATTGGCGTTCAGGGTGACATCCGTGCCGTCGCGGGTGATGGCGGGCAGGCCGGACAGGGCCTTCAACTGCTCGCGCTCGGCCCGCCAGAGGGCCTGACGCTGGCGGTAATCGGCCAGCACATCGTCCGACGGGTTGATCAGGACACGCCCCGCACGCCCGTCCACGACCACAAGGTCGCCTGTCTCCACCCCCTGCAGCAGGCCGGCGGCCCCCAGAACGGCGGGCAGACCCAGTGACGGGGCCATGATGGCCGTATGGCCTTCCGCCCCGCCCAGAACCGTGGCGAAACCGCCGATGCGGCGGGGGTCCAGCAGGGCCGTATCGGCGGGGGACAGTTCCTCCGCCATGATGATGGCGCCATCGGGCAGGCGGGAGAAGGCCTGATACGGGGTTTCCATCAGGTTGCGGATCAGCCGACGCCCCACTTCCCGCACATCGGCCACGCGGGCGGCCAGATAGGCATCGTCCATGGCGGCAAAACTCTGCGCCAGGACCGCAATCTCCTGCTGCACCGCCGATTCGGCATTCAGGAATTCACTGCGGATGCGTTTTTCCACGCCGCGGATCAGGCGCGATCCCGACAGCATGGCCTGATGCGCCTCCAGCAGGGTGGCGACATCGGCGGCGGCGTCGGCCGGCAGCGTGCCGGCCTTGGATTTCAGCTTGCCCAGCTGGCGGCGCGCCTTCTCCACGGCCCCATGGAATCGCGCCACCTCCTCATCCACGGCATTTTCCGCCACGCAATATTCGGGCACCTGGATGGCGCCGGCTTCCATCACATGGGCGGGGCCGATGGCGATGCCTGGCGATACGCCCAGGCCGCGCAGCAAGCGTTCAGCCGTGGCGGCATCTCCCGCACCGTGGCGGGGCGGGTGCTGTCGCGTGGTCATGGGCGGGCACTCCCGGAACAGTTATTTTTAGTCTTCGCCGAACTTGTCGTCGACCAGCCTGGTCAGGGCGTCCAGCACCTCGTGGGCCTGGGGACCGGTCGTCCTGATGTCGATCGTTGTGTCGATACTGGCGGCCAGCATCATCAATCCCATGATCGAGACGCCCGACACGATATTGTCGGCACGTTCCACCTCCACCTGCGCGTCATAGTCGCCGGCCAGCTTCACGAACTTCGCTGCCGCGCGCGCGTGCAGGCCGCGCCGGTTGCGGATGGTGACGGTACGCGACAGGGCGTCGGGGGGCAGGGTGCTTTCGCTCATTCACGGAACCGCAGACAATGGGTGGAAAGGGGCTCAGCCGTCCGACAGCAGGGCAGAGGCGACGTTGATATATTTGCGGCCTGCCTCCTGGGCCGCGGCCACGGCCGCCTTCAGGTCGGCGCCCGTCTTGCGCACCGACGCCAGCTTGATCAGCATGGGCAGGTTCATGCCGGCGATCACCTCCACCTTGGCGCGGTCCATGATGGAAATGGCCAGGTTGGACGGGGTGCCGCCGAACATGTCTGTCAGGACCACAACCCCGTCGCCGGCATCGCATTTGGCGACATCGGCCAGGATATCGTTGCGGCGCTGCTCCATATCGTCTTCCGGCCCGATACAGACGGCGCAGACTTGGTTCTGCGGGCCCACCACATGCTCCATGGCGGCGATGAACTCCACGGCAAGATTGCCGTGGGTGACCAGGACCAAGCCAATCATGCGCTTTCCCTCAGGTTTGTGCCGGCGGCCGCCCGATCTTCGGGTACGGGCGGGGCCTGCTCCTTGCGGTCGAGGTCGCGATGCGCCTCGTCCACCTTGTATCCCCGCTCCCTGAGCCACCGGGTCAGGTTGCGGGTGATGAAGACCGACCGGTGGCGGCCGCCCGTGCAGCCGACCGCGATGGTCAGGTAGTGCTTGCCCTCCCGCACATAGCGGGGCAGCAAGGGTTCCAGCAGCCGCGTCAGATTGCTGAAGAATTCGGCATAGTCCGGGTCGCGCGTAATGTAATCCGCCACCGGCTGGTCCAGGCCCGTCAGGGGCCGCAACTGCTTGTCCCAGTGCGGATTGTCCAGGAAACGGACATCAAAGACCAGATCGGCCTCACGCGGGACGCCGTGGCGATAGGCGAAGCTGGTGACAAAGATCGACAGGCCCGGCCCGCCATCCAGGCGGAACAGCCCCGTCAGGTGCCGGCGCGTGTCATGGACGGAGAAATTGGTCGTATCCACCACCTCGTCCGCCGCGTCGCGCAGGGGCTGCATCAACACCCGCTCGGTGGCGATACCGTCCAGGACCGGTCGGTCGACGGCCAGGGGATGCGGGCGACGCGTTTCGGTATAGCGGCGCTGCAGCGCATCGGCATGCGCATCCATAAACAGCAGCCGCACGCGCAGGTCCGGACGGTCGCGCAGGACCGATATCTGGGCCAGCAGGGTCTGGGTGTTGAAATCGCGGGTGCGGCTGTCGATGCCGATCACCAGCGGCCGGTCATGCGGCTGGCTGACCAGCGGCTGCAACAGCGACAGGCGCAGATTGTCCACCGCCTCGTAGCCCAGATCCTCCAGGCATTTCATGGCGGTCGACAGGCCGCTGCCGGACATGCCGGTGGCAAGGACGATGGGCAGGCGCCCATCAGGACCCAGGCCGGCAGACCCGCTCATGCCGGCCCCCCGGCGGCCAGCGCCGTCATGCGGCGCCATGCCCCCTCGCCCGGGGCCAGCGGCCAGCCGCGCGCCAGGGCCGCGATGGCCAGCCGCAGCTTGGCCGGCGTGCTGGCATGGAACGGGTTCACGCCAATGCGTGGCAGCGCCACACCGGCCAGCATCTCCAGCCCCGGTGGCGGCAGTCTTTCTTCCGCGTCCCCCAGATCGGCGATCAGGGCGACAGGCGCACCGTCAACCGACGGCACAGGCAGCACGCCCAGGCCACGCACTTCCATCAATCCGGCAATCGTCTGCGGACAGCGGGCGATCAGGCCGCCCCGCCCGTCGGCGATCAGATCGACACGGTCATCGGCCACCAGACGTGCCCCTTCATCGACAAGGCGCAGGGCCAGATCGGATTTGCCGACCCCCGATGGCCCCCGCAGCAGCAGGGCCAGTCCATCAACCGCGACACAGCTTGCATGTATCTGGGTCATGATCACCAACAGCGGGGATCAGAAGCCCGGGCGGGCAAGAACCCGCCACCCGTCCGCACCATGTTCCGGCATCCCGGCCATCCCGCTCCCGAGTTCGACAGGAAACACCTTCTTAGCAAACGCGGGAGCGGGGAGCGAGGGTAATCGGTGACCGGATAGCGCGACCGACATGGCAGAATGGTGCATAAGAATGGATTATTTCTAGTGGAAGGCGATGATCATACTCTCTGTTCTGGACCATAGCCAAGACCGATGCAGCCGATCCTGTTCCACGGTACCTCCCTGTCGGACCTGAAAGCCTTTCCCGACGGTCCCCGTCGTGAGGCCGGGTGTCAGCTTGACAAGGTGCAGCGGGGTCAGGAGCCGGCAGACTGGAAACCGATGACCAGCATCGGACCCGGTGTGAAGGAAATCCGCCTGCATGAACCATCGGGCGCATTTCGGGTCATCTATGTCGCGAAGTTTGCGGATGGCGTGCATGTGTTGCATTGTTTTGAAAGGACGAGCCGGAAGACGGCTCTGACGGATATCGAAACAGCCGCCCGCCGCTATCGCGCACTGCTGAGAGGGTTGCCATGACCGGTCAGGCATTTGCCAGCGTCTGGGACGCGATTGAGGGGGACCCGGCCTTGCGCGCCGGGTTGAAGCTGCGCAGCGAATTGATGGATGTGATTGAGGCGCATCTGGCCCGGCAGGGCTGGGAACCTGCGGTCGCGGCCCAGCATCTGGGGATCAGCCTTGATCGGTTGACAGCGTT
>JAIXTS010000223.1 GCA_027483805.1 Azospirillum sp. | reverse complement strand
TGGACAAGAAGCTGCGCGAACAGACGCAGTTTGAGCTGGTCAATATCCAGGAAAAGGTGGGCATCACCTTTGTGGTCGTGACCCACGACCAGGAAGAGGCGATGACCATGTCGTCGCGCATCGCGGTGATGAACCGGGGTTACATCGCCCAGATCGGTACGCCGACCGAAATTTACGAATATCCCAACAGCCGCTTCACGGCGGAATTTATCGGATCGGTCAACATGTTCCATGGTCGCGTCGTGGAGAGCGAGCCCGATCATTCCCTGATCCGCTCGGATGAGGCCAACTGCGACCTCTATGTCTCCCATCCCGGCCATCTGGCGCCAGGCACCGAATGCTGGGTGGCCGTGCGCCCGGAAAAGGTGACCATCTCCAAGGATGCGCCCGCCAATGGTGATGGCCGTAACCAGGCCACGGGCGTGGTGAAGGAAATCGCCTATCTGGGCGATGTCTCCATCTATGAAATCCTGCTGGATACCGGCAAGCGGGTGCGGGTCACCGCGCCGATGGTGACGCGCCGCACCGAAATGCCCATCACCTGGGAAGACCGGGTGTACCTGTCCTGGCGGCCGTTCGCCGGCAGCGTCCTGACCAACTGACCGGACGGGAAGGGGGCTGACCCATGGCTGACACAATCCAAAGCGAGATGCGCCATACCGGCTTTCTAGGCCTGTTGCAGCGGGTCGGCCTGTCGGGCCGGGCGCTGGTGGTGGCCGTACCCTATGCCTGGCTGCTGCTGTTCTTTCTGGTGCCGTTCCTGATCGTGCTGAAGATCGCGCTGGCTGAAAGCCAGATGGCGATCCCACCCTTCACTGCGCTGATCGAGAATGTGGAGGAACTGAAATATCAGATCACCGTCACCTTCTATAATTTCCATTATATGGTGACCGACGATCTCTATATCGTCGCCTATCTGAACAGTCTGAAGATTGCCTTCATCTCCACCCTCTGCTGTCTGCTGCTGGGCTATCCGGTGGCCTATGCCATCGCCAAGGCCGATCCGAAATGGCGCGCGCCCTTGCTGATGCTGGTGATCCTGCCGTTCTGGACCAGCTTCCTGATCCGCGTCTATGCCTGGATCGGCATCCTGTCCAACAATGGCGTGCTGAACAATGTGCTGATGTGGCTGGGCATCATCGACCAGCCGTTGCAGATCCTCTATACGCCCATGGCGACCTATATCGGCATCACCTATTCCTACCTGCCCTTCATGATCCTGCCGCTTTATTCGACGCTCGAGAAGATGGACAATACCCTGCTGGAGGCGGCGGCCGATCTGGGCTGCCCGCCCTGGAAGGCGTTTTTGACCATTACCCTGCCATTGTCGATCCCCGGCATGATCGCTGGTTCGCTGCTGGTGTTTATCCCGGCGATGGGCGAATTCGTGATCCCGGAACTGTTGGGCGGGCCGGACACATTGATGATCGGGCGCGTCTTGTGGACTGAATTCTTCAATAACCGTGACTGGCCACTGGCGTCCGCCGTGGCCGTCGCCTTGCTGCTGTTCCTGGTCGTGCCGATCATGATCTTCCAGAATGTGCAGGGCAAGCAGGGGGGGCATCCGTAATGCCGAAATCCTGGTTTCTGCGCTTCGGCCTCATCATCGGCCTGCTGTTCCTCTATATCCCGATCATTCTGCTGATCGTGCTGTCCTTTAACGATAACCGGTCGGTTGCCGTCTGGTCGGAATTCTCCTTCCGCTGGTATGGCGAACTGATGCGCGATGAACAGCTGCTGTCGGCGGCCTGGCTGTCGGTGCGGGTGGCCTTCATCTCGGCCAGCTTTGCCGTGGTGCTGGGCACGCTGGCCGGCATGATGCTGGCCCGGTTCGGGGCGTTCAAAGGACGGGCCCTGTTCTCTGGCATGGTCTCGGCGCCGCTGGTCATGCCGGAAGTGATCATGGGCCTGTCGTTGTTGCTGCTGTTTGTCAGCATGGAACAGGTGCTGGGCTGGCCCGAAGGGCGCGGCATGCTGACCATCATCCTGGCCCATATCACCTTCACCATGTCCTTCGTGACGGTGGTGGTGCAGTCGCGCCTGGTCTCCATGGATGCCAGTCTGGAAGAAGCGGCGATGGACCTGGGCGCCCGTCCTGCCAAGGTGTTCTTCGTCATTACCCTGCCGCTGATCGCGCCGGCCATCGTGTCGGGCTGGCTCTTGGCCTTCACCCTGTCGCTGGACGATCTGGTCATCACCAGCTTCGTGTCCGGCCCTGGTTCCACCACCCTGCCGCAGATCGTGTTCTCGTCGGTGCGCCTGGGCCTGTCGCCTAAGGTGAATGCGCTGGCCACCATCGTGGTGACCATCGTGGCCATCGGTATCATCTGCGCCGGCATCTATAATGCGCGCCAGGAAAAGGCCCGGCTGCGCGACGAACAGATGGCGCAGCAGGGCGGGTGATGCCCCATCTGGTACCAATCCGCCTTGATGCTGACCGATGGTCAGTGTTAAGCGAGCCTCAGCGCCGGGCGGGCGCATCCGCGCCCTTGGCGTGCGGCGCACGAGCGCCGGGCCGCCAGTCGGTGGATTGCTATGATTGAGCCAAGAAAAACCCCGGCGGGATTGCTTCCGCCGGGGTTTTTTTGGCGTAGATCAGGTCGCGGGTGAAAGCCCGCGCGCCGACGGCAAAGGCTTTTAATCCAACTCTGTCAGGGCTCACCTCCGGCTCCACCTGACCTCCTTGTACCAAGGTCAGGATTTCCTGACCTTGGTATCAAGCACCTTATAGCAAGAGCCATTGTTAGTGACTCTTAGTAATGCTTGTTCCCACAGCGCCGGGCGCCCACATCCGTGGGCTTGGCTTGCGCGCACATGGGTGCGCGGGCCGGCGGTCGCCGGCCTCCAAGGGTCATTGTCCATGACCCTTGGTAGTATACCGGCGGCATGAAATCTTGACCGTTGGTCAATCTTTCCTGCCCCTCAATCGCCGGCGCCCATATCCATGGGCTTGGCTACGCGCCACGTGGCGCGCGGCGGCGGTCGCCGCCGTACCGACGGTCAAGAATTTTGACCGTTAACCGTCGGTATTAGAACTTTGTGCTGACCTGGGCGCCGAAGGTGCGGGGTTTGGCCACCTGATAGGCCACGCGGGCGCGGAAGCCGCGTTCGCGGTCCAGCGACAGCTTGGCATTCTCGTCGAACAGGTTGTTCACATAGCCCGCGATCTCCCATTCGTCCTTCTTCACGCCCAGGCGCAGATTGACGCTGCTATAGGAGGGCAGTTTGGGATTGAAGGTGAAGGTGGTGGCCGGCTGGCTGCCAATGGGAATGCGGGTGACGGTTCCCACGGCGGACGGGTCCTGATCCACCGCCTGGGTAAAGCGCGACCCGATATGCTGGAACGTTGCCGTGGCGAAGCCCATCAGATCGGCGCCAATCTCGTCTTCCCACTTGGTCTGGGCGCTGAACTGATAGCGCGGGACGGTGGGCAGGCGATTGCCCTTCTTGATGCCGCCCACCACTGTGGCGGCACCGGTGGTCCCACGCGATGTTACCGTCTCGGTGAACTCGCTATCGTTGAACGAACCGGACAGCGACAGGTTCAGCGCGTCGGTCAACTGATAGCTGAACTCCGCCTCCGTGCCCCGCGTGCGGGCATCGGCGTTGAACACGATGCGGGACGAGCAGGTGCCAGCATCCAGCGTGACCTGCAGGTTGGAAATGTCGGTATAGTAACCGGCAATGTTAAGGGCACCCCGGCCACCGGCAAAGCTGACCTTGGCCCCCATTTCATAGTTCCAGACGCCTTCATTGCCGAAATTGTTGCGCCCGCCAAAGGTGGTGCGGTCACTGGCCGAACAGAGCGGCAGGTTCAGCGGGTCGTTG
Source organism: Azospirillum sp. (assembly GCA_027483805.1). Classification (GTDB taxonomy): domain Bacteria; phylum Pseudomonadota; class Alphaproteobacteria; order Azospirillales; family Azospirillaceae; genus Niveispirillum. Next base: position 1,118 of record JAIXTS010000223.1, on the reverse strand, counting down.
ATGCCGCCCAGGCGGAAGCCCTTCGAGACCTGTGCGTTGATCGTCAGATCCTCTGTCGCGTCATAGGACAGGATGGCGCGCGGCGAGAAGCCGTCGCTGCTGGTCTTGCCCTTCACGCCCTGGGCGCGGTCGGCGAAGATACCGTCGAAATTCAGGGTGCGCTTTTCCTTGAAGTCGAAATAGCGCAGGCCCAGCGTGGCCGACAGCTGTTCGGTCAGGTCGTAGGACCCTTCGCCGAACACCGCGAACTGCTTGAAATCATACGGGATGCGTGACCAGTACAGCTCATCGAGCCCGTTCTGGGCATTCGGCCCGTTGCTGTCGATGCCGGTCAGGGCTTCGAACCCGTCGACATTCAGGGTCTGGGCATATTTGCGGTTGATGTCGGAATAGAAGGCACCGGCCACCCACTGAAACGGCCCGTCATTGTTGGAAGCCAGACGCGCTTCCTGTGTGAACACCTTGACCTTGGTCACGTCCGACAGGGGCGTGTCCAGCGTATAGACCTGTTTCGACAGGCCCGTGGCCGACAGCACGCCCGGTTGGCCCGTGATCGACCCGGTCAACTGCGAGGCGTCGCGGTAGACCAGCAGATCGCGGTCGGTGACAGAGGTGATGGCGGTGGCGGTGACACCGCCCATGTCGGCTTCGATCGTCAGATCGGCCAGCATGAACTTGTCCTTGAACTGCTCTTCCAGCTGGGTGAACTGCTGGCGCTCCTTGAACTGGAACAGGCGGCTGCCCGTGGTCACCAGTTCGTTGGCCTGAATGTTGAAAACATCCTCGCGGTTGAAGCCGTTGGCTTCGATTTCCTGATAGATCACGCGCGGGGTGACGGTCACATTCTCGGTCGGCTGCCAGCCCAGCGACAGGCGCAGGCCGGTGCGGAACCCGTCATTCACATCCTTCTTGATGCTGCCATTGGGCTGCACCGCGTCGATGAAGCCGGCATAGCGCGTGCCATAGCCGACGGCACGCAGGGCCAGCGTGTCGGTCACCGGCACATTCATCATGGCCTTGGCGCTGTACCCGGTGCCGCCGCCATCGATCTGTTCAACCGACAGTTCGGTGGTGCCTTCCTGGGTGTTCTGGTCCGGCTTGTTGGTGATGTAGCGGAT
>JAIXTS010000317.1 GCA_027483805.1 Azospirillum sp. | reverse complement strand
TTATCCGTCGCTGGAGAGTATCTGGATATGGCCCGCGTTACCGTTGAAGATTGCGTCCTGAAGATTCCGAACCGTTTCGAACTGGTGATGATGGCTGCCCAGCGCGCCCGTGACATCGCCTCCGGTTCGCCCCTGTCGATCGACCGGGACAATGACAAGAACCCCGTCGTCGCGCTGCGCGAAATCGCCGACGAGACGGTGGTGCTCGAACACCTGAAGAACAGCCTGATCAAGGGCCACCAGCGCGTGCCGGAACAGGACGAGCCGGAAGAAGAGATTGTCGAGCTGATGGCCGGCGAAACCGCCTGGGGTGCCGACGCGGCCCGCGCCGAAGCCGAGGATGAGCTGGGCGGCGAGATTGACTTCTCCGAGGGCGATGTCGGCGGTGCCGATCTGGCCGACGAGGATATCTGAAGCCGACGGGACTGTGCAAATGGAAGGCCCGTGTTGGCGCGATAATGCCGGAAAAGGCGGCCTGACATGAGCCGCCAGACCAAGATCATCCGCCAGTACGAGCTGGTTGAGCGCGTGATGGGGTATGACCCCAACGCCGATGAGGACGCGCTCAATCGCGCCTACGTCTTCACGATGAAGGCGCATGGTTCACAGACGCGGGCCAGTGGCGATCCCTACTATGTCCACCCGATCTGGGTGGCCTGGCTGTTGACGGAGCTGAAGCTCGACGCCAACAGCATCATCACGGCCCTGCTGCACGACACGGTTGAGGATACGCTGACGACGCTGGAGGAAATCCAGCGTCTGTTCGGCCCTGAGGTGGCGCGTCTGGTTGATGGCGTGACCAAACTGTCGCGCATCGAATTGCAGAATATCGGTGAGCAGAGCGAAAGCACCAAGCAGGCGGAGAATTTCCGCAAGCTGGTGCTGGCCATGTCGGAGGATATTCGTGTCCTTCTGGTCAAGCTGGCCGACCGCCTGCATAATATGGGCACGATCCAGTTCCTGAAGCCGGAGAAACGCCGCCGCATCGCGCGCGAGACGCTGGAAATCTATGTCCCGCTGGCCGAACGTATCGGTATCCAGCGCTGGAAGGATGAGCTGGAGGACCTGGCGTTCAAGGAACTGAACCCGGACGCCTATGACAGTATCCGCATCCGCCTGGATGATCTGCAATCCACAGGCAAGGCCCGCGTCGACCGCATCATCGAGGAATTGGACAAGACCGTCCGGTTCAGCAACGATTCGGCCGTCGCCAATGCCGAGATCTATGGGCGTCTGAAATCGCCCTATTCGATCTGGCGCAAGATGCACGCCAAGAATGTGGCGTTTGAACAGCTGTCCGATGTGATGGCCTTCCGCGTCGTCGTCGATACGCTGGGCGAATGCTATCAGGCGCTGGGCATCATCCATGCCCGCTATCCCGTCGTGCCGGGGCGGTTCAAGGACTATATTTCCACGCCCAAGCCCAACGGCTATCAGTCGATCCACACCACCGTCATCGGCCCGGAGAAGCAGCGGATCGAGGTGCAGATCCGCACCCGCGACATGCATGATGTGGCCGATATGGGCGTGGCTGCCCACTGGTCCTACAAGCAAGGCGCGCCGGGCGAACAGCCCAAGACCGAGGGGCGGCAATATCGCTGGCTGCGTGAACTGCTGGACATTCTTGAGCATGCGACGCGGCCCGAGGAGTTCCTGGAACATACCAAACTGGAACTGTTCCAGGATCAGGTGTTCTGCTTCACGCCCAAGGGCGACCTGATCGCCCTGCCGCGCGGGGCCACGCCCGTCGATTTTGCCTACGCCGTGCACAGCCAGGTCGGCGACACCTGTGTCGGTGCCAAGATCAATGGCCGCATGCAGCCGCTGCGCAGCCATTTGCAGAATGGCGACCAGGTGGAGGTGCTGACCTCGAAGAATTCCTCCCCTTCGCCGGACTGGGAAAACTTCGTCATCACCGGCAAGGCCCGCGCCCGCATCCGCCGGTTCATCCGCACCCAGCAGCGGGGCGAGCATATCAAGCTGGGCCGTGGCCTGATGGAGCGGCTGTTCAAGCAGGAAGGCTATGAATATTCGGAAAAGGCCTTCGAAGGCGTTCTGAAGATTTATCAGCAGCCCAGCGTGGATGACCTGCTGGCCGCGATCGGCGCCGGTACCGAGGGCCAGCGCGACGTCTTCAATTCCATTTTCCCCGGCCACCGCAACGTCAACCCCCAGGTGGCGGACGACAAGGTGGTGGCCATCGCCACCAAGCCAAAGCCGGTCACAAAGGGCAGGGGCACAACGCCGCTGGCCATCCGGGGCCTGATCCCCGGCATGGCGGTGCATTATGCCCGCTGCTGTCACCCGATCGTGGGCGACCGCATCGTTGGCATTGTCACCACCGGCAAGGGTGTAACGATCCACACGATCGATTGCGAGACGCTGGAGAGCTTCCACGACAGTCCGGAACGCTGGATCGACGTGTCCTGGGACCCGGACGCCGATGCGCCCAACGATCTGGTCGGTCGCCTGTCAGTGGTGGTCGCGAACGAGACGGGGGCGCTGGGCACCTTGTCCACGGTCATCGGCAAGAATGGCGGCAACATCACCAATCTGAAGATCACCAACCGCACCAACGATTATTTCGAGATGCTGATCGATGTGGACGTCAAGGATGTCAAGCATCTGACCAACATCATGGCGGCGCTGCGGGCAACCCCGGTGATCCATTCGGTCGAACGTGGCCGCTGACGATCCCTTCGGGGCATCGGGAAGGAACCGGAAGAGATCATGTTCAGGCGGCGTGTACCGTTGACCCCGGCGGGGCGCTTGCGCCGGCTGCTCTGGCCCTCCATGGGGCTGGTGCGGTCCGGGCGGTATGTTGCCTACCGGATCGCGCGTATCCAGGGGTCGCCGCATGCCATCGCGCTGGGCATCGCCTGGGGGGTGGCGCTGGCCATGACCCCGCTGCTGGGTCTGCATTTCCCGATCGCCTTCCTTCTGGCCTGGGCGACACGGGCCTCCATCATGGGGGCCATGGTGGGAACCATCACAGCCAATCCCTGGACCTTTCCGGCCATCTGGTATGCCAGCTACCGGCTCGGCTGCTGGATGCTGGGTTTGGCGCCGGGGCATGATGACAAGGCAGGTCTGACACTGGCTTTCCTGATCGACCATCCCTGGCAGGTCTTCCTGCCCATGCTGACAGGTGGTGCCCTGATGGGTGTGGCGGCGGGCATCATCGCTTACGTGATTGCCAAGCCAGTGATCCGGTTCTATCAGGAAAGGCGGCGTGAGCGGCGTCGGGCCGGCCGCCAGCTTGTGGGCAAGGGGATATGATGGGTGCCAATCCGTTGCGTCTGGGCGTGAATATCGACCATGTGGCCACCGTGCGGAACGCGCGCGGTGGGGACAATCCGTGTCCCGTGCGCGCCGCGCTGTTGGCCGTGCATGCGGGTGCCGACGGCATCACCGCCCATCTGCGCGAAGACCGCCGCCACATCCGGGACGAGGATATCGATCGGCTGATGGCCGAGCTGCACAAGCCGTTGAACCTGGAAATGGCAGCGACGGAGGAGATGCTGGCCATTGCGCTGCGCCACTGTCCGCATGCCGTCTGTCTGGTGCCGGAAAAGCGGGAGGAGCGGACGACGGAGGGCGGTCTGGATGTCGTCGGTAACCGCGCCCACCTGAAGCCCTATGTCGCCCGGCTGGCCGATGCCGGCATCCGGGTTTCCATCTTTATCGGCGCTGAGCCGAACCAGTTGGACGCCGCCCGTGACCTGGGCGCGCCGGTCGTCGAACTGCACACCGGTGCCTATGCCGATGCTGCCGCCGGTCCCGTGCGGGACGCCGAACTGGCCCGGCTGGTGAAGGGTGCGGCCCATGCCGCCGCCATCGGTCTGGAATGCCATGCCGGCCACGGCCTGACCTTTGACAATGTCGGTCCGGTGGCGGCCATCCAGTCGGTGGTGGAACTGAATATCGGGCATTTCATGATGGGTGAGGCGATCTTTTTCGGTCTGCCCGCCACCATAGCGCAGATGCGTGCGCACATGGATGCCGGACGCCGGTCGGGGGCCGCATGATCCTGGGCATCGGCAGCGATCTGGTCGATATCCGCCGCATCCAGGCCAGCCTGGACCGGTTCGGCGACCGTTTTGCCGCCCGCGTCTTCACCGATGCCGAACGCGCCCGCGCCGACGCGGCGGGCAGTGCGACCGTGCGCGCCGCCACCTATGCCAAGCGTTTTGCCGCCAAGGAGGCGGCGACCAAGGCGCTGGGCACCGGCTATGCGGATGGCGTGCATTTCAAGGATATCGAAGTGCTGTCCGACGGCAAGGCCCGGCCGGTGCTGCGCCTGACCGGTGGCGC
>JAIXTS010000322.1 GCA_027483805.1 Azospirillum sp. | reverse complement strand
TCGTCCGTCACGATGCGCGGACCGGTGACATAGTCACCATATTCGGCCGTGTTGGAGATGGAGTAGCGCATGTTGGCGATGCCGCCTTCGTAGATCAGGTCCACGATCAGCTTCACTTCATGCAGACATTCGAAATAGGCCATTTCCGGGGCATAACCAGCCTCCGTCAGCGTCTCGAAACCAGCCTGGATCAGCTTGGTCAGGCCACCGCACAGGACAGCCTGCTCACCGAACAGGTCGGTTTCGCACTCTTCCTTGAAGGTGGTCTCGATGATGCCGGAACGGCCACCGCCAACGGCAGAGGCGTAGGACAGAGCGACGTCAAACGCGTTGCCCGACGCATTCTGGTGAACGGCGACCAGGCAGGGAACGCCGCCGCCCTTCTTATATTCACCGCGGACCGTGTGGCCGGGGCCCTTCGGCGCGATCATGAACACGTCCGTGTCCGGGCGCGGCTCGATCAGGCGGAAATGCACGTTCAGGCCGTGGGCGAAGGCGATGGCGGAGCCCTGCTTCAGGTTCGGGCCGATCTCGTTATTGTACAGGTCGGCCTGATGCTCATCCGGCGTCAGGATCATGATCACGTCGGCGGTGGCCGCAGCCTCGGCCGGGGTGACGCAGGTGAAGCCGGCGGCTTCGGCCTTGGCGCGGGTCGGCGAATTGGCCTTCAGCGCGATGATCACGTCGGTTACGCCGCTGTCCCGCAGATTCTGGGCGTGGGCATGGCCCTGGCTGCCATAGCCGACGATGGCGACCTTCTTACCCTTGATCAGGTTGACGTCGGCGTCGCGATCGTAATAGACGCGCATGGGAATGTTCCTTCGTTCTGCTCTGCTGTGGTCATGTCCGGACCCCGGGACGGGGTTCCGGCATTGGGGATAAAGGTGCTTACAGGGTCGAGGTGCCGCGCGACAGGGCGGCGGCGCCGGTGCGGCTGATATCAACCTCGCCCAGCTGCTGCATCAGGTCGATGAAGCGGTTCAGGTCATCGGCGGTGCCGGTGATCTCAAACACAAAGCTGTTGATGGTGGCGTCCACGACGCGGGCCTTGAACACATCACCAATGCGCAGGCTCTCGACACGCTTCTCGCCATTGGCCACAACCTTGACCAGGGCCATCTCGCGTTCGATGAACGGGCCTTCCAGGGTCAGGTCCTTGACCTTGTGCACGGGCACGAGGCGCTCCAGCTGCACCTTGATCTGTTCGATGATCATGGGGGTGCCCGAAGTCACGACAGTGATGCGCGACAGGCTGTCGCTGGCATCGATCTCCGCCACGGTCAGGCTTTCGATATTATAGCCACGGCCGGAAAACAGGCCGATGACGCGGGCCAGCACGCCCGGCTCGTTATCAACAAGCACGGAGATGGTGTGGCGGCGGATGTTGGTATCTTGGGTGGTCACGGGGCAAGGCTCCGGGAAATCTGGTCTGGGTCGGGCGAAGGATCGGGACGGCTGGCTTACACCAGCACCATCCCCTCCTCCGGCGTGGCCTCGGACACCTTGTCCGCCGGGCCCAGCAGCATTTCATTATGGGCCTTGCCGCCGGGGATCATGGGGAAGCAGTTTTCCTTCTGATCCACGCACATATCGACAATCACGGGGCGCGGGATGGCGATCATCTCAGCGATGACATCATCCACTTCCGACACTTTGGTGGCGCGCAGGCCCACACCGCCGAACGCATCGGCCAGCTTCACAAAGTCGGGCAGCGCTTCGGAATAGCTTTCGGAGAAGCGCGAACCGTGCAGCAGCTCCTGCCACTGCCGGACCATGCCCATCCACTGATTGTTCAGGATGAACACCTTGACCGGCAGGCGGTACTGCAGAGCCGTCGACATTTCCTGAATATTCATCTGGATCGACGCCTCACCAGCAACATCGATGCACAGCGCGCCGGGATTGGCGATCTGCGCGCCGATAGCGGCCGGCAGGCCATAACCCATGGTGCCCAACCCGCCCGAGGTCAGCCAGCGGTTCGGCTTGTTGAACGGCAGGAACTGGGCCGCCCACATCTGATGCTGGCCCACCTCGGTGGAGATGAACACATCGTCACGGCCCTGGATGGCGGCGCGCAGCCGTTCAAGCGCATATTGCGGCTTGATGACCTTCTCGGTCTTCTCATACTTCAGGCAATCCTTGGACCGCCAGACGGTGATCTGGTCCCACCAGGACTTCAGCGCCGCCTGATCGGCGCGCTTGTTGCGGGCCTTCCAGATGCGGATCATGTCTTCCAGGACATAGGCCGCGTCGCCGACGATGGGCAGGTCCACCCGGACATTCTTGTTGATGTTCGACGGGTCGATATCGATATGGATCTTCTTCGATCCGGGGCTGAATTCGCTGATCTTGCCGGTCACGCGGTCATCGAACCGGGCGCCGACGCAGACCATCAGGTCGCAGCCATGCATGGCCAGATTGGCCTCGTAGGTCCCGTGCATGCCCAGCATGCCCAGCCACTGCTGATCATGGGCCGGATAGGCGCCCAGACCCATCAGGGTGGTGGTGCAGGGATAACCCGTCATGCGCACAAGTTGCGTCAGCAACTGGCTGGCGACCGGGCCGGCATTGATCACCCCACCACCGACATAGAAGATGGGACGCTTGGCATTGGCCAGCATCTCCACCGCCTCCTCGACCTTGTTCAGGTCGGGCTTCACCTGCGGGCGGTAGGATTTGGGCTGGCTTTCGCCCGGCGTGCGATAGACGCCGTCGGCGAACTGCACATCCTTGGGGATGTCGATGACGACGGGGCCCGGACGGCCATTCTTGGCCACATAGAACGCCTCGTGCAGCGTGCGGGCCAGATTATTGACGTCCTTGACCAGATAATTGTGCTTGGTCGCGGGCCGGGTGATGCCGGTCGTGTCGCATTCCTGGAACGCGTCATTGCCGATCAGGTGCGTGGGCACCTGCCCCGTCAGGCAGACGATGGGAATGCTGTCCATCAGCGCATCGACCAGGCCGGTGACGGCATTGGTGGCGCCGGGGCCGGACGTGACCAGAACGACACCGACCTTGCCGGATGACCGTGCATAGCCTTCGGCGGCATGGACGGCGGCCTGTTCGTGGCGAACCAGGATATGCTTGATCTGGTTCTGTTTGAACAGCGCATCATAGATGGGTAGTACCGCCCCACCCGGATACCCGAAGATCGTATCTACACCTTGGTCCCGCAGGGCCTTGATGACGATTTCCGCACCGGAGAGGATGGTTCCCGACGACATGGCAGACGCTTTCAAACAGTTCCAACGGGGTTGAAAAACGCCGCCTTTCGCAGGGGCGAAGGGCGACGTGGCGGCACCCTAGACGGAACCGGAAAGATGGTCAACCAGTTTTGGCAATGTTCTTAGTCATGCCTGTCATGATACGGTCATAAAATTTCGTGAACGCCATCTCCGTTGCAAGTTCCGTCGAATCCAACCGCACTGCGGCAGACATCTGGTTACGGAACCATGTTAATTGCCGCTTGGCATAGTTACGGGTCAGCTGCTGTGCCTTGATGATGGCCGGTTCCCGCTCCATTGCACCGGACAGGATGGCGGCGATCTCCGGCACGCCCAGCGCCTTCATGGCTGGCAGCACCGGATCAAGCCCCTGTGCCATCAGGGCCGCCACCTCCGCCTCCGCCCCCTGTTCCAGCATGGTCAGGAACCGCTGGTCGCATTGCGCGTAAAGGCGCGGGCGCGGCGGTTCGACCACCAGGGTGGTGAAGGAGAGATGTGTGGGCACATCGGTGGGGGGTGCGGCCTGCCAGTCGCTGATCGACCGGCCTGTGGCCTGCACCACTTCCCAGGCGCGGATCAGGCGCTGGCTGTCGGTCGGGTGCAGGCGCGATGCCGTCACCGGGTCCACCGCCGCCAGACGGGCATGCAGTTCGGGACTGCCGATTGCCGCCTGCAGATCCATGGCGGCCTGACGCACGTCAGCCGGGATATCGGGGATGTCGGACAGACCTTGCATCAGGGAGCGCAGATACAGCCCCGTGCCGCCCACCACGATGGGCAGCAGCCCGATGGCATGCGCCCTGTCGATCTCCGCCAGCGCCAACTCCCGCCAGCGTGCGGCACTCATCCGCACCGACGCGGGCACAACACCATAAAGAGTGTGCGGGGCGTCCGCCTCGTCCGCCACCGACGGTCGGGCGGTGACCACGCGCAGGTCGGCATAGACCTGCATGCTGTCGGCATTGATCACCACGCCGCCGGCCCGCTTCGCAAACGCCAGCGCCAGCCCGGACTTGCCCGAGGCGGTGGGGCCGCCGATGACAAGGACGGGGCGGGGTTCGGCAGGGATGTGGGCTGAGGACGCGTTCATCGGCTGGTGTTATCGCCCTGGGGCCGGGATGGCAAGGTGCCGATCAGCCGAACTCTTCCAGAAACGCGCGGGCTGTGATCACCCGGGCCGGGCCGTACGTCGTCTCGACAAAATCACGACTGTTCCCGGTGATGATCAGGTCGGCTCCACCGACATCAGCCACGATCAGATAGATGACGTCATCAGGATCACGGATAGCAGCGCTTGCAAGATAGTCAGACGGCACAGAAATCTGTTCGGCAACGGCGACCACGTCGTTGATCAAGGTGACCATACGATCACGGATCGCCGATTTGAACTTGGGATAGGTGGCCACAGGGCGATATTCAGCCAGGATGGCAGCATCCAGCAGGATGACATGGTGGTGTTCGCATTCTGCCAGGGCCGCCTGACATACGGCGCTGCCAAGTGCTGCCGAAACAACAACGTTGCAGTCGATCACCACCCGCATGTCACGCGGCGCCGCGCGTCACAGCCCGGACTTCGCGCACCATGCTATCGGCCAATGTAGCGATTTCGTCCTCAGACAGGCCTTGTAGTTCAACCGGCAGAGGGGTGCGGTCAAGCAACCCCTGGAGCCGGGCAACCGCCTTTTTCCGGCTGTCACGCTGTTTGTCAGCGTCGCTGGGCGTCTTCCGGGCAGAGACTGGCGACATTACGGCACCTCCACATCCACAGCTCTATATTAGCCGCGTCCGGCAGAAGGACAAGGTGAAGCATGTACGCCCCACCGCCACGATTGAGCATCCCCGCCCCCCGCCCACGCCCCATTGCACTGCCGCCCCGCAGCGGCGATAAGGGCGGCAATCGACCAACCCTGATGGACGGGACATCCGATGCTGCGCCAAGTCTTGACCCTGATCGCCGATCCGGCCGCCTTCAAGCTGGACGATGCCGTCGCCAGGAATGCGCGCGCTGCGCTGTCCGATCTGGGGGCGGAGACGGCGCCGGCGGACTGGCTGGTGCCGGGCATCGCCTGCGATATCGGCTTCAACGGTCTGAATGACGATCAGGCGCAAGCCGCCGTGGCCCAGGCGCTGGCGGGCAAGCCTGTCGATATCGTAGCCCAGGCCGTGGAGGGCCGGCGCAAGTCGGTGCTGGTCGCCGACATGGAATCGACCATCATTCAGCAGGAGATGCTGGACGAGCTGGGTGATCTGGTGGGGGCGCGTGAGCGTATCGCCGCCATCACCCACCGCGCCATGAATGGCGAGATCGACTTCAAGGGTGCGCTGCGTGAACGCGTGGCGCTGCTGGCCGGGCTGGATGCCGGTGTACTGACCCAGATGATCGGGCGCATCACCTATATGCCGGGGGCCGCCACCCTGCTCGCCACCTTGAAGAAGCATGGCGTCTATTGCGCCCTGGTGTCGGGCGGGTTCAAGACCTTCACGTCGCATGTGCGCGAAACGCTGGGCTTTGACGAGGATCAGGCCAATGACCTGATTGTTGAGGGCGGCAAGCTGGCCGGCACGGTGTTTGACCCGATCCTGGATAAGGACGCCAAACATCAGGCCCTGATCCGCATCGCGGCGGCCAAGCGCGTGCCGGTGGCCGCCAGCATCACGGTGGGTGACGGCGCCAACGATCTGCCCATGCTGCTGGCCGCCGGCATCGGTGTCGCCTATCACGCCAAGCCCAGCGTCGCCGCGCAAGCCCGCGCCCGCATCGACCATGGCGACCTGACGGCGCTGCTCTATATTCAGGGATACAGGGCTGAAGAAATCGTGGTGGCGTAAGACCGTCACCGGCGGCAGCATGGGTGCTTCCACGGCAATGGAGTGCCCCGCCCATGCCTGCCTTCCCCATTGAAACCCTGGCTCTGTTCATGGCCGCCGCCCTGGCGCTGAACCTGACACCCGGCCCCGACATGTTGTTCTGCCTGGGCAGCGGGGCGCATCGCGGGCCCAAGGCGGGGGTTGCCGCATCACTGGGCGTGGCCTGCGGGGCCATGGTGCATACGGCGGCGGCGGCCTTCGGGCTGGCCGGTCTGCTGATGGCATCGCCCCTGCTGTTCGAGATCGTGCGCTGGACGGGGGCGGCCTATCTGCTCTGGCTGGCCTGGAACACGTTCCGGTCACCCCCCGTGGCGGCAGAGGGGACAAAGGTCACCCAGAAGGATATCCGCCGCATCTTCCTGCGCGGCGCCCTGACCAACATGCTGAACCCGAAGGTCGCCATCTTCTACATGGCCTTCCTGCCGCAATTCATTGATCCGGCCTGGGGCAGTGTCGTGGTCCAGGCCCTGATCCTGGGGACCCTGGTCAATGTTTCCGGCACCGTGGTGAACGGTCTGGTGGGTGCCGGGGCCGGCGGGCTGGGCCGGCAGCTGGCGCAGAACCCGACAGCAGCAAAGGTGCTGAACTATCTGTCCGGCGCCCTGTTCCTGGGACTTGCCGTGCGCCTGGGCTTCATGAGCCGGGTCTGACCGTCACGGTATTGCCAACACGCCCTCCATCCCGGCGCGGATGGCGGCGCGGTCGGCCTCGTCCTTGTTCTGCGACAGCTTGGCCTTGCCCTCCAGCCTGTCGACATGCAGCACAAGCCCGACAATACCGCGCAGCATGGCAGCGATATAATCGGCCGGTGCGTCGGCCACCTGCCATGCCCGTTCCCGCCCCGTCTCATGCCGGTCGGTCAGGCGGCTGACAATGTCCAGAAGCCCGGCCGCATCCTGCACCACCTCCAGCCGCCCATGGGCATGGACGGTGACATAGTTCCAGGTGGGCACGACCTTGCCGCTCTTCTGCTTCTCCGCGTACCAGGCGGGTGTGACATAACCATCACCGCCCTGGAAGATGGCCAGCGACGGCACGGCAGGATCGAAGCTTTTCCAATGCGGGTTGGCCCGGGCCACATGCCCGATCAGACGAAGCCCACCGCCGGACCGGTCCAGCAACAGGGGCAGCGGCGTGGACAGCAATCCGCCCTGGCCCAGGCTGACAAGCGTGGCGAAAGACATGGTTTCCAGGAGGGCCAGCGCCTCGCTCTCCTCCATCTTGAAATGGGTCGGGTTGTACATCATCGTCGGTTCCAGGCAGCAACCCATCCTTCCTGACGCATCTGACCAGCCCGCGCATTCATTGTCTTGTCATAAGGACAAGGTTGCATCCGTCTTGCCTTATCCGCAGCATCCACGCCATTTGCAGGGGAAGGGGAGCAGCATATGCCCGGTTTCGGGGAATTTTGGCGATTCTGGTTCTGGTTGGGCTGTGTCAGCTTTGGCGGCCCGGCGGGTCAGATCGCCCTGATGCAGCAGGAGTTGGTGGACAAGCGCCGCTGGATTGACAGCACACGGTTCCTGCACGGGCTGAACTTTGCCATGCTGCTGCCGGGGCCGGAAGCGCAGCAGCTGGCGACCTATATCGGCTGGCGTCTGCATGGCACGCTGGGCGGGCTGGTGGCGGGTGGCCTGTTTGTACTGCCGGGCGCCCTGGTATTGCTGGGCCTCTCCTGGCTGGCGGCCGACCATGGGGATCTGGTCTGGGTGGCAGCGCTGTTCGACGGGGTGAAGCCCGTGGTCATTGCCATCATCGCCGCCTCTGTCTGGCGCCTGGGAAAGCGCACCCTGAAGGGGCCCGCCCCCCTGTTGCTGGCGCTGGTCGCCTTCCTGGGGCTCTATCTGGGGCACCTGCCCTTCCCGGTGCTGATCGCTGGGGCCGCCCTGATCGGCTATGGCGCAGCAAAGGCGGGCAAACAGCTGTTCGCCCCCACCGGCCATGGCGTGACGGACGATTTTGTGCCGGATGACCGGCCAGGCGACCGCAGCGCGCAGCGCCTGCTGCGTCTGTCACTGCTGTTCGCGGTGCTGTTGCTGGTGCCGGTGACCGCCACCGTGCTGCTGCTGGGACGCCAGCCCTGGGCCGATATTGCCGATCTGTTCACCACCTCGGCCTTTGTCACCTTTGGCGGCGCCTATGCCGTGCTGCCCTTCATCGCCGAACGGGCGGTGGAGACCTATCACTGGCTGACCCCGGCCGACATGCTGAACGGTCTGGCCCTGGCCGAAAGCACGCCGGGGCCGCTGATCCTGGTGACCCAGTATGTCGGCTTCTTCGCGGGCTGGAACCATCCGGGCGATCTGTCGCCGGGCATGGCCGGGCTGATCGGTGCCGGGCTCACCACCTATGTCACCTTCCTGCCCTGCTTCTTTTTCATCTTCGCCGGCGCGCCCTATGTCGAAGCGCTGATCCATAACCGCGCGGCAGCCGGGGCGCTGGCCGCGATCACGGCGGCTGTGGTGGGTGTGATCCTGAATCTGGGCGTGGTGCTGGGCGAACAGGTGCTGCTGCCCGGCGGGCAGGCCGATTGGGTGGCGTTGCTGGTGGCCGCCATCACCCTGACCGCCCTGCTGCGCTTCAATCTGGCGGTGCATTGGCTGGTTCTGGCCGGGGCGGCGTTCGGGCTGCTGCGCCTGGCCATAGGCTGAAACAGAAAGGGCGCCCGGTGGGGCGCCCTTTCGTGAAGACCGTCAATCGTCGATATCCTCGTCATCGTCTTTCGACTCCGGACCGACATCCACATCGATCGGCACGCCGGGGGCGTATTTGGACTGGCGGATAGCCAGCGCCGATTTGACGTGGCTGACATTGGGCGCCGCCGTCAGCTTCGTGGTCAGGAAGCGCTGATAGCTGTCCCAATCGACGGCGACCACCTTCAGCAGGAAGTCCGTCTCACCGGCCAGCATGTTGCACTCCCGAACCTCCGGCCAGGAATTGACCAGGGCTTCAAAGCGCTTCAGATCGCTTTCCGCCTGGGACGACAGGCCGACCTGTGCGAAAACCGTGACATGGAAGCCCATGGATTCCGGATTGATGTCGGCATGGTAGCCCCGGATGTAGCCCGCCTCTTCCAGCGCACGTACGCGCCGCAAGCAGGGGGGAGCCGAAATGCCGGCACGCCGGGCCAATTCCACATTGGTCATCCGGCCGTCCGCCTGCAGGTCGCGCAGGATGCGCCGATCAATTCGGTCGAGTTTGACCCGCCGCATGGTGATTTTTTAACTCCAGGAGTTCTTGATTTGAGCAAGGAT